>CAYMWP010000110.1:0-16374 GCA_964393895.1 uncultured Anaerolineales bacterium | reverse complement strand
CCCAGAGCTTACCAGGAAATTCAGCTTTTGACCAGCCGATTACGCGAATGGTGAGCAGTCATGATAGAGTTCTTCCAATTCAATCTCACGATTAAGGAGGAACAAATGGGGTGACAGACAGACGATTGAATCATCACTGTTTTACCTCATCGGCGCTGTTTTGTCCATTATACACTAACAGGGTAATCACCAGCCCGGTTTGTCTATCAGAGACCTACGGAGTATAATTATCACTCAGCCTGTAACATCGTGTAGCGCGAAAGTGAAAGGGAGCAAGCCAATGAAAATCGTCCTCGATGCGATGGGTTCCGACAACTATCCTATTCCCGACGTCGAAGGGGCGGTGCTGGCGGCGCGTGAATGGGGCGACGAGATCGTCATCGTCGGGCGCGAAGGTGACATCCAGCGGGAATTAGCCCGCCACGACACCGCTGGCCTCAAACTGAGATTAGTCCACGCCCCAGAGGTCATCGAGATGGACGACGATCCTGCCTGGGCCGCGCGGAAGAAAAAGAACTCGTCCATGCACCTGGGTATGGGCCTGGTGCGCGATGGCGAGGCCGATGCTTACGTTACCGCTGGGAACACGGGCGGCGTGCTGGCGGTGGCCACGCTGCACACCTTGCGCCGCATCCGGGGAGTCAAGCGCCCGGCGCTGGTCGCGATCCTTCCAATGCCGGCCGGACGCGTCGTCGCGCTCGACATTGGCGCCAATGCCGACTGCCGGCCCGAGTACCTGCTCCAGTTCGCGCTGATGGGCAGTGTCTATGCGCGAGCGGTACTGGGCTGCGCCAGACCTCGCGTGGCGCTGCTCTCCAACGGCGAGGAGCCGGGTAAGGGAAACGCGCTGGTCAAGGAAACGTACAAACTGCTGGCCGATTCTGACCTGAACTTTGTCGGCAACGTTGAGCCTAAAGAGGCGATAGATTGCCACGCTGACGTCGTCGTCAGCGATGGCTTTACCGGTAACGTTTTTATCAAGACGCTCGAGGGTACGGCCAAGATGCTGACCGGCTTTATCCGCGACGAGATCAAGGCCAGTCCACTGACGGCGGTAGGTGGGCTGTTGGCGAAACCGGCCTTTGGTCGCGTGGCGCGGCAGGTGGACCCATTCGAGGTGGGTGGGGGGCCGTTGCTGGGCGTCAATGGTGTGGTCATCGTCGGCCACGGTCGCTCCAACGGGCGCGCCATCAGAAGCGCCATCGGCCAGGCGCGTAAAGCGGTACAGGGCAGGGTCGTGGAGGCGATTCACAATGGTTTGGCAAAGGAGTAGGAATGAGAAAACGTAGACGTGTAGTCGTGACCGGCCTAGGGGCTATGACCCCCCTGGCGCTGACGCTGGAAGAAACGTGGGAGGGGCTGCTGGCCGGCCGTTCCGGCATTGGCTCCATCACCCAGTTCGATGCCTCAGAGTTGCCGGTGCGCATCGCTGGCGAGTTGAAGGGCTTTGATCCCGAACGATACATCAATTTTAAAGAGGCGCGGCGCATGGCGCGCTGCTCGCAAGTAGCCGTGGCGACGGCCCAGGAGGCGCTGTCGGACGCCGGACTGGCCCTGCCGCTGGCCGAGGGGGAACGGGTCGGCGTGGTTGTAGGGAGCGGCGTCGGAGGCATGGAGCGCGCGCTCGCAGGGATAGACACGTTCCGCGCCAAAGGGATCGGTCGAGTAAACCCCTTCATTCTCACCTCGATGTTGGTGAACATGCCGTCCCACCACGTGAGTTACTGGGCCGGAGCCAAGGGGCCGATCAGCACCGTGGTCGCCGCCTGCGCCACGGGCACGCAGGCCGTGGGGGAGGCCAGCGAGTTCATCCGCCGGGGCACGGCCGACGTGATGATCTGCGGAGGCGTGGAGGCACTGATCCATTTCACTCCCATCGTCGGATTCTATGCTATGCGGGCGCTTTCCACCCGCAACGAAGAACCAGAGCGGGCCAGCCGTCCCTTCGACGCCGAACGCGACGGCTTTGTCTTTAGTGAGGGCTGTGCTATATTCGTCCTGGAATCGCTGGAACACGCCCAGGCGCGTGGAGCGCGTATCCGCGCCGAGGTGCTGGGCCACGCCTCCTCGTCCGATGCTTTCCACGTGGCGCAGCCGGACCCGGAGGGCCTGGGGGCCAGCCGGGCCATGCAGTGGGCGTTAGACGACGCCGGAGTTGCGCCGGCCGACGTGGGCTACATCAACGCCCACGGCAGCAGCACGCCGATCAGCGACCCTATTGAGACCCAGGCGATCAAGCGGACGTTCGGCGAGCACGCCTACGCGGTGCCCGTCAATTCGACCAAGTCCATGATCGGTCACGCCATGGGGGGAGCCGGGGCGATCGAGGCCGCCGTGTGCGTGCTCACCATTGAGCGGGGCGTGATACACCAGACGCTAAACTTGGATAACCCCGACCCAGAGTGCGATCTGGACTATGTGCCGGAGGGACCGCGTCAGGCGGACGTGCGGATTGCGCTCAAAAACTCCTTTGGCCTGGGTGGGCAGAACGCCTGCCTGGTGCTGGGGCGCTACGAGGAGTGAAAATGCGTATCATCCGTAACGAACGCCGCATCCGCGTGTTGGGTCTCGTGGGCCAGTATGGGGCGCTGGCCGGGCTTGCCGTATTGCTCATCACCCTGTTCATTTTTTGGTCGAGACCGAATTGGATGCTGGCGAGCACGGCGGTGGGCTACCTGTGCATATTTGTAGGAGGGCTGTTTGCCGACCGGTACGCCGGCCTCTTTGCTCATCACGAGGCGCTGGCCGAAAAACTAAAGTACCTGGGGGGGCGCTACACGCTCCTGCAATACGTTCTCCCCGCCTCCCACGTCCTCCTGGAGCCCGGCGGCTGCACCGTCTTTGTCATCAAGACCCAGGGGGGACAGGTAACTTGCAGGGATGGCAAGTGGGAACATCGGCAACGGAGCAAGTTCCTCCGGCTGTTTGCGGGACAAAAAGTGGTGGGTAATCCTCACTTGGAGGCCGAGCGCGAGGCGCGCAAGTTGGAACGCTGGTTGACCAAAAGACTGCCCGACGCTGATATACCGGTGCGTCCGGTCGTTCTGTTTGTTAACCCGGACGTCACGCTGGAGGTCAACGATGCGCCCGTACCGGTCTTTTACGGCAAGAAGGTGAAAGCCTGGCTGCGGGGGCCGGGCAAGCTCGAGCCGCTGCCTTCCGATGTGCACAGCCGACTGGCCAAGGTGCTGGGGGTTGGGTGATGAACCCGCCCTACGGTTGCGTCACGGTTAAGCCGGGTCTGCCCCTCCAACCCCAGAATCACTGAACGCTCCGAATGCCTCTCCTCTTTTTACACATCGAGAAGCAGTTCGTCCAATCGGTGAAGCACATAGTCGGGTTGGATTTCAGAGGTGGTCAGCAGTTCCGGCGTGGTGACGCCGGTGAGGACGACCCCCGTCGCCATGCCCGCCTCCTGGCCCATCAGTACGTCCGTCTCCAGCCGGTCGCCGACGATGATACACTCTGAGGCCGGAAGCTGCAACCGGTCGAGGATGGCGCGGGCGGTGATGAGCGACGGTTTGCCGACGATCACCTCCACCCGCTTGCCAGTGCATTCCTCGATGGCCCCGATGACGGCCGCCGCGTCTGGCAGGCCGCCCTCGGGGGTGGGGCAGTAGCGGTCGCCGTTGGTGGCGACGAAGCGCGCCCCAGCCCGCACCGCATCAAACGCTATTCGGAGCTTGCGGTAATCAAAGGTGCGGTCGAAGGAGGCGACGACAAACTCGACCGCGTCCGGCTCCTCGACCAACCGGAACCCCGCCGCGAGCAGTTCCCCCAAGAGCGGCGCTTCCCCTACCACGAACAATCGCGCCCCTGGAGCCTCCCGCTCCAGCCAGCGGGCCAGCACCCAGGAAGAGTTGATGACCTCGTCCAGCGCGGTGGGGATACCGAGGCGGGTCAGCTTGGCGGCATAGTCGGCGCGGGTCTGGATGGGTTTGTTGCTGAGGAAGAGGAGGCGCGAGCCGCGCGCCCGCAGCCTCTCCACCGTGCCTTTGGCCCCCGGCAGAAGCGCGTCCCCCAGGTAGACGGTGCCGTCCAGGTCCAAGACGTAGCCGGAAAAGAGCCGGTCAACCGCCATGGGCGATCAATGGCAGGTACGTGCGCGGCCACGGCTCCAGGACAAAATCCCGCGTGACGACGGTGTCAGTGACGATGAGCACATCGGTGATGGTGGTCGGGTAGTAGGTCGCCGCCCAAGCGGTGACGGTATAACTGCCGCTGGGCAGGGGCAGGGAATAGAGCCCGCTGGCTCCGGTCGAGGCGGTGAAGGTGTAGTTATGGGTGGGCACAAAGGCACCAACAGTGGCTGGAAGAGGATGGCCCGTATCCAGCGCGTGGACCGTGCCGGAAAGGTAACCGCCCGGCAACAAGCGGCCCAGGTGGGCGATGGTGGCGATGGCGGCGCGGGTGAAATCGGCGTAATAGTCCAGGTCGAGCGTGGAGAGCGTGTCCGACGTAGAGTGGTAGTAGGGCGTGGAGTCGCCCATATCCTCGATAGCCAGGAAGGCCGGGTAGCCCTGCTCGAGGAAACTCCACTGATCGCTGGCGTTGATGGGCCAGACATTGCTGAAGCGACTGGGAACCAGGCCCAGCCCGTAGACGCCGATCACGTCTGAGAAGATGCGGGTCAGTTCCAGAGAGCCTGTCACGTCGCTGCGGGCGTATAGGTCAATGGCCTGGTTGGCGTCGGAATTGTAACCGATCATGTCCAGGTTGACCACGCCCTGGATGTTCTCGCCGCACGCCTTGCGGTCGGCGGCGTAGGCGGCGCTGCCGCGCAGTCCTTGTTCCTCGCCTGTGAAGAGCACAAAGCGCAGGGTGTGGGTAAAGCGCTGGGGCGCCAGCAGCCGGGCTGCCATCAGGACGGCGACGGAACCAGAGCCATTATCGTCGGCGCCAGGGGCGAGAGAACTCGGAGGCATATCGTCCACGTGGGCGGTGATGAGACAGATCTCGTCAGACTCTCCCGCGCCGGGTTTTTCGGCCACCACGTTGCGCCAGTGGTTGCCGCTCCAGACGTAATTGTGGTAGGTGACGACCAACCCATATCCGGCGAACTGTTCGTAGGCGTAGCGGGTGGTCATAGAGATTGGCTGGGCATAATAGGTGTTGCGGGTGGCGATGGTGTAGAGCGATCCCGCCACGACGACCGGTCGCTCGCCGGTCAGGCCCGCCAGCTCGTGCTCCAGTGTCTGGGTGGTGACCTGTGAGACGATGTAGGCCACGACGGGATCGTGAGCGACGGATTCCGGCAGGTCGGTCGGCGCGGCGGAGGAGACACTGCCCAGAAGGAGCAGCAGGGCCAGGCTGGCCAGCAGCGCGGGTAGGATCACCCGTAGCGGGCGGGGCATACGGGGAGGAGTGGATTCTGAGCTCATCATTATCTCAATCCCGATGATACCACAAGAATGCTTAGAAGGGTAGCGCGATGGCTGGGACAGCGAGTCAGTGTGGGCAAATTGGCGATGCGCCTCGCACTATTGTGAGCAGTCGTCCTTGTTAGTAGATGGTGTAGATGAACGACGTCACTTTGGGAAACAGTGTGTCGGCCAGTAATCGCCAGGCTGGCGCGACTCTCACGTCAGGGTAGGCGGCGCACAATTCCTCCACCGTCCGATACCCCAACACCAGTGGAACGAGCTGCAACGGCGGGAAGCGAATCTCTCCATCGTCGCCAAAGTCCAAGTTGGCGACCTCGGTCATCCGCCCGGCCTCAAAGCGCAGCAACAGGCTCTCGTGGTACAGGTTCAGCCTCACGTCGCACATTAGTCCGGCGAACGGCGACTCGGCGACTCGGCGCTCGAGCACAGGAGCCAGCGCGCGCAACAACGCGACCAGGTCTGGGACGTGAATTTGCCAGGCGTAAGCGCCCAAGTCGTGACTGTCCAGCGAGCGGGCCAGGCGCATCAGGGCGCAGTTGGCGGGCAGATTGAGCCGGATGCCGGGCTTTTCACGCTCCAGGGCCAGCGTCTTGAGGTGGTGCAGAACGGCCAGTGCTGCATCGAACCCCAGGCGCGAGACTTCGCCTGCCACCAACTCTTGGCCAAAGTGGTGCTTGGGGAGGCGCACGTATCCTGTGGCCCGTCCACCTGCATCCTGAACGAGCCAGGTCTCGCACTCGGTCTCTGTTCCAATCGAGTGCGTCAGCAGATAGCGCCACGTTGCCTCGTTGCGGGCAGCGTGGATGGCGATCTCTTGGGCGGCCTCGTCGTAGAACCGCATTAGCGTGGGCAGATCGTCGAGCGTGACCAGGCGAAAGGTGAACGGCGTCTCCGGTGGAGCAGGGACGTGGCGGAGTTCTATCCGCAGCCCGCCTTCCAGCGGCAGCGCATACTCGTACCCAAACTGGCGGTAGTAGTAGGGGATGCCCTGGATCTGGGATAGCAGGCAGCCGCGCTCGCGCAGCCGGCGCTTGAAGTGATCCACCTGGGCGCGGATCAGCCCACGACGACGATGGTCCTCTCGAGTACCCACGATGCCCATTTCGCCGGCTGATATTTCGACGTCCTCGTAGCGCCAAACCCAGGGGATCAGGCACAGGGATGAGACGACTTGGCCACTTTGCTCATCCTCGACAAAGATCAGATCCTCCATCTGCGTGTTGGGATGGTGGGTGAACAGTCTGTGCGTCATCGCGATGGATGCTGGGCCATGGATGGCGCCGTTGAACTCGGCCACCCGCTCGACGTCGCGCTCACCGGTGGCGGTGCGTAGTATCAATCCATCTCCTAGCGGTCGCTCGTATGATGCCTTCATTCTCCTAACGTCCCCCTTCCCTTACTACCGATTGTAGCAAGTTTTCCAGATCATGGACGGTGTCTTCCCAGCAATAGTTCTCGACGACGTGACGCCGCCCGTTCGCCGCGATCTCTTGCCAGAGTTGCTGGTCCAAGAGCAGGTCTACGACCGCCCCGGCGAACGAAGCGCAATCGTCCGCCACGAGCAGGTCGCGTCCGGGCTGCGCGCCGGTGCCAGAGTTGCCCACGGCGGTCGCTACGGTGGGGCGGCCGGCGGCCATGCCGTTCAATGTTTTGACGATGACGCCCCCGCCCCTCAATAGAGGGACTACGTTGACCGCGCAGCACTCGTAAAACGGCGCCAGGTCTGGAACCTCTCCGACGACTGTCACGGCTTGCTCGGCGGCCAAGCGTCTCACGCGCTGAACGGGCGCGCCTCCCACGATGTATAATTCCGCGTCCGCTGCCCGCTGGCGGATCAGGGGCAGGATCTCTCGAACGAAATGTTGTACGGCCTCTACGTTCGCCGGCCGGTCCAGCGCACCTGTGAACAGGAGTTTGTTCCCTGCTGGGCGGCGGAGCGGGATGCGGCGCAACGTATCGAGACCCTCGAACCAGGGGGGGAGCACGGCTATTTTTTGCTCCGCTATCAGGCATTTTAGAAACTCGTGATCCTGCCTGGAGCGCACCAGTACTGTATCGTAAGAGGCCGCGTAGCGCAGCTCGGATGCCTGTGTCCTGAGCCAGTCCCACTTGCTCCAAAGGCGCAGCAGGGGCCGTTTCTCGTTACGATAGATGTGATAGGCGACCACCGAGTATAGGTCAATCTCGTCCAGCACGCGCCTGGCCCCTCGGACCAGGCTGCCGTAGCGGGTCATCATGCCGTTCACGATGACGACGTCGAAGCGGGTGCGGGCCAGCAGAGCGCGCAGGGCGCGGCGGTAACGCAGGGAGACACAGCGCCCGTACACGCGCGGTAACAGCAGCCTCCAGCCCTGTCGCCACAGACGAGGTAGCAGGGCGTGGGGGTAGTAGGGTACGGCGATGGTCTCCTCACACACGGAGCGCATAGAGGCGACCGCGCGAGCCTGCCCCGGGGTGGCAAAGGCAATCAGAGAGACAGAGTGCCGTTCGCTCAGAGAGGCAAGGTAATGGTACGTATCCTGGCCGCCGCTGTCCCGCGCCTCGGGGTGGGGCAGGAAGCGGCAAAGGAACAGTATCTTCAAACTCTATCTCCCGCTTGCCGTCTGTCGCAATCCTGTCAACGGATCCGCTTTCCCGGCAGACTCGGTGATCGGCAATGATTTTACCCGCTTCTTTCGCTTTGCTCCCCTTGAGAGAAGCGCCTGGACGTTCCGCTACCTCTCCCGCTCAGCAAGCTGGGGTGGGTCGCAGGTGACCCCTCCAAGGACTCTCTTGCTCAAAGTGAAGCCGCCGGTGTGGGTAACACCGACGGCTTGTGGCAGTCCCTGGATTGCCTCAGGACGTTGAAGTTTGAATATCTGGAAATGCCGAGATGGGCCACCGTTGTTCGGGGTGGGGTAATCGAACCTTATTTTTGTTCTTATTGGCAATTCCCCCAGCACCCCCGCCGCGATTCGAACGCGTACCACAGGATTTGGATGCTGGCGCTCTGCTGCTGCGCTAAATTAGCGTCCATACCAGGGCACCGGTCGTGTTTCTGTTGCAATGCATCCGGGCGGAAGGGGCGAGGCTGGGGGCGAAGGATTCGAACCTCCACATACGGTGTCAGAGACCGCTGTCCTGCCATTAGACGAGCCCCCAGGGTAACGAGGGATATTTTACCACAATCTTTTGACCTGCGCAATTGGCCCGGCTGCCAGGGATCGGGTTTCTCGGTTCTCCTTCAGAAGTATGTTTCGTAGCCAGAGATACCCAGTTCGTCCCGCACGATTTGCAGCTCGCTCCGTAAATTGGCGTTGACCGGGACGCCCTGCTCGCGGATGCGTTGCTCGTTCTTGTGTTCCTTCTCCCCGGCCACATAGATGCGGGAGGCGCCGGGCGCTTTGCGCGCTTCTTGGAGCGCGCGCATTATCTGACCGGTGATAAAGCGTGAGACCGCCAGCGGGATAAAGTGCTCAATGTCTATCGCCAGGAAAAAGTGACCCAGCATGTAGGGGCGGGTGGAGCCGTCGGGCGCAAAGCCCAGCAGGTCCTTCATGAACAATCCCGCACACAGTGAGGCTGAGAGCACCTCGACCATCGCCGCCAGGTCATATCCCTTGTATCCGGCCAACTCCTCCCCTGCGCCGCCCAGCGGCAAGAGCGCTGCTTGCGCTTGGCCAAAGGCCGCGAGTGCCTGTGCCGGGTCGGTTAGCGGCTCGCCTTGGGCGTCAATGACGCAGCCGGCGGGGATGGGTTTTTCGGCGCGGGCCAGCACCTCGACCTTGCCGCGCTGGATGATGGAGGTGGCCCCGTCGAAGCAGAAAGGGTGGGGGCCGTCGGACGGGGCGGCAAAGGCGATGGGGTTGGTGCCCAGCATCGGCTCGGTACTAAAGGTGGGCGCGATGGCCGGCCGGGCGTTGGTGACAGTAAAGCCCATCATTCCCTCCTGGGCCGCCATCAGCGGGTAGTAGCCGGCGATGCCAAAGTGGGTCGAGTTGCGCACAGCGACGGCGCCCAGACCGTACTGGCTGGCCTTGTCCATCGCCATCCTCATTGCACGGTAGGCGATGACGTGACCCATGCCGTGCTGGCCGTCCACCAGCGCGGTCGTCTCTGTCTCTTTGATGATCTTTATCTCGGTGGCGGTGCGGTGTTGGCCGCGCCGGATGCGGTCGTAATAGTACTTGAGCCGGCCCACGCCGTGCGATTCGATCCCCCGCAGGTCGGCGGCGATGAGCACGTCGGCACAGATGGCGGCCTCCTCCTCGGGGACGCCGAGGGCCTGGAAGGTATCCTGCATAAAGCTGGCGACGATGTCTACCGGCATGTAGGTGGTCTGTGTCATTTTGTCAATCCTCCGTGAGAAGTGATGCGTAAAACGTGAATGCCGGGTTTTCAAACAGAAACCAGGTTTTTGCTGCTTCGGGCGAAGCAGAAGCGCCTTCGCTTACAGAAAAACCTGGTTTCTCCCCCGTTAACTGGCAGGTTGTCAGGATTCGACAGTCAGCGGCGTAGGTAGGGTAAAGGAGAACGTCGTGCCGCTCGCGGAAGTGCTTTCCACCCAGATGTGCTCACCGTGCGCTTCCACGACCATCCGGCAAAAGGCCAAGCCCAATCCGCTGCCGCGCCCTTCCTGATGACCGGTGACGAATTTCTGGAACAGCCGATCCTGGATATCGGGCGGAATCCCCGAGCCAGTATCGCTGACCGAGGCGATGATGCGGGATTGGTCAGATGGGTCGGCCCGGGCTGTTACCCGTACCGTGCCGCCCTCGGGAGTGAACTTGATGGCGTTGCCGATCAGATTGTGCAACACGCGCTCAATCAGTCCCGCATCTACCCAGGCCGGAGGCAAGGTGAGCGGCACGTCGCTTTCTATGTACAGGCCCTTGTTGGCGGCCAGTAGCATCTGCGAATCCAACACGTCGGTGACGAGATTGGATAGAGATATCAGCGTGTGCTCCAATGGCATTTGCTGACTTTCCAGCCGGCTTATGTCCAGGATCGCGTTGACGAGTTCCAACAGTATGCCAGTGTTGATCTGGGCGATGTTCCACAATCGTTGTTGGCCGACCTCGAGTAGCTCGGACACGTGTTTGTCCAGGAGGGACATGGCCCCAGAGATGGCCGTGAGCGGGTTGCGCAGGTCGTGCACCATGGTGTGGACCAGATCGTCGCGCATTCTCTCTAACAGTCGCTCGTCGGTGACGTCGTGCAGCACCAACAGCCGGCCCAGCGGCGATTCGTCGGTCATCACGGACAAGTTCAGCCAGTGGATCTTGCGCGGTGGGATGTCGAACTCCCCTTCGCCGGACGACTCGTCACCAATCTGGATCCGCCGCATCTCGTTCAGTAGAGACCTCTTGGCGTGTGGGGCATGTCGCTCCAAGACGGACAACGCATCTTGTATAGGTTGGTTGATCCAATCCTCGGGCCGGCCGCCCAGTTGTAAGAGAGTGAGCGCCGGCGCATTGATGACCAACAGTTGCTCGTCCATTCCAATCAGGGCGATCCCATCGCGGCTGGACTCGATCAGGGCCTGCAAGCGGCTGCGCTCCTTGGCGATGGCATCGGCGTACTGGCGTGTTTCGGCATAGAGGCGGGCGTTGTCCAGTGCCAGAGCGATGGCCTCGGCCAGCGACTTGGCCAATAGTATATCATCTTCGGCAAAGGCAATCGGCAAGTCGCTCGCTATTTCGAGCACGCCCAGTAACCGCTCACCGCGCCGCAGAGGGACGGCCGCCTCGCTGCGGTGAGCGGGATGCGCCCCCACGCAATCCGGATCGGCGCTCACGTCGGGCACGTGCTGGGTCTCTTTTGTTCTAAAGGCGCGCCCGCTGACGCCTCGCTCGATGGAAAGCCGCTCTCCCTGGGTCACTGCCAGTTCGCCGGCCACCGCCTGGACGATCAGGTGCGTCCCTGCCTCGTCGGGCAGGAGAAGCGAGACGGCAGGCCAATCTGTCAATCTAGCGACCGCTTCCACTGCCGTTTGTGCTATGGTCTCTGGGTCGAGGTGCTCCCCTACGGTGCGGAGCGCCTCGTACAGCGTGGTCTGCCGGTTGGCCAGGCGGCGCTGCCCATCGTACATCTGTGCGTTGCGCAGAGCCAGCATGATCTGGTCGGAGGCTGACTGTATCAGGTAGGCGTGCTCGGTGTTAAAGTGGTTCGGTTTCGAGTGCATGAGCGTGAGAACGCCCAGCACCGCCGACCCGCTCACGACCGGGACTGCCATGGCAGAGCGGACCGTGTAGGGCAGGTCGGGCAGTTCCAACCAGCGGTCATTGCGCCGGGTATCGCGCACTAACGCGGGCTGGCGGTGGCGGACGACCCAGCCGGCCAGCCCTTGCTCCATCACGCTGTTCACGATGTCGCGCTGCTCTACCGGCGTCGCTCCATCGCGCGCCAGGACGCTGTGGGTCACGACCTCTCTGCCATCCAGTAGAAATATACTACCGTTCTCCGCGCCCGTGAGAGTGGCGGACATGTTCAGTGCGTTCTGCAGCGTGGCCTCCAGGGAGGGTTGTTTGGCCACGGCGCGCGCCATGGCTACCAGGCTTTCGAACAATCGCTTCTGAGCCGCCATGTTCGCTTCGGCCTGTTTGCGCTCAGTGACGTCGTACAAAATTACGAGGTGGCCTATGGGGCGGCCGCGGCGCCAGCGGAGAGGGGATATACGCAGGTCGTAGTTGCGTCTGGTTTTCCCCCTCCCCAAACTGATCTCGGCTTGTGTCTCGGTGGGGGCGTGGAAATACTCGCTCAGGCCCGGAATATCGGCCACCACCTCGGCAATTGGTCGCCCCAGTGTTTCGGCCGATGGACGCCCAACTATGTTCTCGGCGGCCGGGTTGACGTCCACGACGTGATGTTGCGCGTCGAGTACGAGCACTCCATCACTCATACTATCTATGATGGCGTTGCGCGCCACCGGTACGACGTCGAATAATCGGAACCTCAAGATGCCCCAGGCCATCGTCAGGCCGGTTACAGTAAAAGCGAAAGGGGTCAGGTCCAAAGGGGACGGTATCAGACGGTAGACGGATAGCACGTTCGCTGCCAGTGGTACCAGTGCGCCGATCAACAAAACACAAACCTGCTCGCGGTATGGGTGCGTTGAGCGGAGTAATGTCCGAACGAGCAGGAAACCGCCCAGCAAAAGCACTCCATAAGTGTACACTGTATGGATCCAGCGCACCGCCGTGCCATAGGTGGCGCTCCACAGCGATAGCGAACCACTGGTCTCCAGGCCGACGCTGCTCCAGTACAAATGGTGCCAATCGTTGGTCCAGACCAGCAGCAGTATGATTAGCGGCTCGAGGGCCAGGATCGCTATGTTGCGGGGTGTAAGCCATCTCTCTCGGCCGGTGTATTGGAGCACAAAGATCAGCCAAGACATTGGCACGGCGACGATGCCCAGGTAGCGAGCCTTGGCCCAGAAGAGCTTGGTCGGCAGATCCGCGCTGACCAGGCGCAGGGCGTACACCAGCGACCACTCGGCTACGGCCAGCATAAGCGCCACGAACGGTGTTATGCCAACAGCCGGCCGGCGCCTCCAGGCATAAAAGGCCAACCAGGTGGCGAGCGCCGTTGATATGAGCAAAGGAAACACCAGAGGAGTGTATTGCCAGTTCATGTCATACCGTTATCTCTCGGCAAGCGTTCACCAGAGGAAAGAACCGCTATACCTATGAAAAGCGCAGGGGTGAGGCATATTCCGCCAGTTGGGCGAGGTCTCTGACCAAAGCCCCCCACTCGACTTGAGGCGTCCGCCTCGGTCGGAGACCTTTGGCGTACGTCTCTCCGTACTGCAACGTTAGAGCAGTTATACCCACAATATGCTGCCGTCCCACGTAATTATACACAAATTAACGCAAATAGGCGAATGGCAGCCATCGAGCGACCGGGGCAAAAAAAGCCCTCCTCACGGCTGCTCCACAGTTGCGTTAAACTGGTTGGAAGGGTTACCTCTAGGCGACCTCGATTCCCTCTCCCTCCACCACCTCGCCGATGATCCAGCAGGGCAGGCCTTGGCCGGAAAAGAGAGCGGTGAGCCTCTCCAACTTTTCCGGCGGGACGGCGGCGAGCAACCCGCCGGAGGTCTCCGGCGTGAAGAGCAACAGTTGCATTTCCTCCGAGAGGCCGGGCGGGAAGTCTACCCACCGGGCGTAACCGTCCCGGTTGTTGCACGAGCCGCCGGGGAAGAGATTGTCGTCGGCGTATTGCTTGGCTCCGTCCAGGAAAGGAATCGCGTCCAGGTAGAAGCGGAAGCGCGCGCCGCTCCGCTCAACCATCTCGTAGCCGTGGCCCAGCAGTGCAAAGCCGGTGACGTCGGTGCAACCGTTCACGCCCACCTGTTGGATGAGCCGGGCGGCCTGGCGGTTGAGCTTTTTCATGCTCTCCACTGCCGCCGCCACGTGGCTCTCCTCGGCGATGCCGGCTTTGAGGACGGTGGTGATGATGCCGACGCCCAGCGGCTTGGTCAGCACCAGCGCATCGCCGGGGCGGGCGCCGCCCTTGGTGAGCACGCGGTCGGGGTGGACCAGCCCCATCACCGCCAGGCCATAAGTCGGCTCCTTGGCATCCACTGTGTGGCCGCCGGCCAGCGCGCCGCCGGCCTCGGCCACCTTCTCCGCCCCGCCGCGCAGGATCTCGGAGATGATGTGCGGCGGCAAATCGTCTGGAAAGCCGCAGATGTTGAGCGCCAGCACTACCTCGCCCCCCATGGCGTAGACGTCGCTCATGGCGTTGGCGGCGGCGATGGCCCCATAATCGTAGGCATCGTCCACCACGGGGGTGAAAAAGTCGAGCGTCTGGATGACGGCCACCTGGTCGTTGATCTTGTAGACGGCGGCGTCGTCGCTGACGCCCAGTCCGACCAGCAACTCGGGGTACCGGTCGGCGTGGAACATGTTTTCCAGCGGGCGCAGCACCTGCGCCAGGGCCTCGGGCCCTCGTTTGGCCGCTCAGCCAGCCGCGCTGGCCAGCGCCGTCAATCGAATTTCTTCTTTGGTCACTTTTCCAACTCTCAATCGCGCGGAATGGAATCCGCGCTACAGGCTAACTACCTTTTTCCGTAATGCCCCTCTCCCTGGCGCTAGGTGCGTAACTCGACCACGTCTCCATCCTGGAGGACGTGGTCCCGGCCCACCATCTGCCCGTCGTGCGTGGCGCTGCCCCAGACGCGGGCCGACTTTAGGTTGGCGAGAAAATCCTGGTGCACTTTGCCGGCAAACTCTTCCACCGTGCCCCCCTCTTTCATCACGAACGGCGAGTTGAAATCCGGCTCTTTTCCGGGGGGCTTGGAATAGATGCGCACGATCTCCAGGCGCTCGAACACGGCTCGCTCCAAACGGTCAAAGTGGCGGCCGGTCTTGGCCGAGACGGACACCATCTGCCAATCCTCCTCGATCAGCTCGCAGAAAACGTCGAAATCTCCGTCGCTGCCCTCGTCGTCGTTCTTGTTGACCACCACGAGCAAGGGCACAAAGGTCGCGCGTAGCTGGCCCGTGTAGCGATCTTGGAGACGGCGGGGCAGGATACGCCGTTCTTCCAGGAGAGCGAGCGTGTCCTCGAGCTGCTGGATGGGATAGGCTTGCAAATCCACGACCAGCAGGACGAGGTCGGCCCGCCGGATCAGGTTGAACAGTTCCGGCTCCACGTAATCCCCGTTCAAGGGCGGCGTGTCTATCAACTGAACCTGGACGTTCTCTACCTTCATCATTCCCGGCGTGGGCGTCCAGGTAGTGAAAGGGTAGGGGGCCACCTCCGGTTTAGCGTTGGTCAGCGCCGCCACGAGCGAGGACTTGCCCACGTTGGCGTGGCCGACGAGCACCGCCTGTCCCGCTCCCTCCTTATCAATGTGAAAGGCGGATTCCTGTCGCCCGGTCTTTTTCCGGGTCTGGGCCGCCTCTTTCAGCTTGGCGAGTTTGCGGCGCAGATCGCCCCGCAGCCTGTCCGTGCCCTTGTGCTTGGGGATGATGCTCAGCATATCTTCGAGGTGGGCGATTTTCTCCCCAGCCGTCTTGGCGGCGCGGTATTCTTCTTCTATCTTGAAATAGTCCGGGGGCAGGTTGGTCGGCATATCCAGTCCTGCGAACCTCTTAGGTCTCGTAGACTTTGGCGGTCACCAGCACCTCTTCTCCCAGCATATCTATGATCTTGACCGCCACGGTGGTCGCGCTCCCCGGAGCGTTGCCCTCCGGCGCGGGCAGTTCGTAGTGGCCCGCGACCAGGTCGTCCTTGCGCTCGGGCACGTCGGAGAGGGCGATGTTGAACACCTCCTCATCATAGGCCGTGTCGATCAGCACCACGTCGACCATCGCCCGCCAGTCGGGGATGTGAGCCTTGAACAGCGGCGTGTCCATCTCCAGCCGCTCGACGATGGTGGGGGAGATGAAATCCTCGATCTCGACCACGATCTTGTCCCCCTGCCGCTCGACCTTAACCTGGGCCTGGGCCGGCTGGTGGAGGAAGAACTTGCCGTACTTTTGATCGGTGCGCAGCTCGATGACGTCGATCCCGTTGACCGGGCGGTGCTTGTTGTACGCCTCCAGCCAGGCGTCGACGGCGATCTCTTTGCCCAGGCAGACGACGGTGACGTCCCGATCCTCCTGCGGGCGGGCCTTGATCTCGTCCTGGATGAGTTGCAGGTCGAGGGGGGTGAGGGGATGGTTGAAGGGCACGATCTTGACCAGATTCTTGCCCCGCGTGCCGTCGAAGAAGGGGTCGGTCTTGGTGCGCTCGATGCCCACCAGCTCCACCGCCAGGTTGACCGCCTCGTTGTGCTGCACCTGCAGGTCATAGTCGTTGACCCGGTAGACGCTGAAGGAGAGGGCTGCCGGCGGTGGGCTTTCCTCCTCGCCATCTTCGTTCAGGCCCATGGTGGCCTGCCGAGGCTCAGCGCCGGCCTCGATCTGCTCCTGGATGACCGCCTGCAACCGCTTGGAGGTGGTCTGAACAGCGCCCTTGTTGATGTCGGCGGCGATCCAGCGGCGGCCCAGCTTCTGCGCCA
>CAYMWP010000109.1:0-16513 GCA_964393895.1 uncultured Anaerolineales bacterium | reverse complement strand
TAGGCCGGTGTGAGTGTGAAAAACTCGGCACGAATTTACGGCAGTCTGCACTTGGGGAGGATTGAAACGATGTCGCAAATAGTTCGTATCAAAAAGACCCAGATGGTTGTCAGGGAATACCTGATCCAGGCGCTGGATGATTTAGGGTATAGATGGACGGACAATGCCAGACTTGGCCTCGCGGGTCCCCGCGTGGAGATCAAAGTTCGGGGCCGCAACGTCGGCTTTCGCAAGGTTGGTAGGGCCTACGAGATGGTGACGCGCGGAGTGAGCGGCGGACAGGCCAAGTTTCTGCAACAGATGACTCAGCGCTATGCCTACTATGTGGCGCGCGCCAAGCTGGAGGAACAGGGCTTTGCACTTTCCAACGAGGAGGTGCAGCAGGACGGGCGGATCCATCTGGTGCTACGGAGGATGGCGTAGAGATGTCACATTTCACCAAGATCAGAACCCAGATGATGGAACGGGAATATCTGATCCAGGCAATCGAGGATTTGGGCTATGCCTGTGAGGAGGACGCCACGATTCGCGGTTTTGGATGCCAGCGCCAACAGGTAGACATCAAGGTCAAGACGCGCGGCTATGACGTCGGCTTTCGCAGGGTGGGTGCGAGCTATGAAATCGTCGCCGACTGGTGGGGCGTTCGCGGGACCAACCGAAAAAAGTTTGTGCAACAGGTGACCCAGCGCTACGCTTACCACGCGGCGCGGGCCAAGCTGGAGGAGCGGGGTTTTACCCTCGCCAACGAGGATGTACAGCAAGACGGACAGATTCACCTGGTGCTGCGGCGAGCGACGTAGGGCAAGTTGGCAACTTGCCAGATCGCAATTTACCAAATTGCGCCACAGTAGGGCAAGTTTAGAGTTGGATGTGGAGGTGAGTGATGGGACTTGAGGAAATAGAGGTCTTTATTGACAAGGACGGCAAGGTGCGCATCGAGGTGCGCGGGGTCAAGGGAATGTCGTGCCTCGACCTGACCAAGGACCTGGAGGAAGCGCTCGGCGGCGAGGTGGAGGATCGAGAGATGACACCGGAGGCTTACGAGACTGTTCAGGAGCAGGTCCAGGACCATCAGCGGTTGCAGGGCGGGTAGTGGACGACGTTCTGCGCGTTCATCATTTTCTCCCCTTCAGCCGCGCCAACGGGCCAGGTAGGCGGGCGGTGGTCTGGGTACAGGGATGTACGCTGGGGTGCCCCGGCTGTTTCAACCCGGACACGCATTCGGTTGAGGGAGGAGAAAATATTTCTGTCTCAGATTTGTTCGACCGCATCGTCGCGCTTGGAGAGAGCATCGAAGGCATCACGATCAGCGGCGGGGAGCCGCTCCAACAGAGACCGTCGCTGCTGGCTCTGCTGAAGCGGGTGCGGCGAGAGACCGCACTTTCGGTCCTGGTGTTCACCGGTTATACGTGGGAAGAGGTTCAGCACATGCCCGATGCCGAGATATTACTAGCGTGTGTGGACGTGCTCATCGCGGGCCGCTACGATGCCGCCCAACGGTTTACGCCTCAAGAAAAAAACCGATTCCTCCGCAGCTCGACCAACCAGACCGCGCACACGCTCACCAACCGGTACACACTGGCTGACTTGCAGTCCGTCCCTCCTGCCGAGGTCATCATCACGGCGGAGGGTGAGGTAGCAGTGAGTGGGGTTGATCCACTCAGGTGGTGAGTACTGCCAACACCTCGTCGAGTTGCGATAGGATACTGATTTTCTAATGATTATGAGAACAACCCTTCCACGCTCAGATACCTCTGGCCGGTATCGGTAAAAATGCACACAATCACCTTGTGGGCTTTCCCGGGCCGCTTGGCGATCTCGAGCGCTGCGTGCACTGCTGCCCCCGACGAGATACCCACAAGCAGCCCCTCCTGGCGCGCGATCCGGCGGCACATCTCAAAAGCCTGAGCCTCGCTCGCCAAAAAGATCTCGTCAATGATCTCTCGATCCAGTGTCTCGGGCACAAAGCCCGGCGCTGTGCCCATCAGGCGGTGTGGGCGAAATATTCCCTGCGAGATGTACGGAGCTTTCTCCGGCTCTATGGCGACCAGTTGTACATCAGGTTTCATCTCTTTCAAATAGCGCCCCGCGCCGCAGATCGTGCCGCCGGTCCCCAGCCCGGCCACCAGGATGTCTATCTGCCCATCGGTATCCTGCCAGATCTCTGGGCCGGTGCTCTGATAGTGTGACTTGGGGTTGGAGGGATTGACGTGCTGGCCGACGTAGAAATAGTCCGGGTGTTCGGCCAGGATTTCCTTGAGCTTTTGCCGTGCCCCCTTGGTGCCCTGCGCGGCGGGCGTCAGAACCAGCTCCGCGCCGAAAGCTTTCAGTACCTGTCTGCGCTCCAAACTCTGAATCTCTGACATGACCAAGATGGCCCTGTAGCCTTTGATGGCGGCGATATACGCGACCGCCATCCCTGTGTTGCCGCTGGTAGCTTCGACCAGCGTGCTACCAGGTTTGAGCAGCCCCTCTCGCTCGGCATCTTTGATGATTTGCAGCACTGGCCGATCCTTGAGGCTCATCGGGTTAGCCCATTCGCACTTGGCGTAGACTTGGCAGTCCGGGGCCAGTCGCTCCAACCGCAGCAACGGCGTTTTGCCGATCATCTCGGTGACGTTACGATAGAATTTCATCGAGCTTGCTCCTTTTCTTGCTGAACGCCTCTGTTATTCGATCATCAGAAAGGCATAGCGGTTCATCGGTTGAGAATAGTCCGATAGGACCTCCATGGGAAAATCAAGCCGTCGGACGGTGGAAAAGACGTCCACGGCCATTGCTTCGGGCGTGCGGATCGTGGACTTTTGCATTCCTCTTGTGCTCGCGCAGTCGGTGCATTTGTCCCGTTGCCGAGCAGGCAGATATGGGACACGGGACGGTAGCCGATGAATGACGATCGCATTGGTCGGATGTTGGATGCCATCTATGATCAGCGAGCCGTGATTTGGGGGGAGCTGGTTGGTCGGGCAGCACGGGCGTACGAGCTGGATCTGAGCCGGTTGCACGCGGATACCTTCTCCGAACACTTCCACGTGTTCGGGTTCGGCCTCCTTGTGTGGAACTGTCATCCTGCTCAAGTGTGTGGCTCGACATCGTGCCTTTCTTTCAGAGTGGCGGCCAATGCTGTTGCGGTCGGGAATGCTCTCTCATAACCGGGCGACGGAAACATGGCTGCTGGCAGTGTTCATTGCTACGCTGGCCCTGCGGTTTATTCAGATAAGGGACTTGGTGTTGCCCGCTTGGGTAGACTCTCTTCACCATACGTTCATTTTTCAGACCATCCGTGACCAGGGGCAGATTCCAGGTAACCTGATGCTGTACACATCCATTCCGTTCTACTACCATTTCGGCTTTCACGCGCTGACAGCAGCATTTGGTGAACTGACCGACTTGTCATCGCCTCAAGCAGTTCTGATATTCGGTCAAATACTTAACGCGTCGGTGGTCTTTTCAGTGTATCAACTTGCAGTACAATTGACCTACCGTCGGGATGTTGGTATTGCTGCGGCCATACTGACAGGCTTTGTCTCCCAAATGCCTGCTTACTATGTTTCATGGGGGCGTGATCTTCCCCCAAAAAAGTGGACACGAGAATAAGCAACAGGGAAAAATCGTGTATAATACCACTCAGGAGGAAGAGAAATGAAAAAGCGAAAAAAGTACACAGCCGAGTTCAAGGAGAGAGCGGTGCGGCTGTACGAAACTAGTGGCAAGACCCAGGCCCAAATCGAGCGTGATCTTGGACTTTGGAAAGGTTCATCGGCCGCTGGAAAAGGGAACTGGAACAGAAAGGGGAGCAGGCCTTTCCTGGGCAGGGCTGTTTGACAGCAGACGATGAACGTTTCCGCAAGTTGGAGCGCGAGAATGAGATTTTGCGGCAAGAGCGGGACATATTAAAAAAAGCAGTGACCATCTTCTCACAACCAAGCAAATGAGATTCCAATTCATCGCAGACCACCGGGGCGAGTTCCCGGTGCGAAGAATGTGCTCGGTGCTGGATGTGTCGCCAAGCGGGTACTACGCTTGGCGTAAGCGGCCTCCCAGCGCGCGGGAGATGGCCAATCGAGAACTGCTCGAGAAGATTGAGGCCGTGTTTGAAGAGAGCCAAGAGACGTACGGAAGTCCTCGGGTGTACCGGAAGATCAAACGGCAAGGCGTGAAGTGCAGCGAGAACCGGATCGCACGCCTGATGCGCCTGCGGGGTCTTAAAGCCAAGCAAACGAGACGGTTCAAAAGCACCACGAAGCGCAACCGCTCTCATCCCGTTGCCCCAAACTTGCTGCAGCGGAACTTTGCGACCCAACAACCAAACGAGAAATGGTTGGCAGACATCACCTACATCTCCACATGGGAAGGGTGGCTCTACTTGGCGACCATCCTGGACTTGTACAGTCGGCGCATCGTCGGTTGGGCGATGTCGGAACGTATGACGGACGAGTTGACACTGACTGCACTGAGAATGGCGTTGCAGCGACGACAGCCCGGTTCTGGCCTCATCCATCACTCGGATCAGGGCAGCCAATACACTAGCGATTCCTACCAGGCGCTGTTGGAGGATCATGGCTTCCAGGTTAGTATGAACGGTGTCGGAACTTGGTACGACAATGCTCCGATGGAGAGCTTCTTTGGCACGTTGAAAAGCGAGTGTGTTCATCACGCCATTTACCACACCCGAGACGATGCGCGGGCTGACCTTTTACATCGAAGTGTTTTATAATAGACGCCGCCTCCACTCGGCCCTCGACTATCTCAGCCCGGAGGAGTATGAGCGAATCTTTAGCAGTAATCTTGCTTAACCCCCTGTCCACAAAATCGGGGGAGGGTCGGCGTATACTTTGCTGGCAGGAATGACCTTGCTCCCTGTTGCCATATCAGCAGCGGTAGAGACATGGCGTAACCCCAACCGGCTTCGGAGCGGGCTGCTGCTGGTTCCGCTGCTCGGTGGGCTAATCTTGACTCACTATCTCACAGCGGCATACTATTTCTGCTTTCTATTGGCGTTGGCCCTGACCGAGGTAATCGGGAGCAAGAAGACCCGGAGGTGGCATGAGGTGCTTGTCTTATCGGCCTGGAGTGGGTTGGGATTAGTTATCGTTGCCCCGTGGATCATCAAAGTGTTTCCTTATGTAACTCCATTCGTTCGTGTTCAAACCATAGCAGGCATAGGTTTTCCTGACGCGACCAGCTTTCTCAACCGTGTAGAATATTTGTGGCATCTGGTGAATCGCCCCCGCAGTTGGACAATTCTGTTCCTGGCACTCCCAATCGCGATGGTATCACTCGCCCGTCTCCGCTTGGCCCGGGTGTTAGTTGTATGGGTGATGATACTAACCATGTTGTCCAACGAGTGGTTGTGCCAGGTTTGGCCCTTTCGCGCCGACCTGACTCTCCTTTGTCTTTTCCTGCCAATGAATATACTTGCAGCCGGTGGTCTGTTCTCTTTGCAGCGATTGATCAATATGGTAACTCGCTCCTCTATGGTCCCGTCATTCATGTTGATCCTCATTCTCGTCGCCTTGAGCGTATGGGGGTTCCTGGATACTATCTCAATCGTCAATCCAGCCACCGTACTGACCACACAGGCAGATGTTGACGCTCTGGATTGGGTTAGGGAAAACATTCCATTGGATGCTCGGTTCCTGATCAATGTGGAGAGTTGGCAAGGAAACGTCTATCGCGGGACAGACGGAGGTTGGTGGATCCCGTTGCTTAGCCATCGAGCTACAGTACTACCTCCTGGAGTTTTGTATACGTGGGGCGATCGACGCTACAGCCTGAAAATCAAAGAGGTTGCCGAGCAGGTCAGAGGGATAGATGGATGCACGCCCGTGTTCTGGGAATTTGTCCAAGAGCAGCATATCACGCACATCTACATCGGAGCCAAGGGAGGAGCATTGCAAGCGCGTTGGTTCGATGCCTGTACTGGTGTAAGGCGGGTCTACATGGGCTACAATGTGCATATCTACGAAGTACGCAACTAAAGCCACCAGCAAGACCCCGGCGTTCATCATCTACCCGCTCGACGTGAGCGCCTTGATGCGGAAGAACGACGAATATGGAGGGCAAACAATGCATCGCCGTGGTGGAAGATTTCCCCCAGGCCGCTTTCCAGCAAGTGGGTTTCCTTGACAGCCCTGATGCCTGTGGTATCCTTAGCGCAACTGACCTATAGTGTAATTGCCCTAATGCAAAGGAGGATAGTTTGAGCTCAAAGACAATGGCCTTCTACCCACCTCACCTCCGATCCCCGTTCACCGACCGGGAGCGAGAGTTGGATCTGCGGCGGCAAGCCACTGACGGGCGCGGATAACAGTCAGGGGGGTGTAGTGTTTTTATCGTTTCCATCCACAGATTGCACAGATTACGCTGGTTTTTCGCTTGTTCTATCCGTGTAATCTGCGGTTGATTTATGGTACTTCCAAGTTTTACATACGCCCGCCATCGCAAGCCTGGCCGATGGTCGTCCCCGTTACCTGGCCCTCTTCGGCCTGCGTCGCATCGGCAAGACGCTGCTCCTGCACTTCACGCTCGAAAAGTAGCCAGCAGAAATAGGTAGTCGTGAAGTGAACTGGGAAGAGGGGATTCTGATACGATCCTGGAGCGCGAGGCGGCGACCAAGGTGCTCGACCCGTTGCTGGAAGGACTTGAACCACGGGGGTCGCAAATAACGTGCGCAAGGTATGAGAATATGCCCAATGGTACCTGTTTACCGCATCTGGAGTGCACCGCAGAGACGCAGAGGAATCAAATGAAGGTTAATCAAGTCACCAGGACAATCCTCGGTGCGGCGATTGAGGTACATCGTACCCTGGGACATTGCTGACCTATCTGAAACTTGGTGGTTGGAAAGTTGGGTTGCCCATCAACTTTGACGTACTCATTCTGAAGCAAGGCATTCGCAGACGTGTCCTGGGTCTGGAGAGAGAGTGAACAGAATCTCGGCGTTCTCTGCGTCTCTGCGGTAAACAGATACGCCCAATGATTGTTGGAGGTTACCACACGCAGGTGAGCAACTTACTGCCGATCAATTTGCTGTCGCGGGTGATGAGAGGCAGGTTCAGGTACAGTGCCGTAGCGCCAATGATGCGGTCGGGCATATCGGGACCTGGTCGCGCAGGATGCGGCGCAACGCCTGAACGACGGGTTCGTCGAGAGGTACCACGCGATAACGGCTACCTGGCGAGCCAGGCAGTGCTAGGATGCGCTCAATCCGGTCGTCGGGCACGCGCTGCCGCTCGCAGAGATAGACAACCTCGATCAAGACGTATCATCTCAATAAACCGGGGTAATGTAAGGCGGAATGGCATTCCGCCTTACTTTTCCCCCAACTTTTTGAGGAGAGACATCAAGACGATGCTGGGGATAACGATCTCGACTGTGCCCGCATCGGCCTGGCGAAAAAGGTCGGCAGCCGACGCAGAGAGAGCAGGGTCGTTGGAAAGATGCCAGAGCAAAGCGTGCGTGTCGGCAACGTAGGCGTTCATTGGACGCTTCCATCTATGCGCCCCCACATCTCACGGCGCGCCTGGGCGATGTCCTCTTCGGTAAAGCGGTACCCGTCCAAAAGACCGCCAAACGCCACCGCTGGTTTGTCTGCCTGCTCCTGGCTCTTGAAGCGCAAAAAGTCGAGGAATTTTTGCACTTCGCGCAGAGTCTTGGGTGGTAACTCGTCAAGTGTGTGGATGATCTGTTCTTTGGTCGCAGTTTGGATTCCCATGGCAGTTCTCCTTTGCTTGCTCCTGCCAGCATCATATCACAGATTAACTTTATCGTCAATTTGAAAGGGACGTGACGATGCCTGAAGGCATCCAACAATTGGGTAAATACCGCATCCTCAAAGAGTCGAGCCGTGGCGGTTTCGCCACGCGCGGGATCGAGGTGGGCCCATTCGCTCCCCGGGCGGCGTTGGCTCCGCTGCTCGCCCGATGGACGAATCGAAGTGGACGCGCTGGCCGAAACTGAAGAGGCAGAGAATGGGGAACGGTGGGTAGTGGAGGTCAAGTGGCGAGGGAAAGCGGCGGGGAAGAAAGAACTGGCGGCGCTGTTGCAAAAGGCGCGGACGTTGGATGCCCGCCCGTGGTTCGTTAGCCGCAGCGGATTCACCGAGGCGGCGCGAATGTATGCCGCCGACCACGGCGTCTTGCTCTCCGCCCGCGCCGACCTGGAGAAACTGGAGAGGCAACTTTCGGAATCATAGGCTGGACAACACAGTGAGAAAGGAGAAGTAGATGTTCAAGTTGATTGCGCAGGATGGGACTGAATATCCCCTCACCCACCCGGTGACGACCATTGGGCGCGAGGGGAGCGATATTCTCTTGCTACAAGATGACGGGGTCTCACGCCGGCACGCCAAGGTGGAGCGACAGGGAGATGCGCTGGTGCTCGTAGACCTGGATAGCACCAACGGCACTTTTGTCAACGGCGCCCGGCTGCAGGCCCCCCACACGCTGCGGTCAGGCGACGTTGTTCAGATCGGTGGCAGCAGTCTGACCGTGCATGCCGAGGGGGAAAAGGCCACTCGCGTGATGAGAGAGCCGCCGCCAATGGCTGCTCCTACCACACCTCCCCAGGCCCACGTGCAGCCTGCGCCAGTGTACGCCGCCCCGGCAGGCTATGCCGCCAGGCCGCCCAAGGACCGCTCCATTGCCATCATCCTCGAAATCTTGCCCGGCTTTTTCACCTTGCTGGGCATCGGCTGGATCTATGCCGGGCAGATAACCACCGGCGTCATCATACTGGTGACAGGCATAGTGTTCAACTGCATATTCGTGATCATTGGAGCAGCCACTGCTGGCATTACTTTCTGTTTCACAGTACCTCTGCAGTGGGCGGCCGTTGGCCTATCAACTTACTTGCTGTATCAACACACCAAGAAGCAGCCGGACCTCTTTGGCCCATAGAGACTGAAGTGCGCGGAGGCGAAAGATGATTTGTCCATCACTCTGATGCAGCTTTCGGAATCATGAACTGTTCTGTGGAGGTGAAAAAGTGTCCTACGAAATCGAAGCGACCAGCAAAACCCCGGCGTTCATCATCTACCTGCTCGACGTGAGCGCCTCGATGCGGACAAATATGGGGGGCAAACAGCGCATAGACGTGGTAGCAGATGCCCTCCAGGCTGCCTTCCAGCAGATGGTCTTTCGCTCCACGAAAGGTAGCCGGATTCAGCCTCGCTATCGAGTGGCGCTGTACGCCTACAGTGACAAGGTCTACGACGTCCCTGGCGGGGTCAAGACCATAGACCAGATGGCCCAACTGGGCATCCCCGACCTGAAGACGCTCCGCACCACCGACACGGCGGAAGCATTTCGGAAGGCCAAGAAATTGCTGGAGCAGGAGCTTTCCCAACTGGGAGGATGCCCCGCTCCCCTGGTCTGCCACATGACGGACGGGGAGTACACGGGCGACGACCCGGAACCGGTCGTCAGGGAAATCATGCAAATGACCACCGACGACGGCTCGGTGTTGGTCGAAAATATCTTTATCTCGGACAAAATCCTGCCTCAGCCCATTGGCGACGTATATCGCTGGCCCGGTGTCCGGCCAAAGACCAAGCTGACCAACGAGTACGCCGTCAAGCTCCGCGCCATCTCCTCACCGGTTCCCGATAGCTATCGGGTCATGATGCTGGAGATGGGGTACAACGTCGCCCAAGACGCCGTCATGCTACTTCCCGGTACGACGCCCGCGCTGGTGCAGATGGGCTTCCAGATGTCCGCGGCCACGCCGGTGCGCTGAAGGAGAAACACGCGATGATTGAAGACGCCTCGAACTATGAAGCTCCGCGCGAACTACAAGTGCCCCAGGATAGGGAGACGGGCGTTCAGGAGCTAACGGCCGGGCCATTCCGGCTGCGCTATCTCTACGCCCGTTCGTCCGACTGCCAGCAGAGCGGCGACCCCGGTCAGGATTATGTCGCCCTGCGGCAGGATGGACGGCGGCTGGCCTTCGCCCTCTGCGACGGCGTCAGCCAGTCGTTTTACGGCGACCTGGCGGCCCGCTTCCTGGGCGACGCACTGGTGGAATGGTTGTGGCATTATCTCCCGCCGGGCGAGTTTCGGCGAGAATCCATCCGACAACCATTGCGCGAGCACCTGCTGGCCCTGACAGAGGAAGCGACGGTAAGAGTCCGCCAAGCTCCAATTCCAAAAGATGCGCCGTCCCTGCTGCGCGATGCCCTGGAGCAAAAACGGGCCATCGGCAGCGAGGCCACGTTCGTCTGCGGCGTCGTCGAGATGCCCGGACCGAACTTGCCGGAAGGGCGGGTCGTCCTGGCCTGGCTGGGGGATGCGGAACTGCAACTCTGGGGCCAGGAGCGAGACCGTACTCGAGAGCTGGGCGCGGAATGGATTGAGGCGCGGCGGTGGTCCACCAGAGTTGGGCCGAAAGGAGGTTCCATCGGCGTCTTTGTCAGCACCCTCCAGGATGTACAGCGGGTGCTGGCCTACTCCGACGGGATCGGTTCCCTGCGGGAGCGGCTGGGGCGCGGCATAGGGGACTCTGAGCTTGCGCGAGAGGTGCAGCGACTGGGCCACATGCCCACCAGTGACGACGTTTCATTCCTGGAGATCGAGGTGTTGCCAGAGACAGTGGCGGTGCCTATCCCTGTGACTGTACCGGCACCGGTTGTACCTCCACCCGAACCGCCGCCGGCAATTCCTCCACGCCCCCCGGTCGAGATTCCGCCGCCATCGCCTCGCGCGCGTCCCTGGCTCGTTTACGCGGGAGCTGTGGCAGCGTTCGCGGCTCTCTGTCTCGTGGTATCTCTGGCAGGAGCACCGCTTTTGGAGAGGATAACAGCTCCATCGCCAGCAGTAACAGCCACTTTAGAGGTAAAGCCCTCAGTTATCGTCAGACCAACGGCAACATTGCCCCACTCACCTAACAGAACACCAACACTAGAATCACCGCTGCCCACTCCGGTGCCTCCTACCAGGATGCCGCAGACACCGGCATCTGAGACACCGTCCCAGCTTTCTCAAGTACCACCGCGCGTTGCGTTTATTGAGGGTGAGGACACACTACCTGAGGATGCCATAGTGGTCGTGGGTGGCAAGGAACTGCGTGTCGAGGAGGATGACCTGTACAGCCTCCGCGTCGCGCAGCGAGAGGTTCCCAAATCTGAGGTGCTTTTCCCTTATCGAGATCTTACGCCGGAGGTCTCTCTTGACCAAGTTCAGTGGGTGTGGCTGGTTTATCGGCCGCAAGCATCCTCCGAGCAGGTGGTCCCTGTGTTGGTCACTTTAATTGTAGATGGGCAAGGGCTCCCTTGGGGACCTGTGGAACTGCAAGAAGGGCGAGAAGCCTGGGTGTATGGCGTGAACTCTCCGGCGGGCTTGTGCCATTTCCTCGCACAGGACTGTCCTATCGAAGAACTAGGTGTTCCCATTTTGGTAAAAGGCTCCTGGCACCAGCGCGAAGGTGACTGGAAACTACAGGCGATTGAGTGGTATCGCTTCAATCCAGATAAGAAAGTCTACGTTCCTGTTGAGTAAGCGTGGAGATAGAAAATGAGCTTTCGTCCCCAGGTTAACGACCAACTATCAATCAACGGCGTGACCTACTCAATCGCCGAACATCCTGCCGCTCCAGGTGTGCCCTACGGTCAGGCTGGGCGGCGGGCCATCGTCTACCAGGTGGCGGCACACGAGGGTTATCGTGCCCTCAAGGTCTTTAGCCACCACTTGACGTAATGCTTGAAATACCGTGAGTGAGTATGTTTCATTCAAAAGCTATGCAGACGCACACCTGGCTTTCCATTATCTTGCTGGCTGCTCTGGCCCTTTCTCTGGCCCAGCCGCCAGCATCGGCCCAGGGCTCTGGCCCGCCGGAGCAACCTGCATCCCTAATCTACGACGAGATGCGCACCGTTTACCTGGGCAATCTGGCCCGGCGGGATAACGGCGTGCCGCCCTTGCGCTGGAATGCCCAGATGACCGAGGCCGCCCGCTGGTTCTCCTGGGATTCGGTCGAGAATCGTCCCGGCGGCTACTGCGGTCACGACGACACGCTCGGACGCTCCCCCTGGGAACGAGTACCGACCTTCGGGTACAAGGGCTTCGTCGGTGCGGAGAACTGTTTCTGTGGCTACGTTACACCGGAGTACGCCATCCAGGGCTGGATGAACAGCGGGGGCCACCGGGACAATCTCCTCAACCCCAGCTTCCGCGAGGTCGGGCTCGGCTACTATCGCCGTGATAGCGATGGACGGGGCTACGTGACCCAGGACTTTGGCTGCGACTCTGTCTATCCACCGGTGGTCATCGAGGATGAAGCGGTGTCCACTGCCTCGTGCACCGTCAACCTCTACATCTACGGCGGCGAAGGGAGCGGCGGCTTTGCCGGACTGGGGCCGACTACCGAGATGATGGTGTCGAACGACGCTTGTTTCACCGATGCGAGCTGGGAGCCGTACTCGACGGAAAAGACCTGGTCCCTGGAGCCGGGCGTCGGTTGGCGCAACGTCTACGTCAGGAGCAAAGATGCGGTGGGCCGCACCGCCGTGGTCAGCGACGCCATCTACCTGGGGTCGGACGTCCCCCTGGACGAATTGGGGCTGCACCTGGCCTCCACCACCACCGACCGGGTGACGTTGTATGGGCTGGACGGCGGCAGTCTACCCTACGTCCAGTTCAGCCAGAACTGGTTCGCCGACGACACCCACGATACGTTCACCCTGTGGTGGGGCAACGGCGAGCGGGTGAACGATTCCGCTGCCCTGGGCAACACGGCGTTCCGCTTGCGTCCGGGAGATGGCGAATCCTTCGCCTGGGTGTGGACGACGGATTTCTTCGAGGAGACGCCCTTCGTGGCCTACTTTCGGCTCAAGGTGGACGACAATACTTCCACCGATGAGGTGGCCCGCGTCTCGGTCAAAGGCGGCGGCACAGAGTACGGCCCTCTCAGTCTGAGCGGAATTGACTTCACTGCGTCGAACGTCTACCAGGAATTCCCGCTTGCCTTCACCTACCACGACAATCCAGACGATGATTTCCTGATGTTCAACGTCTGGCGTTCCGGTCAGGCCGACATCTACGTGGATGGGATATACATCTTTACCGCGCCACAGTCGATCCAGTCGCCTCTGACCTGGACGGTGCCCGGTGGCAACTACCGGGGCGGCGGCATCTGGCTGCGCTATACCGACGGCGGCGGCAACTTTTCGCCCGTCGAGGAGGCCGATTTCGACGTTGAACGCATCAGCACCCGCCCGGCTTCCTTGATTTTCCTGACCGAATACGGCGGATCATCGACACGACCACGCGCGTTGGCGGTCGATCGGGCAGGGTGCAGCCCGTTTACGTGGAGCGTGACCGACGACGCAGACTGGTTACAAACGCAGCGTGTGGGGGAGACTGTAGAAGCGAGCGTGGACGTCACCGGCCTCGTCACCGCTACCTACCACGCGGCCATTACCATAGAGGCAGAGGAAGGGGTCCTGGGCAGCCCGGTGCAAATACCCGTCACCCTGGTCGTGGCGGACGAGATCTACCATGCCTATATGCCTCTGACGGTCAGGGAATGAACAAGATAACCACTCCCCGTCGTGGCCGAAAAAGTCATCCATCCCGGAATCAACCGTGATGGAATTGGGATCACTCGTCGCTGCCAGCGCAGAGAGCGGGTAATTGGTGAGTGCTGAGGATGAGACCACCTCGTCCAACCAAACTCCACGACGGCAGTGGAGATTGCTCCCTATAGGCGTACCCACCAAACTCTATGGAGTTTAGTCGTGGAGTTTGGTCACTACTCCCTCCTGCGCAGGACCTTGACCGTCTGCCACAGCGCCTCCCCGTCAAAGTCCGACAACTGGCACACGTGCAGCGTCACGCCCGCCGCCTGGTCTGGATGCTGATACGCCCACAGGCTGAGCTCCGAGATGATGGCCGATTTGGCCTTTTTGTTGGGTGTCACCACGTAGAGCTCCTTCGTCACGAGGGCATAGTTTCTCCACTTGCGAGAGCGATCACTCTTGCCGCCAAACCGCTCGGCCTCGACGTACAGCGGCTTCCCATCGCAGACCGCCACCAGGTCCACGTCGAACGTTCCCCCGTTCGGCAGTGGCACCGGGCGGGGATACAGATCCACCGATTCGGCTCCAGCGGCCAGGAGCACGTCCCGCGTTTCCAGGTTGAGCAGCACGTGCTCCGCGCTCTTGTGACGCGCCAGCAGCCGGTCGTACTCCGATTCCACCGGCTCCTGATCGAACAGCGCCCGTAACTACCTCGACAATGTTAGATTTGCTCGTAGTGCTGCACGAAACGCAGTGAAGTGCGGCTTTGCGCCACTCCGCTGGCGCTCCGTGGCGCACTACGAGCCCCTCGCAGCGAATTTAACATTGTCGAGCTACTCAGCCTGGCACGCGCTCAGACCTCCGAGGTCTTGCAAAACCCGTTCAGGCGTGAAATCCCGGCCTTTTTCGACGGTCGCAGTGGGCAGAATGCCTGTCGCAGACCTCGGAGGTCTTGACCTGAGACGTTCACCAGGCGCGTCTAGGTCTACGAGACGTTCACCAGTTCCGTTTGCAGGTGTCTCCGAGGATGACTCGGTAAGACCCAATTGCCCGGTGTCGGGAACGATCACGCCGGCATTTAGCAACGCCTGATACTCTGGTTCATCTCCCTCGGTCAGCGGTTCGCGCAGCGTTACTTTGAAGGTTGGAGGTCGCCTGCCACGCCCTTGCTCTGTCACGACGAAGAAGGACTGAGCCCAATCACCTTTGTACGCTTTGCGCAACCATCCTGAATGGCAGTCCGACTCTGCGGCCAGGGTCGCGGTGCCGACCGAGACCTCGTCACGGAGCGTATCTTTGTTCCAGAAACAGCGCGAGCGCAACTGCACCACGACCAACGCCAGCTTATGCCCCAGAATCGGCGTCCATTTCTGACGGAAATACTGCGTCCCCAGGTGCACTCGGCCCACCAACGCCTGCTGGACCCTGCTGCACAGATCGAGGAAGCGCGTCCTCTCCCCATCGTCGTCGTTGACTTGGACGCCGAGCGCCAGCACGACGTCGGCCACGGTGGGATAGAAGGCGTCCTCGTCCCATCCCGCGGGCGCTCGAAAGCGATCGTCGTGTTCGTCGAACAGCTCCAGCAGGTCGGCCAGTTCGAGAGCGACCAGGTATTCCAGGGCCGACTCGATCTCCTCCGCGGGTGTGCCGGCGGCCGCCCCTTGCTCCTGCAGGAACTGCCGCCGTTTTCCAGTCGTCTAAACTGGCGCAGCAGTCCGCGTTGCTCGAGCGTGGCCTTGACGCCGCGCCAATAGGTGGCCACCTCACTGTATGCCGCCGGTTTACGCATCACTCTGCCTGCCTCGAAAATAACTCTGTAGCCGCGGATTCCATTCCGCGCTATGGAAAGCGCGCCTACATTTTCGTTATTGAGGGTGAACAGAGTTCATGGCAACTACCTCGTCCAATGCGTCCAGGATGCGCTGGCGGGCGAGGGCGCGTTGAGTTAGACAGTTGACATTACTATCTCTATACATTATAATTGCCTACGTAGGATCACTATATGGGAGGTAGTCAAATGCGCATATCCGTTTCCGAAGCACACAATCGTCTTTCCCGTTGGCTGAGCAAGGTGGAGGACGACCCCGTCACCATCACGCGACGGGGCAAGCCCGTGGGCGTCATCGTCTCCCCCGAGGAGTACGAGCGCCTGCGCCAGGTGGGAGCGTATCTGCAGATGCTGCGTCTCTCCGGTTCGCTGCGCGAGAGCGGCTCGACGGCCGACGAGTTGTTCCGCGCCTCGCGCGAGGAGCTGGAGGAGCGGCAATGATCGTAGATGCCAGCGTCGTCTTGCGCGCCTTCTTCCCCGACGAGCAGCAGGCCCGGGCCCAGGAGTTGATCCGCGATCACGTGACCGGGCGCATACGACTGGCTGCTCCCACTCTCATTCTGTACGAGGTGACCAACGCCGTCGTACAAGCAGTGCGCCGGGAGCGCATCACCGACGAGGAAGGTGAAGACATCCTCGCCGCCTTCGATGGCCTGGGCGTCAGGATGGAGCCGGTGACCTGGGAACAGATGCTGCCGCTGGCACGTCGCTTCGACCGTTCCGCCTACGATGCCGCCTACCTGGCGCTGGCGGAAGCGCGAGGGGAGACGTTGGTCACTGGCGACCTGCGGCTGTACAACGCCGTTCGCGACCACCTGGAATGGGTGCAGTGGATCGGGAGCGACTGACGCTCCCAGCAACTGGTGAGAGACGGCTTCCTCTGTTTTGGTCATTTCGTCTTCTCCAACATCGTTGCTCCGTGTTCGTAGCTGGAATCTACCTCACCCATCATCTCGTCGGTGTCCCCCTCACTGGCTTACCCTCTGATAGCTGACCGATTCGGAGGACGGCTGAATCTCCCCTCGAGCGACAAAATCCTCCAGATCGCCCCGCCGGATGCGTATGAGCCGTTGCCCAGGACCGAGGCGAATGGCGGGGAGTGCTCCCGCGTGAATCCATTTGGGTGTGTATCCCAAATTGTGAGTCTACGCCACCAGAGGCAGCGAATGGTA
>CAYMWP010000108.1:13044-16697 GCA_964393895.1 uncultured Anaerolineales bacterium | reverse complement strand
CCGTTACACTCCGTGCGTGACTACGAGCCGAATGTAACATTGTCGAAGTAGTTACTAGGCGACTTTATCGCTTCAGCCCGTAATTGAATCATCCCTTAACTCTTCTCCCCTATCACGTTTCCGTTTCTCGACAGTCGGGGCACAGGCCAAATAACTGGAGCAGGTGATCGGCCACCTGGTAGCCCGTCTTTGCCTCGACCCACGCGATCTCGCCACAACCCTGACAGATCAGCGCGTGCCGGTGACCCGGCGAGGCGAGCAAGTAGCCGTGACATCCGTCTTTGCGATGGACGCGGCGCACCAGGTTCAGTTGCTCCAGTAACGCCAGCGTCCGGTAAACGGTGACCAGCACCAGTTTACCGTGCTCTCGCCGTCCCTGCGTCAGGATGTCCTGCGGCAGGAGCGGGACGCGCGCCTCTTGCAAAACCTGCATCACTGCCCGCCGAGGCGCTGTGACGCGGCATCCGGCGTCGGTCAGGCTCTGCTCCCATTCTGTCACTCTAGCTCCTTACTGGAAAAGATTTTCATTAAGGATTATAGCACCCCAGAGAGAATGTGTCAACATGGCCGTTCTGTTTGCTATACTCGCCCGTAGCGAGTACAATTGAGGGAATAGGTGACAAAATGACCGGGACTAGAATTCGTCGTTGGATATTGTTCGTTGGTCATTGCTCTTTGTTAATCGCCCTGTCCACGTGCGCCCGCCCCGACGATACCTGGAATCGCGTACTCGAGACCGGAACCCTGCGTGTGGGCATGGACGCCAGCTTTCCGCCTTTCGAGAGCGTCGCCGCCGACGGTGCGCTGGTGGGGTTCGACGTGGCCCTGGCGCGGGAGCTGGGTCAGCGATTGGGCGTCGAGGTGCAGTTCGTCGCCAACCTGCCCTACGACGGTCTATACGACGCGCTGGCGGTGGGCGCCGACCGCAGCCAGTCGGGCGTGGATGTGATCATCTCCGCCCTGGTCGTCAATCCCGACAGGATGGCCGATTTCGCCTACTCGACCTCCTACTTTGATGCGGGACAGGTGCTGGTGGTACGCCCCCCCTCTGTCCCCCCCGCGAGCGGGGGGGATGAAGGGGGGGGCATTGAGGGAATGGCTGACCTGGGCGGGCGCACGTTGGCGGTCGAGTTTGGCACACGAGGGGACGTGGAGGCGCGCAAGTGGGCGGAAAATGTGCCTGATCTGACGGTCGTGCCCTGCCAGACGGCGGCTGAGGCGCTGGCGGCGGTTGCGGCGGGTGAGGCCGACGTTGCGCTGGTGGATCATGTCTCGGCGCTGATGGCGATTGGGGAAACCCCAGGGGTTTCAGAAAACCCCTGGGGTTTGGTTGTTATAGGGGAGTCAGTCGTCGAGGAGCCTTACGCGGTGGCGGTGCGCAAAGAAAACCAGCGCCTCTTGCGAGCGATCAACGAGGCGCTGGCGGATATGGAAATGGATGGAACGCTGGATGCGCTGGTAAGCAGGTGGTTAAGGTAGGATGTGGCTCAGGAACTTTTTCGTCCTTTCCTCTTTGGGGGAGGAAAAAATCTGCTCTGGCGGGCCTTCCTCTATCAACCGGCCCGCTTCCAGGAGGATCATCCGGTCGGCGGCGGCGCGGGCAAAGCCCATCTCGTGGGAGACGACGACCATCGTCATGCCCTCGCGGGCCAGGTCCAGCATCACGTCCAGCACCTCTTTGATCATCTCCGGGTCGAGCGCCGAGGTCGGTTCGTCGAACAGCATGATCTTGGGGTTCATCGCCAGCGCCCGGGCGATGGCCACGCGCTGCTTCTGTCCGCCGGAAAGTTGACCAGGGTAAGAATCGGCTTTTTCGGGCAACCCCACCCGCTCCAACAGGCGGTATGCGACCTCCCTGGCCTCATCCTTTGGCCGCTTGCGCACTTTTTCCTGCGCCAGTGTGACGTTCTGCAGGGCGGTCAGGTGAGGGAAGAGGTTGAACAACTGGAACACCATCCCCACCTCGGCCCGCAGTGTGTCAATGTCCGCGTGGGGGTCGGTGACCCGGATGCCATCTACGATGATCTCTCCCTGGTTTACCGTCTCCAGCCGGTTGATGCAGCGCAGGAGGGTGGATTTTCCACCGCCGCTGGGGCCAAATATGAGCAGCACCTCTCCCGGTTGCACGTCGAGACTGACGTCCACCAGCGCATGGACGTGCTTGAAACTCTTGTAAACATTCCGAATCTCGATGATGTTATCGTTCACCGGCCTTGAACCTCCTTTCCAGCCACTTGACCCCCATTGAGCCTAGAAGGGTCATCGAAAGGTAGAGATACGTGACTGTGTTCCAGGTTTCGAAAGTGCGGAAGGTGCGCGAGCGATTCAACTTGCCCAATTGGGTCAGGTCTCGCACTGCCAGCACCGAGATGAGCGATGAGTCCTTCAACATGGCGATAAAGTCATTGCCCAGTGGGGGGAGAATCACGCGGACGGCCTGGGGCAAAATGACGTAGCGCATGGCCTGGAAGTAGTTCATGCCCAACGAGCGGGCCGCCTCCATCTGACCTCGCTCGATGGACTGGATGCCAGCGCGAAAAACCTCTGCTTCGTAGGCTCCAAAGCCAAAGGCCAGGCCTGCGACGGCGCGGACAAGCGGGTCTACGTTGCGAATATCCAGCGCAGCCAATGATTGTCCCAGTCCCCCAAGAAAAGAGAGCCAGACTGTTTGGATAATCAACGTTCCCAGGCCGTTGGCTGCAGAGACAAAGAGAGGGACCAGGACGTAGGCGACGTAGATGATGATCACGATCATCGGGATGCCGCGCACCACTTCCACGTAGAACGTGGCGATGTTGTAGGTGATGGGGTTGGTAGAGACGCGCCCCAGTCCAAAGATGAGGCCGATCACCAGGGCGATGGCAAAGGCCACGACGCTGGCGAGGAGCGTGACCTGCAGGCCGGGTACGATGAAGAAGAAAGCGTCTGTATAGTTGGGGATGGCGGCGATAGCATAGACGAGGGCGACACCTAGCAGAAGCAGGAAGAGAGCCCACCACGGAAGTTGCTTCAGTCCCGTCGTCCACGGGATCACCCCGGGCTCTTTGCGAGCGGCACTTTCGCCGGCGGCCGCTACTGTGGATTCGGGCATGGTCTACCTCCTGGATGTTATATGGATGTGTTTAAAATGAGTGTGGTTACTACTCAGGTCAAGACCTCCGAGGTCTGCGACAGGCATTCTGCCCACTGCGACCGTCGAAAAAGGCCGGGATTTCACGCCTGAACGGGTTTTGCAAGACCTCGGAGGTCTGAGCGCGTGCCAGGCTGAGTAGTTACTGAGTGTGTTTCATTTCAGTAGAGACCCTAGACCTCCGAGGTCTTGCCCAACTTATTTTAAACACACCCATGACTTTCCTGAAAAAAGGTGTTGGTTTGTTCGTCGGTGGGGATAAAATGCCCAAAAACCAGGTTTTTTGGTGAGATATTCCCACAAACACGTCAATTTTGAGCCAAAAGTGGGACGCCGCCCCATAAAACCATTGAAAAACCTGGTTTTTTCAGTGGGGTCACCCATATTATAATTATATGAGGGGTCCGCGGGACGGCCCGCGGACCCCCCCAGGCTAGGCTATATAGGGGCTATTCCTCGCCCCAGTATTTGTCGTACAGTGCGTCCAGTGTGCCGTCGGCCTCGAGCACGCCGATGGCATAGT
>CAYMWP010000108.1:0-12944 GCA_964393895.1 uncultured Anaerolineales bacterium | reverse complement strand
AGTTGAGCACCTCGCAGATGGCGCGGCAGGCGTCATAGTCCCAGCCCATGGCCTCATTGGTCGCCTCGTCTATGTAGTTGAAAGGTGGGTAGGCGTTCTCGACGCCGATGTTTACCTCGAGGCCGCCCAGATCGTACTCTGCTTCCTCCTCCTCTGCTGCCTCGCCCCAGTACTTGTCGTACAGTGCGTCCAGTGTGCCGTCGGCCTCGAGCACGCCGATGGCATAGTTGATCGGCTCGACCAGGTCGCTGCCGGGCGGGAAGACAAAGCCCAGTTGCTCCTCCCCGGTCAGCGGGTCGCCCACGATCATGATCGCGCCCGGGTTCTGCTCGACGAACCCCTTGGCCGCTTCCTCGTCTATGATCACCGCGTCCACGTCGCCGGCGATGAGGGCCTGGACGGGCATGTCGAAGGTGTCAAAGCTCTGCACCCGCTCCTCGCCGACCAGGTCAATCGCCACCGCCTCGTTGGTGGTGCCGATCTGGGTGCCGACGGGGACGTCGCTGGCGACCAGGCTGGCCTCGTCCACGACCTCGGTCTCGTCCGCGCGGACGAGGATCACCTGGCGGATGATCATGTAGGGAATGGAGAAATCTACGATCTCATCCCGCTCGGCGGTGATGGTGACGCCATCGGCCACCATGTCGTACTCGCCAGCGGCGGTGGCCTCAAAGATGCCCTCCCAGGCCGCCTCGACAAAGACGGGCGTGCAGTTGAGCACCTCGCAGATGGCGCGGCAGGCGTCATAGTCCCAGCCCATGGCCTCGTTGGTCGCCTCGTCTATGTAGTTGAAGGGCGGGTAGGCGTTCTCGACGCCGATGTTCACCTCGAGACCGCCCAGGTCGTAACCCTCCATAGGCTCCTCTGTTGGTTCCTCGGTCGGTTCTTCGGTGGGCGGAGGGGGCTCGCTGGTGGGCGTCTCCTCGGCAGGCGCGCCACAGGCAGCAATCATCGCCATCACTATCGTCAGCACCATCACGATAGGCAGTATCTTGCTTGTTTTCATTTTCTCTCTCCTTTTTGTGTAGCGGTTCAATCAACTTGTTCTAGTACGTGGGATTTACAGATGTGGATATCACGCCCGGTTGACCACCCCCCTTCGCTATGCGGTCGAAACCCTCCTGAAATAAAACAATTGGAGTTTAACATAGCTGGAGCCTAAAGTCAAGCACCCCATTTCCATTTCTGTTCGGCGAGCTGTTCTGTTGCAGGCTTTTTGTTATATCGTCCGATGCTTTACGGGCGAGACAGAGTCACGTCCCCTGCCAGGAGCCGGTGCAGCTTGCCATCGGGCGTGCGCAGGAGAAGCGCTCCGTCCTCGTTCACGGATTCGGCCACGCCGGCGAGCGTACCTGCGGAGGTGGTAGCCTCCACGCGCTGCCCTAACGTCGCCAGCCGGACGACCCACTCGGCGCAGGGGTTTTCGCCCGTCCGCAACCGCTCGTACCGGGCCTCGACCCCCGCCAGTAGCGTTGCCAGCAGGGCTACCCGGTCCGCCTCCTTACCGGTCTCCGCCAGGATACTGGTGGCCCTGGGGTCTAGTGTGGGCAGTGTCTCTGGCGGCACGTTCACGTTGATGCCGATTCCTACGACTACAAACTCCAGTTGCTCTCCCACTATCCCCGTCTCGGTCAGCACGCCCGCCAACTTTTTCCAGGTTGGAGATTGGGTGATGAGGTCGTTGGGCCACTTGAGGGCTACCGGCAACCCGGCCACCTTTTCTACCGCATCGGAGGCGGCCAGGGAACAGAGCATCGTCAGCCGGTTGGCGCGGGTGGGGGGCAACTGTGGACGTAAGAGGATCGAGCAGAGCAGGCACGCGCCGCGAGGGGCCAACCAGCGCCGCCCCAGGCGTCCCCGGCCGGCCGTCTGCTCGTCGGCCACCACGACCGTCCCTTCCGAAGCGCCCTGGGCTGCCAATCGCTTTGCCACGTCGTTGGTCGAGCCGGTGGCGGGCAGGTAGATCACCTGGCGCCACAATTTCATAGCCACGTCGCACCTCCAAGAGGAAAAACCAGCAGGCTTCAGTTTAGCCACAAATTTAGTGCAAGTTTATGCAAAAGTCAGACGCACATCACGTCACCCACCATTCCTCTGTGACGCAAAACAGCCCCAACTACGATGGTCGGGGCGATCTTGGCTGCCGCCTGGGAGCAAACGCTGTCTCGATTCTATCCATCAGCACGGCTTTCCTGGGGGCCATCTACCTGTTCCTCCCCCCTCGCCCAGGCGAACTTGCTCCGCAAAGCCTTGGGGTAGTACCGTTCCAAAACGTCATAGTCTACTTGCTCCCCCCACTCGTAAAAGACGCGGGGGTCAATGTAGGATTTGAGGCTGGTGCCCAGATTCCAGGTGCGTTTCTGGACGGCGATAGAGTCCTTGGTCTTGAACTTGTCCTGGGCGACCTGCGCCCGTTCCAATCTGCCCCTGGCGGTCTCTACTTTCTTTTTGGCTCGCTCTATCTTTTTAGCGTAACGGCCCCGTAGCCGATCGCGTTGGGACTTGGACCTGGCCTCATTCTTCTTCTCTCGCGCTTCGCGCCGCAACTCGGTCAGCGCGTCTTGGGCCTCGCGCACTTGTTGGCGATAGTGTGCAGCTCGCTCCTTCTTCTTTGTCAGCCGTTCTTTGGCTCGCTGGCGGCGTTCTCGCCATTTGGCCGGCGCTGTTTTGTAATGGTTGCACAGCTTGGCGGCCTCGAGGTTGGCCTGGGAAGCGGCGGCCCACTTTTTGTATTCCGGATCGCACGCCTCAACCTCCGAAGCCAGTAGACTGTCGCGGACGGCCTGAGTGGCGTGATGGGTGCGAAAGACCTTGGCCGTCAGTATAGGTAGGACCTCGGAAAGGTAGGCATTGACGTCGCTGCTTCCGATCTCGGGGAATAGTTGCGCCTTGTTGCGCTCGTCGTTGCCGGATGGTCGGGCTTTGTGAACGAGTTCCTCCAGGTTGCGCCGCACCAGCGCGGGGAGTGTGACATTTTTGTGCCATAGTACCGAGTCCTTGCCCAGGAATCTGAACTCGGCCGTGCCGTCTGGGTGCAGTGTGACGTGCTCGGCGCGCAACGTGGTCGCACCCACAGTGTCTGCCTCGTCGTCGCCTTTTTCGTCCCCTACGCGCAGGCACAGGACGTCAATCAGATAGCAGGCCGTCGCCACCATGCGTCGCTTGACGTCTGGGTCGTCCAGTCCTCGTTCGATGTGCGCGCGAACCTGCGCCAGATTCTCGCCTAATTCCACGGCCTGGTCGAATTTGGCGGCCTCTCGCTCTTGCTTCACAGAGGCGGTATCGCTCAACCAGACGTACTTTAGTTTGCCGGAGAGTTTATCCCTCCAACGGGCCACCCACAGTGATTCGGGCTGCCACACTATCTCGGCCCAGTCGCCGGGGGGATGGGGGGCTTGGGGGCTCAGGTTCAACGTGATGTCGTTTTGCCGAGGGCCTTCCTTCCACCTGCCACGCAGGGGATGCTTGCCGCGCCCCATAAAGATGCTGCTGGGTTCGGCGACGTAATTAGCGATCTCGACGCGCTCGCCATCCACGATGGCATAGCCGTACCGTTCCTTGATCTCTTCCCGCTCTGCTTTGCGTTGGGCCGCCAACTCTTTCCGCTCTTCTTTGGTCAACCGCTCTTTAGCGGCCCGTTCGGCCTGCACGATCGCCAGAGCCGGCCCGAAATCCACCTCACCCTCCTTCAATGGCGGGGCGATGCCCAGCGCGGCGCTGAAATCTTGCATAAAGTTGCGGGCGAACTTTGCATCCTCCACGTAAGGGGTGCCCTGTTTCTTGGCCCAGGCCAGCGCCATCTCCATCTGCTGGGCAGATAGCTCCCTGCGCGCGCCGCGAATCGTCAGTTCGAGGTGAGAGGGCAACTGGGGTCGAGTCACCATAATACCGTTGTGAACGAGTTGTTTGAGCATAAGCCTTTCCAAACTAGTTGAATTTGCCGAGGGAGGATAACTCAAATGTTCAGAGTTGTCAACCATGAATTGTGCGTGCGGCAATTGCCATTCGCGACAATTTGATGTACAATCGGGCCGCAATGGATCAGCTATGGACCCCCTGGCGGATGCCATACCTCCAGGGCGAGGAGCGTCTGCCGGAAGGCTGTCTCTTCTGCGTCAAACCTCAATTGGAGGATAACAGAGCACACATCGTCTGTCGGGATCGGCTGTGCTATGTGATCCTGAACCGCTTCCCCTACAACAATGGTCATCTGATGATCGTCCCCTATGCCCACGCGGCGACGTTGGAAGACCTGGACGCAGAGACGCTGGCCGAGCTGATGGCTCTGACCCAACTCAGTCTGCGGGTGCTGCGGGAGGCGTACAGCCCCCAGGGATTCAACGTGGGGCTGAACATCGGCGAGGTGGCCGGGGCGGGAATTGCGGACCACGTGCACCTCCACGTCGTTCCCCGCTGGGGCGGGGACACCAACTATGTGACCACGCTGGGCCAGACGCGCGTCATCCCCGAATGGCTGGATCAGACCTACGAGCGGCTGCGCCCGTTGTTTGAGCGGATGGGCAGTTAAGATTGGGAGATTGAGGACAGGGCGTGGTAGCTGGGTGATTGACAAATCTTTTGGGGGTGTTTCAAATGAGTTGGGCAAGACCTCGGAGGTCTAATGATGTGTTTTCAGGCTCAAAAACTGCCCGAATCGGCGTTTTGGGCGAGCACAAGCTCGACAGAGACCTCCGAGGTCTAGGGCCTCTGCTGAAATGAAACACACCCAAATCTTTTGGGGGACGCAGATAACGTTGATGTACACGTAATCTACGCTGAAGGATCACAGGATCCACCTTTTTCTTTTGGATAGCCAGCGGTTTTGTCGGTCAATCAGGCCATGGTAGACCGGTGAATCCATCAATCTCAAATCAACAAATCTAAAATTCAGTGGCTCAAAAGGAGAAAACAACATGTCCGAAAATCCCCGTGAAGCAGTCATCGTTTCCGCCGTCCGCACTCCGGTCGGGCGGTTTCAGGGCACGCTGGCCTCCTTATCCGCCTCCGACCTGGGGGCGGTGGCCGTCCGCGCTGCCGTCGAGCGGGCCGGAGTGGAGCCGGCCTCTATTGACGAGGTGCTGATGGGCAACGTGGTGCTGGCCGGGCAGGGCCAGGCCCCGGCTCGCCAGGCGGCCATCAAGGCCGGGCTGCCCCCCACCGTCGGCGCGACCACCGTCAACAAGATCTGTGGCTCCGGCCTCAAGACGGTGATGCTGGCCGCCGCGATGATCGCGGCTGGCGATGGCGACGTTTTCGTCGCCGGCGGGATGGAGAGTATGAACAACGGCCCCTACATGCTCCCCCAGGCCCGCTTCGGCTACCGGCTGGGCGACGGCGAGTTGGTGGACGCGATGGTGCACGACGGACTGTGGTGTGCTTTCGAGAACCACCACATGGGCAACAGCGCCGAGTGGATCGCCCGCGAATACAATCTGACGCGGGAGGAGCTGGACGAGTACGCCTACAACAGCCAGATGAAGGCCATCGCCGCCATTGACGAGGGGCGCTTTGAGGAAGAGATCACGCCCGTCGAGGTGCCGCAGCGCAAGCAGGCGCCCCTGCTCTTTGATACCGACGAGGTGCCCCGGCGGGATACCTCTCTGGAGGCCCTGGCCCGTCTCAGGCCCGCTTTTCAGCCCGATGGCATCGTCACCGCCGGCAACTCCCCCGGCATCACCGACGGGGCTGCCGCTACAGTGGTGATGAGCCGGGCCAGGGTGGAGGAGCTGGGCATTGAGCCCCTGGCCCGCGTCGTGGCCTACGACCAGGCGGCGGTTGAGCCGCTCAGAATCTTTACCGCCCCCATCTTTGCCGTGCAAAGAGTTCTCGCCAAGACCAATACTGCCGTGGAGGACTATGACCTGGTCGAGATGAACGAGGCTTTTGCCGCCCAGTGCCTGGCCGACGGGCGCGATCTGGGGCTAGATTGGGATAAGGTCAACGTCAACGGCGGGGCCATCGCGCTGGGCCACCCCATCGGCTGCTCTGGCGCTCGCGTCCTGGTCACGCTCATTTACGCCCTGCGCCAGCGAGGTCTGGAGCGCGGCCTGGCTACCCTCTGCCTGGGCGGGGGCGAGGCGGTAGCGATGGCTATCGAGTTGGAGGCGTAAAACGTAAAGCGTGAAAGGGGAAAAGATGATGATGGACGTCAACCACATCGCCGTCATCGGCGCAGGCACGATGGGCAACGGCATCGCCCAGGTCTGCGCCACCTACGGCCACCTGGTCACTCTAATTGACGTCGCGCCGGAGCAATTGGAGCGGGCGACGGCCACGATCAAAAAGTCGGTGGAGAAACTGCACGGCAAGGGCCGCCTGAGCGACGAGCAGCGGGAGGCGGCGCTGGCGAACATCACCACAGCCGGCGAGGTCGCCGCCGCTGCCGACGCCGACCTGGTCATCGAGGCGATAGTGGAACGGCTGGACGTCAAGCAGCAGGTGTTTGCCCAACTGGACGAGCTGACCCGTCCCGAGGTGATCCTGGCGAGCAACACCTCTTCCATCTCGCTGACCGAGTTGGGCGCTGTCACCCACCGGCCAGATAAGGTCATCGGTATGCACTTTATGAACCCGGTGCCGCTGATGAAACTGGTCGAGGTCATCCGCGGGCTAGAGACCTCGGACGAGACGACCGCTGCCGTGGTTGCCCTTTCGGAGAAGCTGGGCAAGACGCCCGTGGAGGCGCAGGATTACCCCGGCTTTATCTCCAACCGCATCCTCTGCCCCATGATCAACGAGGCCGTCTATGCGCTGATGGAGGGCGTAGGCACAGCCGAGGCGATTGATACGGTGATGAGGTTGGGTATGAACCACCCGATGGGGCCGCTGACGTTGGCCGACCTGATCGGCTTGGACATCGTGCTCAACGTGATGAACGTGCTCCAGGAGGGCTTGGGGGACGACAAGTACCGCCCCTGTCCGCTCCTGAAGCGCATGGTGGCCGCCGGCCGCCTGGGGCGCAAGACGGGCAAGGGATTCTACGACTATGATTAGCATAGGGCAGGCCTGAGGAGAGGCAATCGTGGAAATCTGGCCGTATGTGACCGGCATAGTGGCCGCCGGCCTGGGACACCTGATTCTCCTTGTCATCGTTCTGTTACGGCGCGGCAAAGCGATGGGGGAGAAAGTGGCCTTGCTCTACCTGGGGCTCAGTTTGCTGTGGGGAGCGGCGGCGACTCTGACCACCCCGCTTTTCCTCCCCACCGTCACCGAGCCGGCCGGTCGCCTCGTACCCGTCCTGGTCACTGCATTGGCCGTGACGTACCTCGTGCTGTCTTGCTCCTTCCTGGAGGTCTCCTGGCTTTCTACTGCAGCGGCGGTCGGAGGTACGTGGACGGCCATCCTGCTCATGGCGACCCTCTACTTTCTCGACGTTCCTGCTCCCCCTATCCCGCTCTCTCAGGTGAGCCAGATCGGATGGGCGCTGATCACGGCGGTTTTGATCGGCTTGCTGGCGACCACTCTGTCGCGCAGTCGCCTGGCGTTGCACCGCAATCGCGCCCTATATTGGCTGCTGACAACGGAGCCCCTGGTTGCCGGGCAGGCGTTCAGCCTTCTGCCCGTCGGCCCGTTGCGGGTGTTGGGTCTCGTCCTGAATCTCGCCGGCGGCATTGCTCTGATGCGCGGCGTGACGAGCTATTGGCTCCCCAACATCAAGGCGAGGCTCCGTTCCCTGCTCCGTTTCTTGCTTCTCTTTGTCATCACTGCGCTCCTGCTTTTGGGCGTCGTGTTGGGGGCGGAGTGGTTCACCGGGTTGCTGCCTCTCTCTCACACTGCCCTGGTCGTCGTCCTGGCAGTGGTCGCGGCCCTGCTTTACCTGCCCCTGTACCAGTGGCTCCAGCGCCTGGTGAATCGGTTGCTGGCGGGGGTGGGTTTCGACCCTTCCCAGGTCTTGCGAGAGTATAGCCAGACCATCAGCACGATCCTCAACCTGGATCAACTGGCGCGCACAGCGGTTAACACGGTGGCGGATGTGCTGGGCGTGGAGCGGGGCGCGCTTCTGGTGATGATGGATACTGGCACGGAAAAGCTGCGCCTACAGCCAATATCCGGTCTGGGGAGGGTCTCTCAAGTGCCGGTGGAGCTTGAGCCTCAAAGTCCCATCCTGGCCCATATCCTTCAGAACGATGCTCCTCTCTTCCAGTACGAGGTGGAGCAGCACCCCGGCTTGCAGAAAGCAGGATCGTGGGAGCGGGATTGGCTGCGTGGCTTGGAGATGGAGGTCTACCTGCCCATCCGCTCCCAGGGGGACCTGACCGGCCTCCTGGCTCTAGGTCCCCAGGGGACCGGTGAGCCTTATGATCCTCGCGCGGTGGAATTCCTCTCCACCCTGGCCCACCAGACCGGCGTGGCGCTCCAGAACGCCCGTCTCTTTGAGAGCTTGCTCGACCGCAATGCCCGCATCACCGAGTTGAACGAGAGTTTGCGCGCTGCCTACGAGCGGTTGGAACGGTTGGATCGGGGCAAGAGTGATTTTTTGACCATCGCTTCCCACGAACTGCGCACTCCCCTGACCCAGATGCGGGGCTACTTGGAAGTTCTGATTGACATGGCCGAGGCGAACGCACTGCCCCAAGATCAGGCGCTAGCCCTCGCCAGGAGCATCGCCCGTCCCACCCGGCGCTTGGAGCACATCATCAGCGCGATGATAGACGCCTCAGAGATTGACGCCGAGGGTCTGACACTGCACTTTGCGCCCACTACGTTGGAATCAACAATGCGTGAGGCGCTCAGGCCGTGGATTGCTGCGCTCGAAGAGAGGAACATCACCCTGACGGTATGGGGGGTGGAGAATATTGCGCCCCTGCACGCCGACACGGAGCGTCTGTGTCAGGCTTTTAGCAACCTGATCTCTAATGGGATCAAGTTCACCCCCGATGGAGGACGGGTCACCATCAAGGCCTATCCGCTGGACGACGAACACTTCGAGGTGACAATAGCCGATACGGGCGTCGGCATCAGTTCGACCGATCAGGAATTGATCTTTGAAAAGTTCTACCGCGTGGGGAGCGTGAACCTCCATTCGTCGGGTCAGTCCAAGTTCAAGGGGGGCGGCCCGGGCTTGGGGCTGCCCATTGCCCGCGGCGTGATCGAGGGGCACGGCGGCTGCGTCTGGGTGGAGAGCAGGGGATGTGACGAGGAGCAATGCCCCGGCAGTACGTTCCACATCGTGCTGCCGTACAAGGCCCACCGAGAGCCCTGCCGCTGGAAGCGGCCCGCGAGCACGTAGCAAACCGCACCGCCGTAGAACAGGCGGTGCTGGGGACTAGTTAGAAACCAATCCAGTGCAAGAACTGAACGTATCATCTCGATAATTCTGGGAAAGAAACCAGGTTTTTGAGAGGATACAACTGAACTGCCCTGGTCTCAGTGTGCTAACTCGTCTTCGAGCTGTTCGACCATCTCTCGCACCTGGGGCTGATCCGCTTCCAAAAGCAGCGACATGCGGTATGCGTTGAGCGATTGCTCCGTCTGCCCCTGTCTACCCCGCCATCCCCCCCAGATGTTGAGTTCGTAGACGATGTCGGGGACACCTTGGAGCAGAGGTTGCGCCTTGCCCAGTTCGCCCACCCACACGTAGGCCAACCCCAGCGCTTTGCGCGTAGTGGTGTTTTCAGGGTCCGCCTGCCACGCTATCTCCAGGTGCTCGACTGCCTCCTGGAACCGGTCTACGTCCATCAGGATCAAGCCCAGTCGTTGCCGGGCGGTGCGGTCGTGGGGGGCGATCTGAATCGCGCGCCGGTAGTGGTCCGCCGCCTGCTGCCGCAGGGCGGCTCGTTGTCCGTCGTCCAGGGACTCTAGCAGGTCCCCGCGAGCTTGCGTTATACAGCCCAGGTTGGCGTGGTACGTGGCCGTCAGAGGGTGCAGGCTGACCGCGACCGCGACGAGAAAGGCTACAACTGCGCCAGTGGGGACCATCCAGCCCCGCGTCCTGGCGACTGTATGATCCCGTCGCAGGAGAATGGCCGCATTCAAGCCCAGCAGACCAAAGAACGGGAACCAGCACCACAAGCTTACGTACTGGCATGCGTCGCTGATGCCGTGTACGAAGGCGGCCGTGAGACCGATCCAGGTGGACTGATACAAAAGATCGGCGCCGGGCTTGGCGCGCGTTCGGGCAGCCTGGTAGAGCGCCGTCATTAACCATAGCCAGGCGGTGATGCCGAGCAGCCCTTGTTCGAGCCATACTTCCAGGTAGAGATTGTGGGAGTAGAAAAGGAACGCATGTTGCAAGAGTAGCGCGTATTTGGAATACACCATCGCGAACTGCTCGCCCAATCCAATCCCGGTCAGTGCAAAGTCCTGGATCAGGTAAATGCTGCCGCGGTATACTTCGAGCCGGTCGGGGCGCACAAACATGGGAGCTAGCGTCTGGTTGATGATCGGGATGTCGTCCAACAGCGTGGTGTCGCCCTGCACGATCACATAGATCACCAAGCCCAGCGCCGCGATAGCGCCGACGATAGCTGCCACACGCGCCGGTCGCCAGTAGAGGGCCCACCACAATGCCGACGCTACCACGACGGCCAGCCACGCCCCACGCGACGCACTCATCAGCAGGGCCAGCCCGATCAGACCCACACCGATGGCCCAGCCGGCGCGCCACGCCAGTTTTCTCTCCGTGAGCGCCAGAGCGACCGCGAGAAAGATCGCGCCTTCGAGAAACGTCGCCACACTGTTAGCCGTGGGCACCCAGACGCCGACTGGTGGGGCGATCCTGCCGATGAGCGCGCCCAAGCGATTGAGCGCCTCGATCTTGGCGGGATAATCGAAGCGGGCATACTGGGTGACAAAGTACAGCGACAGAAGCACACTCGTGAGCGCGATGACCGCCGCAATGGCGCGCCACCAGCTCCGGGACACGGCCAGCCGGGAGATCAGAACGTACAGCAAACAACCTGCGCTCAGAGCTATTAGTGTGTCCCGACATAGGTTGCGGTCGTAGGCCGGCCACAGGCCCAAAAAGGCGCTGAGCAGAAAGAGCACCAGCGGCAAGTCCAGGGGAGTTAGTTTGAGGATACGTTTGTACATCAGGGCCTCCACTTTCGCCAGCCAACCCGTCGTCACGCCGCCACCAGAAAGCGACACGCCTCCGCGCCCATCGCCCGGCACTCGATCTCGCGCACCTCGTAATCCTGGCCGGTGGCCCACTTGACCGCTTCGCCGATGGAGCCGACGTAGAGATGGCAGATGGGCTGCTCGGCCTGGCGGCAACAACACACGCCGCAGGTGAAATCGGTGAGGACGAATCCCTCCGGCCCCTCTTGTACCTCGATTTCCGTCTCCTCGTTTACGTCCATCAGTGACTTGGCCATTTGGGTGAGGATGAACTTGATGCGCGTTTTCTGCGGCATTACTTTCAGCGCGGTGCCAGCCACCCCCATCAGCACCGCCTGCTCCTCCACGCCGTAGCGGAAAGAGGCGCGTCCGATGCGCTGCAACATGCCCTTGCCGGCGCGGCCGTAGAACTCTTCCACTGCCTGGTTGAGCGCGGCATACTCGACCGTGGCTACCTTTTGCTCCAGGTCGTTGGGCGGCAGTTCGTTCACGTAACGCTCCAACCCGGCCTGACGCAGCACTATCTTGAGGCCCTGTTCGCCCATCACTTCTCCAATGGCAAGAATGGCCTGGCGCATCAGCGCGTTGGTGAAACGCCACTCCTCTGGATCACGGTGTTCCCTGGTCATAGGCTCCTCCTAGTCTACACCCAGCAATTCCCGTTTTGGCAATTCTAGCTTGGGCGCATAGGAAAAAACTAGCCAGCATCGCCTGTTTTACGGCGGTGCGGCTTCAAAACGGGAATTACTGGTCTACAACTGCCGTTCCCATACTGTCGTATCACTTCCCACTGGTTCAAACCCAAAACTGACGTACAGCCGCTGAGAGGAGAGGTTATTGGTCTGGGTGTTGAGGGTCACTTGGTTGGCCCCGCTGCGCCAGAAAGAAAGCAGGGCATCGCGCAGGAGCAGCGCGCCTATGCCGAGACGCTGATGGGCCGGATGTACGGCGATGCGGTTGAGATGGGCCGCTGGCAGGCGCAGTTCCCCCTCGGCGTAGCCTATCACCGAGTTTGCCACTTGCGCCACGACGAAACAGGAGGACGAGGCAGCCCGGCGACGCACAGTGTCCTCGCTGTTCCACCAGTGCGGCGTGAACGCCGCCCGATCCACAGCCGCGACTGCGGGAATGTCTGCGTCTGCCACCGGGCGCAAACGAACGCCCGCCCCGCTCGTGTGGGGAAGGGCACGATCGAACTTGGCCAAAGTGACGACGTCTGTCAAACGCCTGAAACCCCTGTGCTGCAGATTAGGTCCCGCCCAGCCTCCATAGTCCATCCAACTAAGCGACTGCGCCTCACGGCGGCGCAACTCATCGAGAACGGGGGAAAGCGTCCAGTCGAGCCACGCGCCAATATCCAACCCGTTCCCCAGGGCAGCCAGCCGCACCCAGGCCACAGGCGACTCGTCGGGGCAGGCGAGGAGCGCCCCGGTTACTGCTCCCTCGCACTCGATCACAATAAACGAGTCATCGGCGAGATGTTCCTCCCACCACCACAACCGGGGCAGTTTGCGCCGCGCCCTGTGAACCAGTTCCTCGACAGCTTGCCAGTCCGCCGGGCAAGCTCTCCGCACCTTTATGTCCATTGAATCACACTTTATCACATCGCGGGCTATAGGTCAAGTCCATTTGCCTTTTTGTTGCATTTGGTGTACACTTTACAAACTAGTCAAAAGTCGAACCAGCTCTCAACGAGGAGCAGATAACAGTGGCCAAAGATGGACGTGAAAAGGCGTTGGACGTGGCGCTGGCGAACCTGACCAAGCGCTTTGGTGAGGGAGCCATCATGCGGTTGGGAGAGGCTACCCATCTGGAGGTCGAGACCATCCCTACCGGCTCGCTGGCGCTCGATTTCGCCCTCGGCGCGGGCGGCATACCGCGCGGTC
>CAYMWP010000107.1:0-16942 GCA_964393895.1 uncultured Anaerolineales bacterium | reverse complement strand
GAGATCGTCGCGCCTGCCGCGCCTCGATTATGAGAATTTGGATCTACTGAGTCTCAGTAATTGACAACCAAAGAGCAAACAACCACCTGACAATAACGAGGAACCCATGCCAAAAACGACGCAAATCACTCTCCAGGGCCATTTCGACGCGAACGACCGGCTCGCCGACGAGTTCCCCCTGCTGCCCTTCCAGGTACCGACAGGGATCGGGCGGCTGCACGTGCGCTACCGGGTCAATCGCCAGCTCGGCGGCGACCAGGCCGGCCAGCAGGAGGGCAACATCGTGGACGTTGGTATCTTTGATCCACGCGGGGCCGAGTTTCTGACCGCCAGGGGGTTCCGCGGCTGGAGCGGCACAGCGCGGCAAGAATTCACCATCGGCGCTGACGAAGCGACGCCCGGCTACCTCCCCGGCCCCATCCAGCCCGGCGTCTGGCACATCGTGCTGGGATTGTACCAACTCTCTCCCGGCGGCTGCGACTATGAAATAGTCGTGACGGTGGAGGAGAGCAAGGGAGCAGGAGGGCAGAAGAGGAGCGGAGGAGCGGAGGAGCAGCATTCGTCCCAGGTAGTGCCCGGCCCGCGCTGGTACCGGGGCGACCTGCACGCCCACACGTGGCACTCTGATGGGCTCGCGCCTCTAAAAGACCTGGTAGCCGCCGCCCGCGCCCAGGGGATCAACTTTGTCGCCGTCACCGAGCACAACACCATCAGCCACCTCCCACTGTTGCGAGAGCACACCACCCCCGACCTGCTGCTCATCCCCGGTGTCGAGATCAGCACCTATCACGGCCACGCCAACGCCTGGCCCATCGAAGACTTTGTCGAGTTCCGCTGCCCAAGCGACGATCAGATGGCGCAGGTGCGGGAAGCGATACGCGACCGGGGCGCGCTCTTTTCCATCAACCATCCCAAGCAGAGCGGCCCGCGCTGGGAATTCGGCGACCTCTTTGAAGCGGACTGCATCGAGGTTTGGGGAGCGCCGTGGGTCGTCTTTAACTACCAATCGCTGGCGATGTGGGACGAGCAGTTACGCCAGGGGAAACGCATCACCGCAGTCGGCGGCTCCGACAAACACCAGTGGCCGTTCACGGGCGAACTAACCTGGTACGAAGTCGGCACCCCCTGCACCTGGGTTCACGCCGACGCGCTCTCGGTGGAGGCCATCATCGCCGGGATCCGCGCTGGGCGCGTCTTTATCTCGGAGGGACCGACCGGCCCGCGGCTAGAACTGACGGCCGAGTCAAACGGTCAACGGGCCGCGATGGGCGACGAGCTGCGCCTGCCCATTGGCACTGGTCTAAAACTGCGCTGCCGGGTGCGAGGCGGGGCGGGGAATCTGCTGCGGCTCGTCTCCGCCCAAGAAATCCACGAGGCAGAAATCACCACCGACGACTTTACCCACGAATATCAAGTCGAGGTGACGGGCGACACGTACTGGCGGGCCGAGGTCATTGAGCCGCCCAATGCTTCACTGGACGAGGAGCCGGCTGCACTGGTAGCCAAAGCGCTGGGGAATCCGATCTATGTAAAACGCTAAATTGAAGCCAATGTGCTTACGAGATCACGACCGGACCTTCGAAGGCTTGACATCCCCCGCCAATTACAGTATACTCCCGTCCAATGTCTGGAAAACTACCGAGCCGGCCTGCATACGACTCCCCCACTTGACGTTTCTACTGACCTTTGGACAGTGTCCAAAGGTCTTTTTGTGCGGAAGGAGGCAAAAATAATGACGTTCACCGGCAAACTTGGAGCATCCCAACAGACCAACGACTCGTGGCTCTGCGTCGGGCTTGACCCGGTGATGGAACGGTTGCCAGAAAGCGTGCTGACAGCCAGCGCCCCCCTGCTCACCTTTGGCCGCGCCATCGTCGAGGCCACCGCCGACCTGGTCTGCGCCTACAAGCCCAACCTGGCCTTCTGGCTGGCCGAGGGACCTGAAGGATTGCACGCGCTCCAGACCCTCATCGCCACGATCCCCAACCACTTGCCCGTCATCCTCGACGCCAAGTTCAACGACGTGGGCCACACCGCCGCCGCCTACGCCCGCGCTGCCTTTGAGACCCTGGGCGCCGACGGTTGCACCGCCAATCCATACCTGGGACTGGATGGCCCGCGCCCATTCCTGGAACGAGACGACCGGGGCGTCTTTCTCCTGGCCCGCACCTCCAACCCCTCCGCCCCAGACTTGCAGGATCGCATCGTGGGCGGCCGCCCGCTCTACGAAGAGGTGGCCCGTCTGGCAAAGCGGTGGGACGCCGAACTACCGGGCTCTTGCGGCCTGGTGGTCGGAGCCACCTACCCCGAGGAGTTGGCAAACCTGAGAAAAATCGCCCCCGACCTGCCCTTTCTCGTTCCGGGCATCGGCGCGCAAGGAGGAAGCCTGGAGGCAGCCGTCACGCACGGGCCTACGACAGGCGGCCTCGGCCCAGTCATCAACTCCTCGCGCGGCATCATCTACGCCTCCTCGGGAACGGACTTTGCCCAGGCCGCCCGCGCCGCTGCGCTCGCCCTACGCGACCAAATCAACCACATCCGAAAGGGCAACCCATGAACCAGCTGAGCAACCAACTGTTCGACAGTGACTGTATCCAATTCGGCGCCTTTACCCTCAAATCCGGCCTCACCTCCCCCATCTACGTTGACCTGCGGTTGTTGGTGAGCCATCCCACGCTGCTGGCAGAAGCGGCCCGCGCCATGGCCCAGGCCGCCCGCACGCTCACCTTCGACCGCATCGCCGCCATCCCCTACGCCGGCATGCCCATCGGTACAGCGCTGGCGCTAGAGATGGAGCGACCGATGATCTATCCCCGCCAGCAGGTCAAACTACACGGCACCCGCCGCGCCATTGAGGGGAGCTTTGAGGCGGGGGAGACGGCGCTGGTGGTGGACGATCTCATCACCAGAGGCACCAGCAAGATAGAGGCCATCCAGCCGCTGGAAGAAGCGGGGCTGATCGTGCACGACGTACTGGTGTTGATAGATCGAGAGCAAGGGGGCGCACAAGACCTGGCCCAGCGCGGCTACCGCCTGCACGCCGTGCTCCGCCTCACCGCCGTCTTGGAAAAACTGCGAGAGAGCGCACGCATCTCTCCCGAGCAATACACCACCGTCATCAAGTACCTGCGTGAGACGTGATGGGCGAGCGCCAATCCCCACCGGATCTATCCACCACGCTCTGCGGCGTCCGCCTGCCCAACCCCACGGTCCTGGCCTCCGGCATCCTGGGGTTGAGCCACGGGGTGATGGCGCGCGTGGCGCGGAGCGGGGCGGGAGCGGTCACGACCAAGTCATGCAGTCTAAAACCCCGGCCCGGCTATCACAACCCGGTGATCCTGGACTGGGGGCCGGGATTGATCAACGCCGTGGGCCTCTCCAACCCTGGCGTCGAGGTGATGGTGGAAGAGATCCGCGCCGCCAGGGAGCAACTGGCCCCCCTGGGCGTGCCCATCATCGCTTCCATCTTTGCCGAGACCATCTACGACTTTGGCACTATGGCCCGCTTCATATCCGAGGCTCAACCGGACCTGATCGAAGTCAACATCTCCTGCCCCAACATTGACGACCGTTACCGTCTGATGTTCGCCGCCGACCCCTACGTGGCGGGCCAGGTCACGCGCCACGTCAAGCAGAACACTGACATCCCCATCCTGTTGAAACTCTCGCCCAACGTGACCGACGTGACGAGGATCGCACGAGAGGTGGTGGAGGCCGGGGCGGACGGCATCACGGCCATCAACACACTGGGGCCAGGGCTGATCCTGGACGTGGAAACCCACCGCCCGGTACTGGCCCACGGCACGGGTGGACTGAGCGGCCCAGTCATACGCCCCATCGCCGTGCGCTGCGTGCGCGACATCTGCCGCGCGGTAGACGCGCCGGTGCTGGCCGTGGGCGGCGTGACCACCGGGCGGGACGCGGTAGAGATGCTGCTGGTGGGCGCGACCGCCGTGGGCGTCGGATCGGCCATTAGCCGCCGGGGGATGGGAGTCTTTCAGAAAGTGTGCGACGAGTTGCGGGACTATATGGCGCGGCACGGACACGCCGATCTAGAAGCATTGCGCGGAAAAGCGCTTCCCTACACCGCTTGAATGGAGGACAAGACCCTAAAGGTTTCGGAAAACCTTTAGGGTCTGGATTTCGTCGTTAGCGGCAAGTAGGAAGAGAAAAACTCAAAGAACTCGTGCGCCCCCCGCTCGTACCCCTCGCCGTGAGGCCGGTAGACGCCTCGAATGTCCACGTCCGGAGCACCCTCCGGCGTACCGCTATCCACGCAGGGTGATTCTTCCCGCAGCCGGTAGTTACCGCTCTGCGGCCCGCGGAACAGCGGGTCGGCATTGATGTTCCCCGCGCCAGGCCAGCCCCCCTCGACGTCGGAATAAGTCACGGTGGCGGTGGAGATCCCGTCCAACTCCAGCGCCGCTATGCTGTGCCCCCACAGGATAGAGTTGACTATCGTGGCGCTCCCCCCACCCGCCCCCGCGTGCCCCTCGTAGACGTAGATGCCGCGCCGGCAATCGGCCACCGTATTGTTCATTATGTACGAGAGCGCGCCATCTTTGACCGCGATGCCGGCGCCACTGTGGGGATCCTCATCCTTGCCCAGACACACATAGATCAGGTTGTTCACCAACGTCGTGGAGGAAGGCTCGCCAATGGAAATGCCCTTGTCGCCGCAGTGGTGCAACTCGTTGCGCTCAATGACCGCCGATGAATCGTTCAGATCCATGCAGTCGTCGGAGACGTCGTGGATGTGATTATCCAGCAGCACCGCTGGAGTGTCCGCGTCCATGTGACTGACCTCGATCCCCTCGAACTCGTAAGCGCCGTGCCGCACGTTATAGATGTGGTTGTCCTGGATGTAGGCATACCCGCCGGTGACGTGCACCGCGTCCCGCTGAATATCGTAAATCTCGTTACGCAGCAAATAAAGCGTGGGGTCGAGTCCCATCCAGGGAAAAGTCTGGACGGCGACGCTAAATTCGGTGTGGCGGATGACGCTATCGGCGATGGTGACGCGCGCGCCGTAGGCTGAGACGCCGTGACTGCGCGGGTTGGAGATTGCCTCGCACGTGTACTCGATCACGGCGTGCGCGATGCGGTTATCCTCCTGCGTCTGGTCGAGCAGGATGCCGCCCCAGTAGCCGCTGCTCTGTTTGGTGAAGAGAATAGGGTGCGCGGCCGTCCCTTCCGCCAGCAGCCGCCCGCCCGCGTTCACGCGCAGGTAGCGGTTCTCCTTGAAATGGAGCGTCACGCCCGGCTCAATGGTCAGCGTGATATCGGCCGGGACGATGATGTTGCTGGTGATGGCATAGGGGTAGGGACTGGCCGCGAGAAGCGTGTCCTCGGTCAGCGTGCCACCGTGGAAAGAGTCCCAGTGCACGGTGATCGTGAGAGTGTCCAGCCCGTCGCTGACGGCAAAGACGTTGTCCTCATCCCACAGCACACCCTCGTAACGGTAGGTCGTGGCCGTGGGGTAGCTCACGCCCTCACTGCTTCCGTTGACCTGCACGTCGCGCAGCGGGGAGCAATTCCCCTCCAGCGTCACCTCCGCGCTGGTCGTCGTGAAATCATCCCCGTCGTTGGTTGCGATGGAGAGTGTCGTGGCCGGTATCTGGCTGTTCAGCTCCGGGATACGGTCGGCGACGTATTGCTTGAGCATGTTGCGGTAATCGCCGCTCACCACGTCCGGCAGCGCGTCAATGCGCGGGTACATCTCGGCCACCGAGAACTCGTTCGCCGCGATGGAGACGATATCCTGATAGTACCAGCGCGTGAAATCGGCATGGTTCAGGATACGCTCAACGACGTCGCTGGCGATCCAGTTGGGCTCCCAGATGGAGTGGTCGGCGTACATAAAGGTGCAATCGTGATCCCACGAGATGAGGATGAAGCGGTCGTCGGAGGGGCGATGATAGAGAAAGTAGTCGTCGCCCTGGCCGATCCACAGCGCGCCCTCGTGGTTATCCAGCACCGCCTGGACGGCGAACCAGCGCACCCATTGGCGCATATCGGCCAGCGCTTCCGCCTCGGCCCGAAAGTTCGCACCAGAGCTGTTGTCGAGCGCGTCGGTCAGTGCAATGACGTCGGCGTAATCGTCGCTGTCCTCGTTGTTCTTTTTGATATAGTAGGGACGGTAATCGTCGGGGTCGGCGCCGCGATAGTGCAGATCGGCCCCGTCCTGACCGCGATAGAGGTTGCCGTCATCTTGACCTGGGAAGTGCGCCTCCAAGAAATCGTTGTCCACCTGCTCGATGTCCAAATAGTCGCCCTCCAAATTCTCGTTGACGTAGAGCGTCACAAAGCGGGTGTCCGAGGAGGACAACCCCACCCGCTGGAACAGATCGTGGGCCAGCGCCTCACGGCCCAACTCGTCGCTCACCAGGTTGATCCGCTCCCGTTCCTCGAACTCGTGCTCGTCGCGGAACTTGATGCGGTACGGGCGGGGCCAGATGTCGCGCGTGCTCTCGCCCCGGTAACGCACGCCGACGTTGTAGAACACTTCGCCGCCGTAGACAAAGGTCGCGTCCAGGTAAGCGTCGGAGTAGAGGTCGCGGGTGGTCAGTTCGGTCCGGTTCTCGTCGGTCATAATGAGCCGGTAGATGGGCAAGCTGCCGCTGGGCGGCGCGTCCTCCACCAGGTAGAGATAGCTGACGGTGAGGGGCAAACCGGTCTCGGTAGAAGCCCCGCCCGGCGCGCCATCCGGCACGATGCGCACGGCCCCCTCGTCGTCGGAGGCGGTGACGTAGAACTCGACGTACAGCCCATCGGCCTGGGCCAGGATGACGGCGGAATAGATGCCGCCGCCACCGTCGCTCATCGGCAGCGTCGTATAACCAGGCGCTCCTTCGGCCCGATAGTGAAGCGTCACGGCGGCGACCGCGCTACCGGGGTAGCCGGCGTCGTCCACCAGCGCCGTCACAGCCACCGGCTGACCCGACGTAGGTATGGCGGGCGCGTGCGTCACGCCGGTGATACAGGGGGGGATATTGCCGGCCGAGTAGACGCTGTTCTGCGCGCCCGGCGTACCCGGCCCCGCGCTGGAAGCCCAGGAGCAGGGTCGGTCGTTATCAAAGGCCGGGTTGATGAGCTCCATCGAAGGGCCGTCCCCGTCGGCTGCCGCGGGCCAGGGGAGGTGATCGTCGTACGTCACCTCGTCCACCAAGACGCCCAGCGAGTCCTCGATCGCCACCCGCTCACCGCCGTTGGAGAGACGCCCACTCGCGAACGGCCCCAACACACCGCCGATACCATAGACCGCCTCGACCGTAGCCGGCTCGTGCCCGACGACGACGTAGCCGCCAGGAGGGATGGAAACGCCGGCCGGGAACACGTAATCAATACCATCGCTGAACCGCCAGCCGGAGAGACCCACGGCGGTGGAGCCGGAATTGTAAAGCTCAATGTACTCCTCGCCGTGATCGTCGGAGAGAGGGTGGTATTGTAACTCGTTGACGACGACGGGCGAATCGGCAAAGTACTCGTACACTCCCTGATCGTATCCCTCTCCCCAAGGGCGGGAGACGTTCAGAATATCCTCAGGCGGCGCATCCACCGGCGAGGCCGCGTCCACACAGGGCGAGTCTGCCCACAGTTGATAGTCGCTATCTTGCGGGGCAACAAACAGTGGATCGGCGTCGCTGTTCCCCTCGCCGGGCCAGCCACCCTCGACGGTGGAGTAAGTCACGTCAACCGTGGAGCCGTCGCGCAACTCCAGGGTCGTCCCATTCCCCCACACGACGCAGTTGATCAGCGCAGCCACGCCCCCGCTCTCCAGATGGTGTCTGTGCAGCCCAATGCCGAGTTGATTGTCCACCACAGTGTTGTTGACGATGTGCGCGGTCGAGCCATCCTGCACCGCGACGCCCTCCGTGCTCGTATAGATCAGATTGTTCGTCAGCGTCACGGCCGAGCCATAGGAGATGGAGATGCCCTTGTTGCCGCAGTGGTGCAGCTCGCTGCGCTCGACGGTCGCCAGCGAGGCGTCAAAGTCAATGCAGTCATCCGTGATGTGGTGGACGTGGTTATCGGCCAACTCGGCCGGCGTGAACGTATACTCAAGCTCAATGCCCTCGTAAGTCTCATAGACGTGGTTGCCGCGCACCAAGACCTCTCCGCCCACGACGTGGATTCCATCCAGGCCCACGTCGTGGATCACGTTGTCCAATATCTGCGCCTGGCTGCGCTCACAAGTCAATCCCATCAACTCCAGGTGACGGATGGTGCTGTGCTCGAGGTGCAACTTGGAGTCGTAGGCGACGACGCCCTGCCAGTACTGGTTGGCCTCGGCCTGCCCGGCGTACTCCACCGTCGCATAGGCGATGCGGTTATCGGCGCCGCTATCCTGGAAAACGATAGCGCCCCACGGGTCGGCCCCGTCGCGGGTGAACGTGACCGGTTGGGACGGCGTCCCCTCCGCCACGAGCCGTCCTCCCTCCACGCGCAGGGCGCGGCCGGCCTGAAAGCGCAGCGTCACGCCTGGCTCCACGGTCAGCGTGATGCGCGCCGGCACGATGATGTCGTCGCTGATGATGTAGGGGCTGCCGTCGCTCGAGAGCACGGTATCCTCCACCAGCGTACCGCCGGTGAACCCCTCCGCCTGGGCCACGATGCGTCCGCCCGCCAGCAGGCAGATCAGAGCAGCGCCAATCAACCATTTGAGACCCGATATTTGAGATTCGAGATTCGAGATTCTAGCCATCACTCACCCCTGGCGTCGGCGGATCCAGAAACTCCCACGCATCCGCCCCATCCGGCTGCCGCCCGTAGGAAACGTCCTCCTGCTGCGCGTCAAAGACGATCATGTCTAGCGGGACGTTGCCGTGGGCGTCATCGGCAAAGAGCCCGATCTCCTCTCCATCCCGGTCCAGCTTAAAGTTGGTGTGCAGCGGCCCCTGGCCCGCGTCTTTATCGCACCACACCAGCAGATGCCCTCCCGGCGGGATCGCAGTGCCGGCCGGGAAGCGCCATTTCCTCGGCTGGCTCAGGTCATCCGTGAGGTACATTCCATCCAACGTAGCTGCGACGTCTCCGCCGTTGTACAACTCCAGCCAGTCGTCGTACTCCCCTGCCTCGTCCCGATTGACAGCCCGGTTCGCGGCCAGGAACTCGTTGATCAACACGGCCGGGGGCACATAGCCGACCAGGTAGCGATACACGACCACGGGCGCACCGGCTGGATGGAGCGTCCTCTGCCCCACGCTGTCCACCGCCTCCAGGTAATAACTCACCAGCGCGCCATCCGGCTGAGCCGGTACAGCGGCCCGCCAAGCTGTCCCACTGTCGGCCAGCGGAAGAGGCTGAAATCCGCTCCCCGCGTCGTACCACAGCGTGACGGAGGCGATGGGGCCGGCGGCGACGACGGTGGTCACGGTCACACCCGCGCCCGCACCGGGCCAGGTGGGCGCGCGCGTCACCTGCAAGAACCGGGGAGGCTGCAAGCGATTGGCCTCGCCAGGCGTGGGGGTGTCCATCGCGTGCCACTCGCTCCCTCCATCGGGGAAGCGGCCCCAGGAGACGTCGGGCGTCTGCGGGTTGTAGTAAACCGCGTCAATGGGGGCATAGTGACCAGATGCGCTATCGAACAGGCCCACGTACTCACCCGCGCCCGAAAGCTTGAAATTGAGGTGACCGTCCTCGCCATCGCCATCGGCCCACAGGACGATGTAGCCGCCGGCGGGAACGATAGTGCCAACGGGGACTGTGAATTGAGCCGTGAGGCCAAGATTGTTGGAAAAGTACATCCCGCTCAGATCAATGTCCGCCGGTCCAGCGTTGTAAAGCTCGATCCAATCGTCGTGGTCGCCATCCTCGTCCTCCAGCGTATGCGTATTGAGCGCCATCAGCTCGTTGATGTAGAGCGGCGGGCGCTCCCAGCCGACGATGTAGCGATAACCTCCTCCAGTAAAAGGGGTTAGCGAAGCGGCGTCTCCTTGCGGCCACCCCGGCCGATCCACGCTCACCATCCCCGCGTCGTCCTCCGCCTCGACATAGTACTCCACCCATGTACCCTCGGACTGAGGCGCGATGAAAGCGCCATAGACCCCGTCGCCCGCGGCCCCATCATCGTGAGCGCCGTCGTCGAACATCGGCGTCGGCTGGTAATCAGGCGGAGGTGCGCCAGGCTCAAAGACGCGAACCCGTAGAGTAACCGCGACGCTGGCCCCGTCGTCGCTGACGAGCGTGGCGACACTGACAGTATCACTACCACCCGGCAAAGTCGGTGCGTGGGCCGTGCCGCTGATGAAAGGCAGGCGGCCCTCGTTACGCCAACCAGGGGTGGGAGCGGCAAACGACTGCCAACCCTCGCCGCCGTCGGGCAGCCGTCCGTAGGAGACATCGGCGGCCTGGGCGGCGTAGGTCAGTATGGAGATGGGCGCGTTGCTAAAGACGTCCCGGTCAAAGAGACCGATCTGCCCTCCGCCTGCGTCCAGCACAAAGCTGGTGTGGAGCGGGCCCTCGCCCTCCTCACCATCGGCCCAGAAGAGGAACACGCCGCCCGGTTCGACGAGTGTGTCTTCAGGGATGCGCCACTTGGTCGGGTCAGTCAGATCGTTGGTCAGGTACATCCCGCCCAGGTCCCAGGTCAGCGTGGAGCCAGAGTTGTGGATTTCGAGCCAGTCGTCGTAATCTCCGGCCTCGTCGGCCAAGGTGGCGCCGTTTTCGGCCATGAACTCGTTGATCGTGAAGGGCAGTTCCAGGTCAGGGCAGAAGCCATCCATCTCTCCTTGCAAGAACTGGATGCGGGTGGCGACGTAGGTCTCTAGCTCGTGCGGTCCGTCGGAGAACTGGAACCCCTGCGGCTGCCAGCGGTTGGCGTCGGCCTCGGCCCAGGGCCGGATGCGGGCGAAGGCGGCGCCAATGCGGGGATACATCTCGGCCGGGCTGAACTCGTCGGCCATCAACTCTCGCAGGCGGCGGCAGTAGTAGAAACGAAACTCGGGCACGTCCATCATACGGTCAATCAGGACGTTCCACTTACCATCAACCTTTTTGCTCTCCTGAGTACCGCTGTCAATGGGATTATCCCAGCTCAGCTCCGTATCGAGCAGGTGACCGTACCCCCCACCCCCCGGCCCGGCGTTGTGGCCCAGCGCCAGGTCCACGTCCCAGGGCAAGATCGCCCACCGGCCCGCGCTGAGGTCGTGATAGATGTAATAGTTTTTTTCCATCATCTCAAAGTTACCGATGAGGATATTGACGGCGTACCAGTCGAGCCAGCCGTTGACGTCCAACGTTTCCGCAATCGTCCCTGGGAACTGCTCGTCGGGCGTGTGATTGATCAGCTCGATAAAGGCGACAACATCGTCAATCCCGCTCTTCCGGTTCGTCTTCTTGGGGTAGTAGTAGCGGTACCACCACTCTCTCTCCTCCGGGTCCTCGATGTGATCCAGGGCGTGCAGGCCGCCATAGTACGGCTTGTACAAGTTGCCGTGAATCTCGATGCCTTGCCGGTGGAGAAAAAGCTCGTCCACCTGCTCCGCCTGGGAGAAGAGGCCATAGTACTCGTCGTTGATGTACAGGCGGGCATAGTCGGCGCGCGGGGAGGGCACACCGACGCGGTCAAACAGATCGTAGCCGACGTAGCTGCGTAGCAACGTCTGGTCCACGTAATCGGCGTTGAGGTTGAGTTCCTCCTGAGCCTGGAAAAGATCAGAGCCGGGAAAGAAGACCTTCCAACACTTTTTGGGCATCAGGCGAGCAGTGTCGCCCCGGTAGCGGGCGTCAACCTCCCAACTGCGTTCGTGGGTAAAGGTGGCGGGTATGGTCTCGTCCGAGTAGGGATGGCGCGCCAGGTCATCCAGGTCGGCGGGGTCGGCGTAGAGGCGGTAGACAGGCGGGGGAGGCGGGTAGCTCTTTGCGACCAGGGACAGGTAAATCTGATGCTCCTGCGTCGGGGCGCGTGGAGCGGGCGAGGGCTGCGCTGCGTCGGCGGCGTTGGTGACTGCGGTGAGCGCCAGCAACAGGCCCGCGAACGTGAACGTTGCCAGCCACTTGCCGTCCATCATAACCGATCCGTGTCATAACACAGATGAGCGGAATTATCCGATTGATCCGCCAATCCGTGTTCTAATAGGAACGCATCACCAACGGAAGGTAAACCTGCTCCACGATTTCATCGGCGCCGACGTCGGGGGGGCTGAGGCGCGGATCGCCGTCCACGTCTCTGGCCACGCCGACCTCAATCCCGGCATCAACGGCGGGCGAGTTTTCTCGAATATGATAGTTCTGCAACGCCGGTGCGACGAAAAGGGGCGCTTGTGTGATGACGCCCGTGCCAATGATCGGATCGCTGCCGTTGCCCCACAGCAGCGTGCGGCTCACGACCAGCGTGGCCCCAGGCGTATCGGTGATGCCGACGGCGTGGCTGACGATGATGTTGTTGGCGAGGTGAGCGGTCAAGGGATTCAAAACGACCAGCCCCGCGCCACCGCCAACGAGCGTGTTGTGGTAGACGTAACCCGTGCCCGTGCCCGTCAACTCGACGCTGGCGGCGATGCTGCCGCCGACAATGTTGCTGGTCAACGTAAAGACAGGCACACCGCGAATTGCAATACCGACCGGGTTGTTCAGCCCCTGGTTGGCGTCAATCCGTGCCCACGCACCCACCAGGTCAACTTTGATGCCGTTATCGGCGCAGCCGGTGACCGTGTTCCCGGCGACGATGAGGGTCGTTCCCCGCGCGTCAATGCCGTCGTTGCCGGCGCCGTAGACAATGTTGCCCCGTATCTCCACGTCGCTGCTCGAGGCGGCGGTGCGGATACCGTCGCCGCCTGCATCGTAAACGACGTTGTCCACGATGATGGGAGAGCCATCCCGGGCGCAGATACCCCGATCGTCAACGTCGGCGATCAGGTTGCCCTGCACCAGTTGATCGCCGCTGATCTGGATGCCGTGGCAATCCCCGCCCGGATTATCCAGAACCGCACTGATCACGTTGCTGACGATAGAGGCGGAAGCACCAAACTCGATGCGGATGCCGTCTGAAATGACGTCGTGGATATAGTTATCGAACAGCCACAGGCTGCCATCCTCTACGTGGACGCCCTCCTGCCCGCAGTCCTCGATGATGCCGCCGGTGAAAGTGACCGTGCCGCCGCGCTCGAGATGCAAGCCCTCGCTGCTGGTGTGTGCAATATGGACGTCCACCGCTTGCACCACGCCAGCGTCCACCTCTATGCCGTGCTTGGCGGTCAGCACCTGGGTGGCGGAGATGAGGACATTTCCAGCATCAATCTCGACTCCCTGCTTGTTCACACCGAGGATGGTACACTGTTCTACCACCACATTCCCGCCGTCAATGTGAATGCCATCCTGGCCGTTGATCAGCGCGAGACCGCATAACTCGACGGCTCCGCCGGCAGCGTCAACCAGGACAACGTGGGCGCCGGCGCCGTCAACGACGGCCGGAGTGCCGGTGGGATTCTGTGCAGTGAACGAGCCGTCCCATCCCCCTCGCAACTTGAGGCCGTGGTTGATGGTCAGGTTCTCGGTGTACGTGCCGGTGGCGACCCAGACCTCGTCGCCGGGGGAAATGGCTAAATCAATGGCCTGTTGGATATTGCCGCAGGGGTTAGCCTCGGAGCAATCACCGCCAGCGTCCTCTCGCACGTAGTAGGTGTCTGGGTCGGCGCGCACGACGGAACTGTGGTTGACCAGGAGTACCAACAAAACGACCGTCAGCCCCAAACCCAGGGCCGCTGCCGACAGAAGTGGTCGCATCTTCATCTTGCTTCCCTCCTCTCTTCTGGTTTGGACGCAGAGAACGCGGGCAAACTACATCCGGCTGAGAAGGCACAGATTTACAGAGAATACAACGAGAATGCCTTTTTCTCTGCGTTTCTATGTGAAATGCTCTGTGAAACTCTGTGTCACAAGCCCAGGCTGAACAGTTAACCTATTCTACATTCTAACCCGTCAGCTTGGAAGTAGCATTACGCTTCGGTTACGATACGGTTGCAATTCCCCAAATTGACATCTCCCGTCAACGTGTTAGGTCGTTTGCACTACGATGATGTGCCGTTGGCAGTTGCAATTCCCCAAATTGACATCTCCCGTCAACGTGCGATAATATCTCCACTTTCAGGAGAAAAACGCCATGGAGCGCATAGACGTAGACACAACCCTCGAACAAGTACGAGAGGCGCTATCCAAAGAGAACTGGAGCCAGGCCGTAACGCTGGTGGAAGGCCTCCGCCCACCCGATCAGGCCGACGTCTTTGGCGAACTACCGCCCACTGAGCAGGATCAACTCCTGCCCCGCCTCGACCTGGAGGACTCGGCCGACATCCTGGAGGAACTGGAGGAAGAAGAAGCAGCCGAGATCGCCACACGGTTGGAAACCGAGGATCTGGCCCGCATCCTGGACGAGATGGAGCCGGATGAGGCAGCCGACCTGCTGGGCGACATCGCGCCGGAGCAAGCGGCCGCGGTCCTGGCGGCGATGGAGGAGCCCGAAGAGATCCGCCCGCTGCTGATCCACGCCGACGAGAGCGCCGGCGGCCTGATGACGTCGGCCAGGGTCGTGCTCCACAAGGAGATGACGGCCGAGGGAGCCATCGCCTACCTGCGGGCGACCGCGCCTGAATCGGACGACGTTTACTACCTCTTCGTCGTGGACCAGGACGTTCGGCTCGTGGGCGTGGTCTCCCTGCGGCAATTGGTCGTCGTCCCGCCCTGGACACGCGTCGAAGAGATCATGGATTCACAAATCATCCACGTGCAGGCCGACGCCGATCAGGAGGAGGCGGCCCGCCTGATGGCCCGCTACGACCTGCTGGCCCTGCCCGTCTTGGACCACACGGGTCACCTGCTGGGCCTCATCACCCACGACGACCTAGTCGAGGTCCTGGAAGAAGAGGCAACGGAGGATATATACCGCTTGGGCGGCGTGCTGGAGGAACATCCACCGGACGTACCGATTCCCGCCGCCCTGCGCACCCGTCTGCCCTGGCTGGTGCTCAACCTGGGTACGGCGCTGGCCTCGGCCGCCGTATTGAGCCTCTTTGAGGGAACTATCGCCAGCGTAGCAGTCCTGGCCGCCTTCTTCCCCATCGTCGCCGGGGTCAGTGGGAGCGCCGGCACTCAGACACTCACCGTCACCGTGCGCGGGTTGGCCCTGGGCGAGCTTGATCCCCACAATGGGCTGCGCGCCCTACTGCGGGAGATGCTCATCGGGCTGGCCAACGGCGTCGCCGTCGGCGGCCTGATCGCCCTCATCGCGCTGGCGTGGAAAGGGACACCGATGCTGGGAGTCGTAGTGGGACTGGCTACCCTGCTGAACATGATCGGCGCCGGCATCGCTGGCGCTCTGATTCCCGTGATAATGCAAGTCCTACGCTTTGACCCGGCCCTGGCCTCGCCCATCCTGGTCACCACCATCACCGATACCTGCGGGTACTTTATCTACCTGGGGCTGGCCACCCTGGTCTTGACGAGATTGATATGAACCGCCGCCCCCATGACGAGAACATAACATCCTCCACGCCGCCGCCCGTCGTGGTCACGTCTCCTCCACAACTAGCGGCATTGCTGGACACGCTCTCCAGCGAACCCGCCATCGGCGTGGACACAGAATCCAATTCCCTCTACGCCTACCAGGAACAGGTCTGCCTGATCCAAATCTCGACCCCCGGAGCCGACTATATCGTAGACCCACTGGCCGACCTGGACATCACCACCCTGGCCCCCATCTTTGCCGCCCCCGGCATACAAAAGGTCTTTCACGCCGCCGAGTACGACGTGATGTGTCTCAAACGAGATTTTGATTTTCATTTCGTCAATCTGTTCGACACAATGTGGGCGGCCCGCATCCTGGGCTGGCCCCGTGTAGGGTTGGGCGATATATTGAACAAGACCTTTGGCGTGCGCACCAAAAAACGGTATCAGCGGTACAACTGGGGCAAACGCCCTGTGGAGTCAGAGGCACTGACCTACGCCTCCCTGGACACTCATTACCTCCTGCCCTTGCGCCGCCTCCAGGCCGACGCGCTGATGCAGCGGGGGCGCTGGGAAGAAGCACAGGAGACCTTTGATCAGATCGCAGCTTCCAACCCCATGCCTCCCAACGCCTTCACCCCGGAAGATTTTTGGCGCATTAAAGGCGCTCACGACCTGACCGGGCGCGAGCAAGCCATCTTGCGCGAACTCGCCATCTGGCGCGACCGTGAGGCCAGCCGCCGGGATCGCCCACACTTCAAGGTGCTCCACGATCGCACATTGGTCGCGCTGGCCCAGGCCCGTCCCCACACGCCGGGGGAATTGACCAACATTAACGGTCTAAAGCCTCACCACGTGCGCCGGTACGGCGGGCGTATCCTACAAGCAATCAGGCGAGGGATGAAGGCCCAACCGCCCCACCCCCTTCCACCACCCCCGCGCCACTCGAGGGAGGAGATGGAACGCTTCGAGGCCCTGCGAACGTGGCGCAAGCGCGTATCAAAAGAGCGAGAGGTAGACGTAGACATCGTCGTCGGCAACGCCACCCTGTGGGCATTGGCCGAGCAAAACCCCAGCACTACAGAGGGCCTGAAGAGCATCGAGGGATTGGGGCCGTGGAAACAAAAAAAGTACGGCAAGCCGATTCTGAAGGTATTGGCAAATCTATAGCGCGAATTCTGACTGCCCGACACTTTTGACAAAAGACTCGGGATCCTATCGCGAATGACACCTGGTGATACAGCAATTCCCGTTATAGGTGAAAAGTCAGGTCGTAGCCGCGATTTCGCAATCGCGTAGGGTGGTTTACGCGGGAAGGTACACGCGATAGCGGATTGCCTCAATCCGACGAAATCGCGGCTACAAAACAGGAATTGCTGTGGTGATTACCTTGACCAAACCGCATTACGCAACTCCCCTGTAGCACCTGCACCGGCGCTATTGCGCCATGGGTGTGTATCTGAAATTGTGCATAGCTTGAGTTGACAAAAGGCAGCAATCC
>CAYMWP010000106.1:0-16954 GCA_964393895.1 uncultured Anaerolineales bacterium | reverse complement strand
CCGTGGCGCACTACGAGCCCCTCGCAGCGAATTTAACATTGTCAAGGTAGTTACTTGGGGCTTTGAGGTTCAGCGTCTCACGCGAGGATATTGCGCGAGATGACCATACGCTGGATCTGGTTGGCCCCTTCGTAGATCTGCATCAACTTGGCGTCCCGCATGTACCGCTCTACCGGGTACTCTTTGCTGTAGCCATAACCGCCAAAGATCTGCACGGCGTCGGTCGTCACCTGCATACAGATGTCGGTGGAGTAACACTTGGCGATGGAGGATTCCAGGTTGTTCGGCAACCCCTGGTCGGCCAGCCAGGCCGCTTTCCAGGTGATGAGCCGGGCCGTCTCGATCTTGATCTTCATATCGGCCAGCATGAACTGTATCGCCTGGTGGGCGGCCAGTGGCTTGCCAAAGGTCTGCCGCTCCTGGGCGTACCCGATGGCGGCCTCCATCGCCGCGCGGGCGATGCCGACGGCGCTGGCAGCGATGCCAGCCCGGCTCTTGTCCAACGTTTTCATGGCGACCTTGAATCCCGCTCCCTCCTGGCTCAACAGGTGATCGGCCGGCACGCGCACCTCGTCAAAGATCACCTCCGAAGTGTCTGAGCAGCGCTGCCCCATCTTGTTCTCCTTCTTGCCGGTGGAGACCCCTGGCGCATCGCGGGGGACGACGAAGGCACTAAAGGCGCGATAGTTGCGCTGGCCCGGCTCGGCGGTCGCAAAGACGGTGTAGAGCGAGGCCACACCGCCGTTAGTGATGAACATCTTGCTGCCGTTGAGCACGTACTCGTCCCCTTCGCGCCGCCACGATGTGCGCAGGTTCGCCACATCGGAGCCGGCGCCGCTCTCGGTCAGGCAAAAGGCGGCCATGATCGGCTTTTCCAGGAACGGAGTGAGGAAACGCTCTTTCTGCTCCTCGGTGCCAGTGGCAACGATGGGTGCCAGTCCCAGGTTGTTAGCCAGGATAGCCGTGCCCATCCCCGCATCGCCGGCAAACAACTCCTCGGCCACCAGGCACTCGTCCACCGAACCAGCGCCGACGCCCCCCACTGATTCTGGAATTATGACGTTGAGCAGGCCAGCGGCGTGGGCCTTTTCGACCACTTCCCAGGGGTACTCGGCCACCTCGTCGTAATGCTCGGCGCGAGGGGCCATCTCCTTGCGGGCGAAATCACGCGCCAACTTGCGGATGTATTTTTGTTCATCGGTCAGAGAAAAATCAATCATCTCACACCTCCATTATGCCATCCAGAAACCAGGTTCTTTCCGAAAAACCTGGTTTCTGGGATTTAGAGATTCTCCAGGATGCCCGCCGCCCCCATGCCGCCGCCGATGCACATAGTGATCAAGCCGAACTGCACGTCGCGCCGCTTCATCTCGTTGATGATCTGCACCGTCAGCTTGGCCCCGGTGCAGCCCAGGGGGTGGCCCAACGCGATGGCCCCGCCGTTGACGTTGGTGATCTCCTCGTCCAGCCCCAGCTCGCGGATGACGACCAACGACTGGGAGGCGAACGCTTCGTTCAACTCGATCAGGCCGATGTCGTCCAACGACATACCGGTCAGTTCCAGCACCTTGGGCACGGCGACGGTGGGCCCTATGCCCATGATCTCTGGCGGAACGGCGCCCACCGCGTACCCCACGAAGCGGGCCAAAGGCTTGAGGCCCAACGCTTCCGCTTTCTCCCGCTCCATCACCATCACCGCCGCCGCGCCGTCGGACATCTGCGACGAGTTACCGGCGGTCACACTACCCGTGGGAGAAAAGGCCGGGCGCAGTTTGGCCATCGTTTCCAGCGTCGTGCCGCGCCGGGGACCCTCGTCAGCGTCAAAGACGAACTTGCGGGTCGTTGGACTGCCGTTCTCCATCACTACCTGCTCGACCTCTAGCGGCACGATCTCGTCCACCCACTTGCCCGCGTCCTGGGCCGCGATGGCCCGCATGTGGCTGCGGTAGCCAAACTCGTCCTGTTCCTCGCGGCTGACGCCGTACTTGTTAGCCACGTTCTCGGCCGTCTGCCCCATACTGGAATAGATCTCGGGATAGTTCTCGGCCATCCAGGGATTGGGCGCGAACTTGTTGCTGGTCATCGGCACCATGCTCATAGATTCGGTGCCGCCGGCGATGATGCAGGAGCCAAAGCCGGCCATGATCCGCTCAGCGGCCAGGGCGATGGTCTGCAAACCGGAGGAGCAGAACCGGTTGACGGTCATCCCCGGCACGGTGTAGGGCAGCCCGGCTCGCAGCAGCGCGACGCGGGCCACGTTCATCCCCTGCTCTCCCTCCGGGAAGGCGCAGCCCACGATCACGTCTTCCACATCTTTGGCCTTCACCGGCGCGGCGCGGTCGAGTGCAGCTTTGATCACCACAGCGGCCATCTCGTCGGGCCGCACGTCCACTAACGTTCCTCGCTTGGCCCGCCCCACGGCGGTACGGGCAACGGAAACAATCACTGCTTCTTTCATTTTGTGACTCCTTTCAAAATCTGCAAATCTGCAAATTAGCTGATTCGCTGACTCGCCTAATTCCTCAGCGGCTTGCCCGTGTTGAGCATGTGCCAAATGCGGTCAAGTGTTTTTTGCTCGCCCAGCAGTGACAGGAACGCCTCTCGCTCCAGGTCGAGGATGTACTGCGGGTCCACCCACTGCGGCTTGGAGAGCTTGCCGCCGCAGAGGATGTGGGCCGTCTTGTTGGCAACGAGGGCGTCGTGCTCGGAAGCATAACCGGCTTCCCTCAGGCTCCAAACCATGATCTCTAGCGCGGCCAGGCCATTGGCGCCCACGGCCCAGAGTTCCTTGCCGCGCACCGGCGGGCGGAAACCCGAGTCGGCCAGATCCAACACCATGCGCTTGGCCTCGCTCAACAGATGATCGCGGTTCATCACGATCCGGTCGGCGGAGGTGAGGAACCCCCATTGGCGGGCCTCCTCCGCGCTGGCGCTGACCTTGCCCATGGCGACCCTCTCGAATATCTGCTGCAGAAAGGGGAGCGGGTCGGCAGCGGGGGTTTTCCTGATCACCGGCGAGATGACGCGCCGCACCAGTTCCTTGCATCCGCCCGCGGCCGGCACCAGTCCCACGCCGGCCTCCACCTGGCCGATGTACGCCTCAGCCGCCGCGCAGACCGCCGACGCGCCCATCGTCACCTCGGCTCCGCCGCCCAGCACCATACCGAACGGCGCGCTGACTACAGGTTTGGGGCAGTAGCGGAAACCCATCAGGGCGTCCTGGCCTTGTTTGATCACCGCGTCTAGCTGCTCCCATTCCCCTTGCTGGGCGGCCACTGCGACCACGAATATGTTGGCCCCGGCGCAGAAATGATCCCCCTGGTTGCCGATCACCAGCCCGACCCATTCCTTGTCCAATTCCTCCCTGGCTCGCTCCATCATCTTGAAAATGTCCGTGTCCAAAGCGTTCATCTTGGAGTGGAACTCGAGTCCCAGGACGCCGTCCCCCATATCCACCAGGCTGGCGCTGGGATTGCTGGCGATGACGCGCTGCTCGTCCGCCTTGACGTCTTTGATGACAAAAGCCCTGGGATCATCCGCCACGGCGACGTATCCCTTGCTGGCAGGGTCGTAATAGTGCAGCTTGCCCTTTTCTTTCTTGTAAAAGCTGGTGTGCCCGGCCGCCAGCATCTCTTTGACCCAGGGAGTCACCTCCATCCCCTCTGCCTCCATACGCGCCACCGACTCGGCCACGCCCAGCGCGTCCCAAATCTCGAACGGGCCCAGCTCGTGCATAAAGCCCCACTTGTTGGCATTGTCAATGGAGACGATGTCGTCGGCGATCTCAGGGATGACGCTGGCGGCATAGTTGAGACCAAAGGCGGTGGTGGCCCAGATGAACTGGGCGGCGCGGTCATCTTCAGCGCACAGTAGCTTGATGCGCTCGCCCGTGTCCTCCACCTTGCGGTGCTTGCCCACCGAGTCGAACCTGGGCTTGGTCGGCGGCCGATACTCCATCGCCCCCGGGTCCAGCACCCAGAACTGGCGACCTTCCTCGGTCTCCACTCGCTTGTAAAAGCCCTGCTTGGTCTTGTTGCCCAGCCATTTGTGTTCCACCATAGCCTTGATGAGGGCCGTGCTTTTTTCGTGCACCAACTCCTCGCGGTAGGGGTCGTGTTTGATGGCCGGGTAGAGATTGGTGTTGACGTGCGCCATCACGTCAATGCCGACCAGGTCGTACAGCCGGAAGGTGGCCGTCTTGGGGTGGCCGATTATCGGCCCGGTGAGGCTATCCACCTCCTCGACGGTGTAGCCGTTATCGAGTGCGTAATTCAGCGTGAATGCCCCAGAGACCGAGATGAAGCGGTTGGCGATAAAGTTGGGCGTGTCTTTGCAGACCACCACCCCCTTGCCCAATGTCCGTGTGCCGAACTCTTTCATAAATTCGAGCACGTCGGGCAGCGTCTGCTCGTGGGGGATGATCTCTAGTAGCTTGAGGTAGCGGGGTGGGTTGAAAAAGTGCGTCCCCAGGAAGTGAGCCTTGAACTCGTCGGAGCGCCCATCGGCAATCTCTTTGATGGGGATGCCGGAGGTGTTGGTGCTGACGATACAGTTCGGCTTGCGAATCTCCTCGATGCGGGTCATGAGCTGCTGCTTGATGTCGAGCCGCTCGACGATCACCTCGATGATCCAGTCCACCTCGCCCAGCCAGTCAAAGTTGTCCTCCAAATTGCCCAGCGTGACGCGCTCGGCCAGCTCCGGGGCAAAGAGGTTGGCCGGGCGGGCCTTGACGCACCGTTGCCACCCTTCCTCGACGATGCGGTTGCGCACCGCCGGGTGATCGAGCGTCAGACCTTGCTCCTTCTCTTTGGCCGTCAATTCCCGGGGAACGATGTCCAGCAGGTAGGCTGGGATGCCGGCGTTGGCCAGGTGAGCGGCAATCGCCGCCCCCATCGTGCCCGCGCCGATGACGGCCACACGGTTAATCGCGTACTCCATAGTTGCTCCTCCTTCAAATTTTGTCGTTACTGGCCAAGTTTCCAAACCTGCGTAAAACGTAATTCATAATGTGCAAGGCTTGCGTTTCACGCTTTTACGTTTTACGTCTTAACTCCTCACTTGAGCTGCGAGCTGCGGAATCCCAGTATGCGCCGGGCGACGATGAGCTTGTTGATCTGCCCCGTGCCCTCGAAAATGTCATTGATCTTGGCGTCGCGCATCCACTTTTCCAGCAGCAGCTTGCGCGAGTAGCCCAGCGGGCCCATCAACTCGACCGCTTTCTGCGTGATCCAGGTCACCGCCTCGCCGGCCTTGGCCTTGCACATGCTTGCCTCGACCGGGTTATTCATCTTCATGTCGGCCATCCAGACGGCGCGCAGGACGAGCAACCAGGCCGCCTTGAGTTGGGCCTCCATATCCATCACGTCCCGCTGCACGGCGGTGAGCTTGTGACGCGGCACGCCGTAGGGGAACTCGACGCCGTTCTTTTCCAGCTCGGTTTTGACGAACTCGAACGCTGCCCGTCCGACGCCAATGGCGCTAGAGGCCACCAGCGGACGGGAAGCGTTAAAGGTCTGCATAGCGCCCTTAAAGCCCTTGGTCTTTTTTCGATCCTGCACCTCTGGGCTGCCGAGGATGTTGTCGAACGGGATGCGGCAATTGTCGAAAACGATGGAGGCCGTGTCGCTGGCGCGGATGCCCAGTTTCTCCTCGACCTTGGTGACGCTCATGCCGGGCGTGCCCGCCTCGACGACGAAACTCTTGATGCCGGCCCTGCCTGCCGAGCGATCCACCGTCGCCCACACCACCACGAAACCGTCCGATTCCTGTGCCGCCATGAGGCCGCTGGTGACGAAAATCTTTTCGCCGTTCAGGATCCACTCGTTCGTCTCAGGGTCGAGCGTGGCCGTGCACTGGATGGCGGCGGTGTCGGAACCGGCGCCGGGCTCGGTGATGGCCATAGCGCCCCACTTGGGTTCGCCCTCGGTGAAGCGGGTGAGGAAACGCTCCTTCTGCTCCGGCGTGCCCACCGCCTCGATGGCCGTCCCGCCCAGGCCGGCGTCCGGCGTGCAGAGGTAAATGGCCGCGTCACCCCAGGACATTGTCTCGATGACGTGAGCGAGCATCATAAAGCCGATGGGCGGACGCTTGTCCTTCTCCGCCTTTGGTTTCTCCTCCTGGGTCTCGCCCCGGCCGAGTTGGCGGTCGAGGTTCTTTTTATTCATGGGCTTTTGGGTTTCCCACACCATGTTGATATAGTCCCAGGGCTTTTCGTGCTCGTTCTCGTCGTACTGCCGGGATACGGGCCGGATCATGCCCTCGGCCACCATCTTCATCATCGTCAGGTTGCGCTCAATAACGCTGGGTGTCTCAAAGTCTATCATCTTACTTCTCCTTCATCACAATTTGCGATTCGCCACTCACACGATCGCCATGCCGTCAAAGGTGACAAAGCCACGACCGTTGCGTAGCCACAACTCGACCGGGTGCTCGCGGATGTAGCCGTGCCCGCCGAGCACCTGCACGGCCCGGTCGGTGACGTTGAGCACCATGTCGTCGGCGTAGGACTTGGCCAGGTAGCATTCCTTGGTAGCGTCCTCGCCCCGGTCCAGTTTCCAGGCCGCCTCCCACGCCATCAGGCGCGTTGCGTCCACCTCGATGGCCATTTCCGCCAGCATAAAGGCGATGGCCTGGCGTGAGGCTATCGGCTCGCCGAATGCTTCCCGCTCTTTGGCATACTCGCGAGCGTACTCGTAGGCCGCGTTCGCCATTCCCACGGCCATTGCTGCCAGCGCCGCCCGCGAATAGTTGAGCAGGCGGCCAAAGTCGCAGCCGGCCTCGCCGCCCAGCTTGTTGGCTGCGGGCACGCGGCAGTCGTTCAACGCTAGCTCGTAGGTCGCCAGCGCCTTGATGCCCATGTTCTTTTCCCGCTCGCCGATCTCTAAACCTGACGCGCCCTGGGGCACGATAAAGCCCTGCGTCACGCCATCCTCTGCGGCCCAGACCAGCAACCGGTTGGCGTCGGCGGCCAGGGGGACGTAACATTTCTGGCCGTTGAGGACGTACTCCTCCCCGTCCAACGCAGCGGTGGTCGCCAGTTCGTGGGGGTCAAAATCGTAGCGCGGCTCGATGAGGGCCGCCGTGGCCGGCTCGAAGGCCACGTCACAGAAGAGGGGCAGGTACTCTGACTTTTGCTCCTCTGTGCCTCCTTCCAGGATGGGGAAGGCGAGCAGGCCGGGGGCCATCGCGTGCAAGGCGATGCCCAGGTCGCCGTAGGCCAATGTCTCGGCCACCAGCACGCCGGTCAGCGCCGAGTGTTCGTCGCCAAAGCCGGCGTACTTTTCAGGGACGTGGCTGGCGACCAGTCCCAGTTCCCAGGCGGTGTCAATCAGCTTGTTGGGGATATCTCCCGTTTCGTCGCACTCGCGAGCCGCTTCGCGCATCTCGCGGGTGGCGAACCTGGACACCGCGTCCACGATCATTTTTTGTTCTTCGGTCATACTAAAAGATATCATGGGTCTTCTCCTTATTCAAGTTTCACTGTTCTCCACGCGCTCCAACAGGCCTTGCAGCCAGTCCAACTCGGACTGCAAGTGGGAGCGAAAGCGGTCTGTCACTGCTCGGACGCCCATGAACGGCCCGTCTCGCACGTGCCCGTGCTCATCCTGAGGTTCCACGATGGCGCACTGCTTTTCCACGATGCGGATGCGGCGGCGAATCAATTCCACGAGTTCGTCCCGGGGTAAAACGTCGAGGGCCGCCACGGCGAAGAAGAGCGGGAAGGGCACCGGCTGATTTACCAGCCATATCTCTCGCACCATCTCTACAAAAGCAGAACGACCGTGCTCGGTGATGTCGTACACACTCCGGGCACGGCCGCTCTCTACCTCGACGCCGATCTTTTCGATGAGACTCTCTCGGTCCATCCTATTCAACGTGTTGTAGAGCGTCGCCAGGGGGACGGCGCTCCACATATCAATACATTCTCGCTCCAGAGTTTTCTTGATCTCGTACCCGTGGAGCGGCCCGTGACGCAGAAGGGATAGAATGGCGAGTCTCGTCTCGGACACGGTGACTTTTCCTGCCAGTGCTGTGGGGGATATTCTAGCAGAGAATATTATACAGTAGAACGTAGGCGTTGTCAAGACCCTAGTCAAGACCCCAAAGGTTTTCTGAAACCTTCAGGGTCTCAATAGGCGCTATCTGGCTCATCGCGTACTCGGCCAGCGCCGTGATCGTCAGGCTGGGGTTGATGCCGGGGTTGGCGGGCATGATCGAACCGTCAACCACGTACAGCCCCGGATAGTTGTGCACCTCGCAGTTGAGACCGATCACGCCTTCCTCTGTGTCGCGGCCAAAGGGCACGCCGCCCAGGATGTGGGCAGTGGATGGCACGTCGAGTATGACTTCGCTGAGCGTGCTGGCCGGCACTCCATTCACTTTCTCGGCAAAGGCGCGTGTGACCGCGTGGCCGACGGGGATTTTGGCCTGGATGGGGTTCTCAGTGTCGCGTCTGGCGGATAGGCGGCGGCGGAACAAGGTCGCCAGGCTCCGCTCCGGTCGCAACTGCATCAGGTTGTCCTCGGTCTGCATCACCAGCAGGATGGTGACACGGCGGGCCCAATTTGCGAGGATCGCCCGCACCACGTCACCAAACTCGGTCACGTCTTTGCGCAACACCAGTAGAAACCTGCCCCATAGTCCCCGCTCTTCGACCTCGACCAGCGGAGCGGACAACATCTTGGTGAGTGACGACCCTTCTGACCAGCGCACCGGCTCAATGGCCGTGACGTCATCAGGTTGAATGATCGAGGTGATAGCGACGCCCTGGGAGTAGTCCTCTCGTTTGTCGCGGGCCATCACACCCATCAATGCCTCGCTATTGGTGCGCACTTCGTCGCCCAGGCGTGGTGAAAGATTGGGCAGAGAGCGGCTGACGTCGCGGCAGTGGAACAGCAACTCGAGCGTGCCGACCGTGCCGCCCGAGACGACCACGCTGCGCGCTCGCACCGCTCGCCTGGGTTTGAACAGCCAGGCCGTCGAACTGCGGTATACCACCTCATAGCGTGCGCCGTCCGGCTGGCCCTCCGGCAAGGGGCGAACGTCCACCACTTCCGCTTCGGGCTGGATGATGGCCCCCCATGCTTCGGCAAAGTAGAGATAGTTCTTTACCAGTGTGTTCTTGCTGTTTTGGCGGCAGCCGACCATGCACCCGCCGCAGTGGGTGCATCCCTTACGCGGTGGTCCCGCTCCATCAAAGTATGGATCGGGGACCAGCTCGCCCTCCTGGCCCGGCTCGCCAAAAAAGACCGCCACCTCGGTCGGGCGGAAGGTGTGACCCCGACCCATATCGTAGGCGACCTGCCGCAAGACCTCGTCGGCGGGCCAGCGGAGCGGGTTGGTCGTCACGCCCAGCATGTGTTTGGCGGCGTCGTAGTGGGGACGCAAGAGGGTTTTCCAATCGGCCAGGCGATTCCAGGCCGGAGCTTGGAATGTCTCGTCGTCCGGTTCCATCGTCACGTTGGCGTACATCAGACTGCCGCCTCCCACTCCACTGCCGGTCATCACCATCACGCCATTGAGCTGCGCCATCTGCAAGATGCCAAAGCAGCGCAGCGGCGGGCACCACAGATACTTCCAGACATTCCAGTTGGTCTTGGGGAAATCCTCGTCGCGGAAGCGTTTGCCCCGTTCCAGCACCAGTACGCGGTAGCCCTTCTCGGCCAACCGCATAGCCGAGACGCTGCCGCCAAAGCCAGAGCCAATGACGACGAAATCAAAGACTGGGGGAGACTGCGTGGCAGCTCGTCCTTCCATTCGCATAGTGTGTCCTCACTTTTCCTCAACTTTACAACATCTCCCAAGCCGTACAGGTTACAGCTCTGTTACAATGGAGTTTCACCTGGGGGGCGCTGTGTCTTTTCAACAAGTTGGTAACATTTTACGTGAGGGACTGCGTCTATTTGACAAAATGATGGAAGCCGTTATAATAGCGGGACTATTGTAAAAGATGAGAGCGGGCCTGACTCTATCGCGAAGCGCTGGGCAAACAGTCTCACGCGCTTCTTTCACGTATGCTCTCGCGAGTGAAAAGCCTTCAGCGAAGGAGAAAGATGGACGACCGAAGTCAGAACACGTTGGAAGCCCAAGATTTCCGCGCTCTACGTATCAGTCTGGCCTCGCCAGAACAGATTCTTTCTTGGTCTTATGGTGAGGTTACCAAGCCCGAGACTATCAACTACCGTCGCCTGCGCCCGGAGAAGGACGGCCTTTTCTGTGAGGCCATTTTTGGCCCTTCCAAGGACTGGCAGTGCTACTGTGGCAAGTACAAGAACATTCGCTACAAAGGCATCGTCTGCGACAAGTGCGGGGTCGAGGTGACGCGCTCCTCCGTGCGACGCGAGCGTATGGGGCACATTGAGCTGGCTGCCCCGGTGGCCCACATCTGGTATACGCGCCGTGTTCCCAGCTATCTGGGCATCTTGCTCGACATATCCAAGCGCGCGATGGACCGCGTGCTCTATTTCGCGCAGTACGTCATCACCAACGTAGATGAGGATGCGCGTCAAAAGGCCCTCAAGCGGTTGGAGGGAGAGGCCGCAGAGAAACAGGAACAACTGGAAGCTGCGGCTCAAGAATCCATCGCGGCGCTGGAACAGCAGTTGGCCCAAGAGGAATCTCGTGTCCAGGAGGCGCAGGAAAAGGCCCGTGCGAAGGGAGATGAGGAGCTGGCTGTCATTACTGATCAGGTAATGAAGGATGCCAGATCGTTGCAGAAGAAAGTAGAGGACCGTCAAGGCAAGACCATTAGAGCTGCTCTCGTTTTCAAGCCCACCGGCGATATTATTGCCGAAAAGGGTGTCGAGGTAGGTCGTGAACATCTGACGTTACTCAATCAAATCGTCCAGGAGCATCTTAACCAACTGGAAGCCGATGTACGGGCGCGGCAGGCGGAAGATATTTCTTTCCTGGAGACTGATCTCGATGACTTGCGTGAGGCAACGGAGAATCAAATTTCCCGTGTTAAAGAGCAGTTGGTCATAGATGGCGCTGAATTGCGCGCCAGGTTGAAGGCCGGCCGGGAGGAGTTGCTGGACCTGGCCGAGCTTGATCTTTTAGGCGAGCCGCGTCTGCGGGAGCTAAAGAGCAGATGGGGACAAGTTTTCAAGGCCGCTATGGGCGCTGAGGCGTTCTATGACATTTTGTGCGGTCTGGACTTGGACAAGTTGGCCAAAGAGTTGTGGCACGAAGTGCGTCACGGCACGTCGAAGCAGCGGCGCAAGAAGGCGACCAAGCGTTTGCGCGTCGTCGAGTCGTTGCGCAAGAGCGGTAATCGGCCTGAATGGATGATCCTGACCGTTCTGCCGGTCATTCCCCCCGGCCTGCGCCCAATGGTGCATCTCGATGGTGGGCGCTTTGCAACTTCCGATCTGAACGATCTCTACCGGCGGGTCATCAATCGCAATAATCGCCTCAAGCGCTTGCTGGACCTGGGCGCGCCTGACGTGATCGTGCGCAACGAGAAGCGCATGCTCCAAGAAGCGGTTGATAGTCTGGTTGATAACAGCCAGCGCGGCAAGGCCCTCTCCCGCCGGGGCCGCCGCGAGTTAAAATCGCTGAGCGATATGTTGAAGGGAAAGAAGGGACGTTTCCGCCGCAACCTGCTCGGCAAGCGCGTGGATTATTCTGGACGCTCTGTCATAGTCATTGGCCCCCATCTCAAGCTCCATCAGTGCGGGTTGCCCAAGACGATGGCGCTGGAGCTCTACCGTCCCTTTGTCATCAGCAAACTGGTCGAATACAACTATGCCAGCAACGTCAAGGCCGCCAGGCGCATCATCGAGCGGGAGCGGCCAGAGGTGTGGGAAGTGCTGGAGGAGGTGATCAAGGACCGCCCGGTACTGCTCAATCGCGCACCCACCTTGCACCGTTTGGGCATTCAGGCTTTTGAGCCGATCTTGGTCGAGGGCAAGGCGATCCACATTCACCCTTTGGTTTGCTCTGCCTTCAACGCGGACTTTGACGGTGATCAGATGGCCGTCCATATGCCGCTTTCGCAAAAGGCGGTCGAAGAAGCTCGCACGTTGATGCTGGCTTCTCGCAACATACTGAAACCCTCTTCCGGTCAACCTGTCGTTGGGCCGAGCAAGGACATGTGTTTGGGCACCTATTATCTAACAATGGATGACCCGGCCCGCGCCGGCGACGAGCGCAAGTTGTTCGTTGACGTGGACGGAGTAGAGTTGGCCTACTCTTTGGGGCACGTGGACTTGCACACTCCCATTTTAGTGGCACAGGTGTATGACCACGAGCCTCCTCCTGACAACCCTGTAGAAACCACCGTGGGGCGTTGCATTTTCAACCGCGTGCTGCCCGACGAGTTGCGCTTTATCAACCGGCCGATGAACAGGGGGGCTTTGGAAGAACTGATAGGAGTTTGTTATCGTCGGTTGGGGAGCGAGATGACCACAGAGGTGGCGGATCGCATCAAGAATATCGGATTCAGATATGCCACCCGTGCAGGTGCTACCATTGCAATCTCCGATCTGGTCGTCCCACCAGAAAAGTCCACTATCATTGAGGAGACCGAAAAACACGTATCGGAAGTCGAGCGGCAGTACCGGCGTGGTTTGCTGACTGAGGACGAGCAGCACGCGCGTACTGTTGAACTATGGTCGCGGGCGCGCGAGCAGGTCTCGAAGGCGGTATCAAAGACGCTGCACCCGACCAGTTCGGTGGCAATTATGGCCGAATCTGGAGCGTCCAAGGGAGGGTTGGGCCCCATCACTCAGTTGGCCGGCATGCGCGGTCTGATGGCTGATCCTTCTGGACGTATCATCGCCCATCCCATTCGCAGCAACTTGCGTGAGGGGCTTTCGACGCTGGAGTATTTCATCAGCACACACGGTTCTCGCAAGGGGCTGGCCGACACTGCCCTGCGTACTGCCGACGCCGGCTACCTGACGCGCCGCTTGGTAGATATAGCTCAGGATATTGTCATCAACGCTCACGATTGTGGCACCACCTCAGGTGTCTGGGTTCGCGCCGACGAAGATGTGGGTGGACAGACCGTGTTCGAGCGCCTCGTCGGGCGGATGGCCGCTGCGCCCGTGGCTCACCCCGAGAGCGGCGAGGTTCTCGTCGCGCGCAACGAAGAGATTGACGAGGACATTGCGGTCGCGATCGAGAAAGCTGGCGTCGAGGCTGTGATGGTGCGTTCGCCTATGATGTGTCAGCTCCAGCAGGGTATTTGCGCGATGTGCTATGGACGTGACTTGGGCCGGGGCAAGTTGGTGGGCATTGGGTCTGCGGTTGGCATCGTGGCAGCGCAGTCCATCGGCGAGCCTGGCACCCAACTGACGCTGCGAACCTTCCATACCGGCGGCGTGGCAGCGGGCCTCGACATCACCGTTGGCCTGCCGCGCGTGGAAGAGTTGTTCGAGGCGCGCAAAAAGCCACGGGGCGAGGCCCCTATCTCTGAAATTGGCGGCATCGTGCACATCGCCAGGTCAGAGGACCAGCGTAGCGTCGTCGTCGTGGATAGCGAGATAGAAAAGTTTGAATACGAAATCAAGCGGGGAGGCTGGAAGTTACTGCTCGAGGATGGTGACGAGGTCAAAGCTGGCGATCCAATCGCGTCCTGGCGCGACGAAAAGTACGTTGTGGCGGAAGAAGGGGGACGCGTAATCCGCGAGGATCGGCACATCACAATCGTACACGAGCGGCGTGATGAGCGAGAGTACGAGATTCCTACGACTAGTCGGTTGCTGGTCGAAGAAGGGCAGCGTATTGAGCCGGGCACTCAACTCATCGAAGGCGTCGTGAATCCCCATCATATCCTTGCCATTATGGGCCGCCAGGCCACGGAAAAGTATCTGCTCTTGGAGGTGCAGAACGTTTACCGTTCGCAGGGCGTGAACATCAACGATAAACACTTTGAGGTCATATTCCGCAAGATGTTGAGCAAGGTGTATATCACCGAGTCGGGTGACACGGAACTCTTGCCAGGCGAAATGGTGGACCGGTTGAGGATGGAGGAGATCAATAGCGAGACAGTCGAGGCCGGTGGAAAAGCTGCCAGGGGATACCCTCTGTTGCTGGGGATAACCAAAGCCGCTCTTAACTCTGACAGTTTCCTTTCCGCCTCTTCTTTCCAACATACGATCAGGGTGCTATCCGGTGCGGCAATTGAAGGCAAAGAGGATCCCTTGCTGGGATTGAAAGAGAACGTGATCATCGGCAAACTGATACCGGCCGGTACCGGTTACCGGGGGGAATCTTCTTTCTCGGATGGCCCGATTGATAGCTTTGAGGGCATATCCTTGAAGCCGCCCGTGCTCGAACAGCCCGAAGAAGGGGATGTAGAAGCGGAGGTAGAGCTGGACGCGGAGGCTGTTGACGACGCCTCCGCCATACTGGGGATTCTAGCCGCGGTTTGACCTCGCCGGGCCGGTCTCCAATCTCTGGTTCCCACTCTTTGCCGTGGGCAGCGTGTCCAGCGTCTCGCCGCGCAGCGCGCGCCGCATCGCTTCGCGGTCGTCCCAGGGGTACTCGATGGCGCCAAAGCACATGCTTTGCTCGTGCCCCTTACCGCAAGAGATGACGATGGACTGTCCGCGGTCCGCATCGCCCGCACGGGCCATCTGGCAGCCGTGCAGGATCGCTTCTCCCCGGTCGGCCACGCGGAACAGGTCCACGCCCTCGCGCTTGCCTTTTTCTGTGGCAGCGGCGATGCTCTGGGCCATGATCTCGTCCAGGCTCTCGGTGCGGGGATCCTCGGCGGTGACGATCACCAGGTCGGCCAATTCCCCGGCGATGTGACCCATCAGCGTGCGCTTCTCCCGGTCGCGCAATCCCGCGCAGCCAAAGACGACGATCACGCGCCCGTCTCCTTCGACCATCGTGCGCGCTGCCTCCAATGCCCGCCGAAGTGCGTTGGGCGTGTGGGCAAAGTCCACGATGGCCACAAAGTCCTGGCCAGCCTCAATGCGCTCCATGCGGCCTGGTATTCCCTGCATCGCCGCGACCCCCTCGGCGATGACGTGCGGCGGCAGATTGAGCGCCACGCCCACGCCGGCCGCCGCCAGTACGTTGCTGACGTTGTAGGCTCCCACCAGCGGAGTCTCTATTTCTACCTCGCCTGTCGGAAGGTGGAGCGTAAAGCTGGTCGCGTTGGGGGCAAAGCGAACTTTGCTGGCGCTCACGTCGCATTGGCCTGGAAGAGCCGGTGTTGGACCATGTCTACCAGCGCCGTCCGTTTCACGGCGGTGCTGTGGTGCTATACCATAGATGATCTGCCGGTCAGCGGCGATGGGCCTCAGATAGCGGAAGGAGTCGTCGTCCTGGTTGAGGACGGCTATCTTTGGTATTCCCGGTTTGCGGAAGGAGCGGGTTAACCCTTCAAAGAGCCGGGCTTTGGCTTGCTGGTACGCTTCCAATGAGCCGTGGGCGTCGAGGTGCTCGTGGGTGATGTTGGTAACGGCGGCCACGTCGAAATCACAGCCGGCCACGCGGTGCTGGGCCAGCCCGTGGGAGGTGACCTCCAGCACGGCGTGCGTGGCCCCGGCCTCGACCATCTGAGCCAGGTACGCCTGGATGTCGGGTGGGTCGGGGGTGGTGGTGTGGAGGCCGGTATCGCTCTCCTCGTCGCCGATGCGGGCGTTGACCGTGCTGACCATGCCGGCGTTGATTCCGGCGGCTTGCAGGATGTGGTAGACGAGGTTGGTGGTGGTCGTCTTGCCGTCGGTGCCGGTGACGCCAACGAGCGTCATCTTGCGCGAGGGAAAGCCGTGCCAGGTGGCGCACAGCCAGCCCCAGGCCTCGCGTGCATTGGGAACTTGGACGTAGGTGAAAGCGGGCCAGGGTGCGGACAGTTCTTGCGGTGGCCGCTCTCCGACGACGGCCACCGCTCCCTCCGCTATCGCCTCGGCGATAAAGCGGTGGCCGTCCACGCTGACGCCGGGGATAGCGACAAAGAGATCGCCCGGCTGCACCTGCCGCGAATCGGCGGCGATGGTGTGTATCTCGACATCACCGCCGGTGCGGCTCAGGACGGCCGGTAATGCCGTTATCAATCTGGTCAGTCGCATCGGTGCATTGGTTGTTACGTCTAGTAGCCCACATGGCGGCGCGGATTACTGCTGTCCTTTGAATCTGCGAGCAAGGTCTGCCTTCACCGTTCGACTGAGCGCACGAAAGTCCATATCCCTTCTTCAGTAGAGTCTGGGCTAGGACAAGTGGAAAGCAGTGATGATTGGAGCGAACAGAGAGGACACCAGGGACATCACGGTGATCAGCGTGTTGAGGGAGGGTCCAGCCGTGTCTTTGAATGGATCACCGACGGTGTCGCCTATGACGCTGGCTTTGTGCGCGTCGGAGCCAGGGCCGCCAAATTCTCCCGATTCAATGAATTTCTTGGCATTGTCCCACAGTCCCCCCGCGTTGGACATCAGAAGCGCGAAAATGACCCCGGTGAAGATGCTGCCTCCCAGAAATCCCCCCAGAGCCTCGGGGCCGAGGATGACGCCCACCAGGACGGGGAAAACGATGGCCAGGAAGGCCGGTATCACTAGGGACGTAAGGGCACCCTGGGCAGCCAGCCCCACACAAGCTGCATAGTCGGGAGTCTCAGTGCCGGCCAGGATGCCGGGGCGCTCCTTGAATTGCCGGCGCACCTCCTCGATCATATCGAAGGCATTATGCGTGACAGATAGCATCGTGATAGCACTGAATAACGGCGGCGTTGCCGCGCCTAATAAGACGCCGGCGACGACGACGGGTTGGCGCAGGCTGATGAGCAGCTCCACACCCCTTGCTCCTACTACTTCCGCGTAGGCCGCAAAGAGCGACAGGACGGTGAGCGCGGCGGCGCTGATTGCGAAACCTTTGGTGATAGCCTTGGCCGTGTTGCCGGCCGCATCAAGCACGTCAGTCGTGTCAATGGCTTTTTGCGACATCCCAGCCATCTCGGCGATGCCCCGCGCGTTGTCTACGATGGGCCCGTAAGCGTCGGAGG
>CAYMWP010000105.1:0-16996 GCA_964393895.1 uncultured Anaerolineales bacterium | reverse complement strand
GCCCAATCGGGGGAGACGACCTGCTCCGTCTCGGGGTCGACCTCCGGCGGCTCCAACCGGAAACAGAGGCGAAACCCCGTCTCCGCCGCGCCGCGCAGTTGCCCCATCCACTGCTGCCAGGACTCGAACAGGCGGGCCAACTCGCGCCGCTCTGCCAACGGGACCGCGATCGTTCCATCCTCATCCCACAGCGCCGACCACCACGCGCCGGCCACGCCTTGAGGCGATCTGCGCCGCCGATCCAGCCGAGATCGTCCCCAGTCGCGCACGGCCCGGTCTACGATTCGCTTGATGAAACCGTCCACCAGTATGTGCGGCGCCGGGGCCTGGTTGGCTTGGGCATCGTCTGCGGCGAACAACGCCCGGCAGACGGGCGGCATCGCCTGGGACAGGGTGCGCAGCCTGGCCCGGTCGTCGGGGTCGTCCATCACCGGCAGCCACACGGCCCGATATTGCCCCTCGTCCTCTGTCAGTCCGGGCACGTATTTGTGCTGCGCCACGAGTTCTAGTCCCAGCTTGGCGGCGAGGCTCCAGTAGCGCAGGTCGGCGCCCCACCATCGCGCGCCTGTCCCGTGAAGCGGTAGTGCGACCAGTAGGTCCAGGGCATTGAGGATCTCCAGCGCCAGGCCCTTCACTTTCCAGGGGCTCAAATGCAACTCGGCTGCGGTGTCCATCGCCTCGGCGTCCGCATCGAGAACCAGCCAGGGAGGCAGGTGTGGTCCGGTGGCGGTCGATGGCAGCAGGATCGTGCGCGTTGCCGGAGGAACGTCGCCCCAATCGCCGGAGGCGGCCAACGCCTCCAGGGCCTGGCGCAACCGCTCTGGCGGCGCGGCGTGGGGGTGCGGCGGCACACGCGGACGCCGACCACGGGGCTTGGGGGCAGGCTCCGCCGACTCGCCCCAGACGAAGAAGACGCCGTCCGACCAACTGCCGTGCAGGACTGATACCCGGTTTACTCCCTCGTTCTGATTTTCCATCCCACCTCTGCTGCGCGCGTCACCGGTATGATACACTGTTTTCAGCAGGTTGCAACCCGGCGTATTATCCCGCCAGCCGATTGGGCGGCACGGACAGGCCATGCTACAATCGCCGCTTGGCAAGAGATGCCAAGAGTGTGTGGCTCGTCCTCTCTATCCTCGCGCTTCTCGGTGGTCTGTGTGCGCCAACCTTTGTGTACGCTCAGACATCCACGCCCAAGTTCACTCACCTCACGAGCGAACAGGGCTTGTCCCACGATTTAGTGCTGTGCATCCTGCAGGATAGCCAGGGATTCATGTGGTTTGGGACGGTGGATGGGCTGATTGAGCAGACGCGTGATCGTCGCGGCCGAGAAGCCGGTCGCTTCAGGCCCCAACAGCGCTTCCAGGGCTCGTGAGAAATCGCCCGTCTGTCAGCCGTGCACAAGCGGTCCCTTCCCCCGCGCGAGTGCAATTTGACAGCGTCACTACATTGTGGGATAATCTAGCCATCTCTTAATGGAGGAGGTGGTGCCTATGGATAGTTACCTTAGACATTCGGTCCGGCATCACCTCGCAGTGACATAGCCGGGCCAAACGGATACGGCGCACCTCGTGAGGTGCGCCGTATCACTTGCAAGGGGAGAAATTAACACCAGGGGGTGCTTCTGCGCGTTTGCTACTTTGGCACCTATCGGGCGAAATATTCGCGCAACAAAATCCTGGTCGAGGGCTTGCGGCGCAGCGGCGTCGAGGTCATCGAGTGTCACGAACGGCTCTGGCGCGGAATCGAGGATCGAGTGCAGGCGGCCAGCGGCGGGTGGCTGCGCCCCACGTTCATCGCCCGAGTCGTCCGTACCTACTGGAGGTTGCTGAAACGATACCGTCGAATCGGCGCTTACGACGTCATGGTGTTGGGCTATCCCGGCCAGATAGACGTTTACCTGGCGCGTATCCTCACCTGGCTGCGGCGCAAGCCCCTGGTGCTGGACGTTTTCATGTCCCTGTACCTCATCGCGTCGGAGAGAGGACTGGCGGCCCGGCACCCCGTTACTGGTTGGCTGATCTATTGGCTGGAAAAGCTCGCCTGCTCTCTCCCCGACCGCCTGGTCCTGGATACGAGCGAATACGTCGCCTGGTTTCAGGCCGTCTACGCCGTCCCGCCAGGGCGGTTCCGCCTGGTGCCCACAGGGGCCGATGATCGTGTCTTCAAACCGGTGAGCAATAGGTGCAGCAACGATGGTGTGTTGCGTGTCGTCTATTGTGGCACGTTCATTCCCAATCACGGTGTGGAGCACATCGTCGAGGCTGCCAAAATCCTGGCGGGTGAGGGTACGATCCACTTTGAACTGATCGGGCAGGGACCGGAGCGCGAGAAAGCGATGGCTTTGGCGCGGGACTATGACTTGCCCAATGTGACGTTCGTGGATTGGCTGGAGCCGGAAGAGTTACTAGAGCGAGTCGGTTGTGCGGACGTGTGCCTGGGGGCGTTTGGCACCACTCCTCAATCGCTAATCACGATACAGAGCAAGGTCTACGAGGGATTGGCTATGGAAAAGGTCGTCGTCACGGGCGATGCTGCCGTGGTGCGGGCCGCTCTGCGTCACGGCGAGCACGTCTATCTGGTCGAACGGGCCAACCCTGGCGCTCTTGCCGCGGGTCTCTTGACTCTGCAAGCCGACCCTGCGCTACGGCGACGTCTGGCGCGGCGGGGGCGGCGGCGCCTGTCGCAGGAATATACTGTCGAGCGCTTGGGGGAACGTATGCGGTTCCACCTCGCGGAGCTAGGCTCGTGAGAGTACTGATCGTCAATCCGCCGTGGCCGGGCAAGGGGTACGGCACGCGCTCGCAGAATCGCATCATCAAGCGCCGCGGTGACAAGTATTTGCAGTATCCGATCTTTCTCGGCTACCTGGCGGCGCAATTGAGGCAGGCCGGGCGCGAGGTTTTCTACGTTGATTCAGTGATGGAGGAGCTTTCTCCCACCGAGACGTGGGAACGTGTGGGCCACATCCGGCCCGATGCCATCTTTGTAGAGACGACGACCCCTTCCATAGAGTTCGACTATCGCGCTATCACCATCATGAAAGAGTGCAGCGGTGACCCATTGATGCTCGCCGGCGGCCCCCACGTGACCGTCTTTCCCACGGAGGCGCTGCGGGAGTGCGGCGCGCTGGACGTCGTGATCAAACAAGAGTTCGACACCCGAGTCGCGCAGGTGTTGGACAATTTGGACGACCTGGCCCAGGTTCCGGGTATCGCGTTCCGCCGGAACGGGCGCACCGTGGAAACGGGGCCGGCTGTACTGTGCCAAGACCTGGACTCGCTCCCTTTTCCCGATCGTGACACTGTACCCTTTGAGCGTTACCACGAGGCGTGGTACTCGCGGTTGCCTTTCATCAACATCGTGACCTCGCGGGGATGTCCATATCGTTGCACGTTTTGCCTCTGGCCGAACGCCATGTACGGCCACGAGCAGCGTTTTCGCAGCGTGGATAACGTCATTGAGGAATTAAAATACGAGATTGAGCGACACTCTATCCGCGAGGTCAACGTTGACGACAGCACGTTTACCACCAACAAATCGCGCGTGGTCGAGTTCTGTCAAAAGCTGCGCGATAGCCGGATCGAGTTGCTTTGGACGTGTAACGGCCGCGTTGATAACGTGGACCGGGAGATGCTCCTGGAGATGAAGGCCGCCGGATGCAAGCTGATCCGTTATGGCGTCGAGTCGGGGTCGCCACAGATACTGGGCCACGTTCGCAAAGGCTACACGCTCGAACAGGTGCGGCGCAGTTTCAGACTGACCCGCGAGGTCGGCATAATGGCCCTGGGAGGATTCATGTTCGGCTTTCCCCGCGATACCCGCGAGACGGTGGAGCAAACGCTGCGGTTGGCCCGAGACTTGAACCCGGACATGGTGCAGTTCTCGATCTGCATGCCCTATCCGGGCACGCCGATGTATGCCGAGGCTCTGGAAGCGGGCACAATCGTCGCCGAAGAATGGCGCGAATACGACATGACGTGCGGCCCGGTGGTAGAGACCGGGGATCTGCCCCGCCGAGAACTGAAACACATTCTGGCGAGGGCGTACCGCGAGTTTTATCTCCGACCGGCCTATTTCTGGCGCGCGCTGCACAGCATTCGAAATCTGGACGAGTTCAGACGGGTGGTGCGTTCTGCACGGAGCTTGTTTTCGGTGATCTCGATGCACCGTTCCAAGACCCTGAGGGTTTCAGAAAACCCTTAGGGTCTCCTCGAGGTGATAGATGCACGTCACGTTTCTGTTGAGCCAGGGGCCAAAGGGCGGGGGATTCATCGGACGGTATTTCCCGCTGGCGAAGGAACTGGTCAAGCTGGGGTATCGAGTCAGGCTGCTGGCACCTCATCCCGCGTTCGACACATTGGCCGTGCGTCACTTTTGGCGGAATGGGGTGGAGGTGTTCTATGTGGGCCAGATGCACGTGCTCAAGTCGGGCAGCCGGAAGATGTACCTGAGCCAGTCGGAGCTGCTAAAAGTTGCGGCGATCACCACGTGGAGGATGTTCCGCCTGGCGGCGTCGCTGCCGACCGATGCCTATCACATCTGCAAAGCGCAGCCGATCAACGGGCTGGCTGCGTTGTTGGCGTGCTGTCTGCGCCCGAGCCCCGTTTTCCTCGACAGCGACGATTACGAGACGCTGTTCAACCGCTATTCGGCTGCCTGGCAGCGTCACGTCGTCGCTGGTTTCGAGAAAACCTTGCCGCGCCTGGCGCGGGGTGTGACTGCCCAGACGCGCTTCAACGTCGCGCGCAACGTCGCGTATGGGGTTCCGGCCGAGCGGGTGCTACATGTGCCCAACGGCGTTGACCGCGAGCGGTTTGCCGGGGTCACAGAGCGGGATGCCCGATCGTTGCGCCGGGAATTGAATCTCGACCGCTGCAAAGTCGTGCTGTACGTGGGGAGCCTGAGCCTGACGAACCATCCTCTCGATCTGCTGTTGAGCGCGTTTGCGCGAGTGTACCGGCGAGAGAGCGCAGCACGGCTGCTCATAGTCGGCGCAGGAGAAGACTATGACACTTTGCAAAGACGAGTAGACGAAATGGGCCTGGCCGAAAGTGTATGGTTCAGCGGGCGGGTCGCGCCGGAGCGAGTGCCTCTCTACCTCACAATGGCGGGCGTTTCGGTCGAGCCTGTGCGCGACGACCTGGTGGCTCGCGCTCGCTCGCCGCTCAAAGTATTCGAGAGTATGGCGGTAGGGACGCCCGTCGTCGCCGGAGACGTAGGGGAGCGGCGCGAAATCTTGGGCGAGGCGGGCGTGCTGGTCGCTCCCGGCGACGCCGAGGCGTTGGCCGAAGGGTTGCTGACCGTGTTGCATGATCGAGATGCCCGCCGGCGAATGGCCCAAGCCGCAAAGATCAGGCGGGAGCGGTACTATTGGGATGTGTTGGTGCGCGATTTTGAAAAGGTGTATAAATTATGAGTAACCTTTGTGTCCTTGGTGGTTCAGAAACAGGAATACCTGAACACTTACAATTATGACTGAGGAATGGGAGAATGACACACAAAAAACTAACTCGGCGTCAAGTGTTGCAAGGGATGGGGGCGCTCGGCGCGGCTGCTTTGATGGGCTGCTCACGGCTGAATTTCCTCGACGATGAATCCGGCGCCGGGGGAGAACCCAACGCCGGCGGCGATGCGGCGTCCGGGAGCGGTTGGAACTTTGTCGTCGTGATGCTGGACACACTGCGCTACGACCACGTCGCTTTCCTGGGCAACACGTATATGCAAACGCCCAACATTGACGCCTTTGCAGCCCAATCCCTGGTTTTCGATAAATTCTACAGCGGAGGTTTCCCGACGTTGCTCAATCGCGTGGAATTGTTCGCCGGGCGCCACTCTTTTACCTACATGGCCTGGGAGGATATGAAAGCAGGCGAGATCGTCCTGGCAGACATGTTGAATCAGGTTGGTTATACGACGGCCATCATCTTTGATACGTGGCATCTGAAAGCGAATGACAACTCGTACGACCGTGGGTTCGGCGCGTCTCAGTGGATCCGCGGCCAGGAGGCCGACCGCTATCGCACCACGCCGCTCTGGCCGGATTTACCGGCGGCGGAGGAGAAACTCCGCAGCGTGAGCGGCGTCCGCCAATATCTGCGCAACGTCTCCGAGCGGGAGGGAGAAGAGGACTATTTTGTCGCCCAGACGATGCAGGCGGCGATAGATTGGCTGCGCCAGAATCACGATCAGGGCAAGTTCTACCTGCACGTGGACTCGTTCGACCCGCACGAGCCGTGGGACCCCCCACAAAAGTACGTTGACCTGTACGATCCGGGATACGTGGGCGACGAGGTGATCTATCCGGCCTACGCCCCCCCTGACTATTTGACCCCGGCCGAGTTGAATCACATGCAAGCCCTGTACTCCGCCGAGGCGACGATGGCGGATCATTGGTTTGGCAAGCTGCTGGCAGAGATTGACGACCTGGGGTTGCGGGACAACACGGTGGTTTTCCTGATGTCCGATCACGGCACGCTCCTGGGTGAGCACAACGGGATCGGCAAGAGTTGGATGACGCCCGATTACACCGAGTGTTATCCTTTGTACAAAGAACTGGTGCATATCCCGCTGATGGTCCGCGTGCCGGGAATGACCCACCGGCGTGTCCCCGATCTCGTGCAGCCGGCAGACTTGACGCCGACAATCGTAGAGCTGGCCGGGGCCAGCGACCCCGGTACCATGCACGGTGTTTCACTGCTGCCACTGATAGAGGACGTGACCGGCTCTTCCCACACGCCGCCGCGTGACCTGGTGATATCGTCGCGCTCCCTCTATCTTCCATTGTCTATGAAACCGCGCTGCACGATCACCGACGGCGCGTGGACACTAATCTATGGGGGCGACCTGGCCCCCAGCGAATTGTACTACTTGCCGGATGACCCACAGCAACAAGTCAACCTGCTGAATGAACAGCGCGACCTGGCGCGTAGCTTTCACGCCGAGTGGGTGACCTTTTTGGAGGAGGCCGAGGTTATCGAAAAGTACATCGAGCCCTGGCTCAGCCCGCCGATCTGATGCGAGGGGACGGCTATGCGAGTCACGGCGGCGCTACCCTGCTACAACGGCGCGCGTTATGTCGGTCACGCCATCGAATCTCTGCTAAACCAGTCTCACCAGGCCGACGAAATAGTCGTGGTTGATGACGGCTCCACCGACGGCAGCGCCGAGATCGCCCGCCGCTATCCGGTCGAGTTGGTGCAGCACGGGCGGAACAGGGGGCTGGCGGCGGCGCGCAACACGGCCATCGCAGCGGCAACGGGCGATATCCTGTTCTTTGTTGACGTGGACGCCTCGGCCGACGCAGATTGCCTAAAGGTGCTGCTCGGCGGCTACGACGATGCGCTAGTAGGCGGCGTGGGTGGGCGAGGGATCGAGTCGAACATCCACTCCCTGGCCGACCGCTGGAGGCGGATCCACGCCACTCAGGGATACGGAGACGCGGCCCGCTACGTCGCGCACCTGCACGGGATTTGCATGTCGTTCCGCTTGAGCGCGCTGCGTCAGGTTGGAGGATTCGACGCCGGGTTCCGAACCAATGGAGAGGACGTAGAGATCGGCCTGCGGCTGAACGCGGCCGGGTTCCGTCTGCGCTACCTGCCGGGCGCCAGGGTATATCACCGACGCAGCGACGACGAGGCCAACCTCCGGCGTACCATGGCGGCCTGGTGCGTGGGCGCGTACCGCGCCAGGCGCGTCAATCGCCGCCAGCCGTGGCGGGCGTTCGCCGGGGTGTTGCGGCGTATGGCCGTTGATCCGCTGTGGGATCTGCTGATCGAGCGCGACCCCGCGCTGGCGCGGTTGAGTTGGCTGATCTGTTGGGATAAACTGCGCGCCCTCCGGCAAGCCGCAAGGGAAAACGTGCGAGCCGCGCCGCCGGCAGCCCCCGCTGCGGCCAGTGAGCACGAGAGCTGAACAACCCTGGAATGAAATGGGTGCGTTTCATTTCGGTTGCCAAAGCCGCACCGCGGGCTGATTCTCAGCCATAGAAGAGCCGTGCTGGATGCGCTTGGGGGGGCGAAGCTCCCAGCTCCGCCTGCTTACGGCAGCCCCCAGCACCGCCTGTTTACGGCGGTGCGGCGCACATTTTCGAAGCCAGGAGGCATACTGATGTCTATCGAAAAAAAGAAAACGCTGGTGATCGGTTTGGACGGGATGACGTTCGACGTCCTGACGCCCCTCATACGGCAGGGATTGATGCCCAACCTGGCGGCCCTGATGGAAAAGGGCTGTTGGGGTAGACTGCCGACCACGATCCCGCCCTTCACCGCCGCTGCGTGGAGCTCCTTCATCACTGGCCAAAACCCAGGACAGCACGGCGTGCTCTCCTTTCGCCACCGGCGCGATCGCTTTAACTATGACGTGGAAGGCAGCGGGTTCGTTGACGCCCAACGGTTCGACCAAACGCTGTGGGAGATTCTGAGCGCGGCCGGCGTGCGAGTGGGAATTGTCAACGTGCCCCTCACCTACCCCGCCCGTCCGGTTGAAGGCTACATGGCGACCGGAATGCTGACGCCGCTGAGCGCGGAGCAGTTTACCTACCCGCCCCAGTTCGCCGAGACTTTGGGGCCGGATTACGTCATTGACGTGGACTTTATCCGCGACGAGGAGAACTTTCGCGTGCGTGGTTTCCCGCCCAAGGCGGAGATGATCGCCCAGATTCGCAACATGTCAGACGTGCGCGCCCAGACCTGCGCCCGCTTGTTGCGAGACGAGCCGTGGGATTTCTTCATGGTCGTCTTTACCGGCACGGACCGCGTGATGCATTTCTTCTGGGACGATCTGGCTGCTCTGATGGAAGACGCCGCCGGTGCGGACGAGCCCGTCCGCCGACAGGTGGCCGCCTACTTTCGGGAGTTGGACGACGGCATCGGCCAACTGGTTGACCGGGCGGGGCCGTCCGCTACGGTGCTGGTCGTTTCCGATCACGGCTTTGGCCCGGCGCAGACGAGCCGCTTCTTTGTCAACGTCTGGTTGGAAAAGCTGGGATTGCTCCAGCCGCGCGGCTCGGAGGGGATGCTCGATCTGGAATACTGGCGCATGCTGGTCGGGCGCAACAAGCGGCTCAAGGCGCTGTTACGGCGGCTGTTGCCCGCCTCTGCTCAGGAAAAGGCCACGACTGCCGCCCGGTCGGCGAGCAAAGAGATCCTGGATTGGGCTAAAACCCGCGCCTATTTCGTGCGCGTCTACTTTCACGTTTGCGGCGTCGAGATCAACCTGGCGGGGGCCAGGCGGGAGGGAATCGTGCCGCCCGGCGCCGAGTACAAAGCGCTGCGCGATCAGATCATCCGTGCAGCGCAAGAGTTGAGAGACCCTCGAAACGACAGACCCATCGTAGAGCTGGCCGCCCGGCGCGAGGAGTTGTACCACGGCCCTCACGTGGACGAGTTCCCGGACGTGATCCTAGTGCTGGACCCCGACTATATGGGCGTTCCGTCCCTGGCGGGCGACTCGCTGGTGGAGCCGCACGACCCCACGCGACCGGGCGAACACCGCCAGGACGGAATCTTTATCGCCGCCGGCCCTGCGATCCATCCCCAGGACGACCTGACCAACTTGCATTTGCTCGACGTGCCCCCGACGATCCTATACACTATGGGGATGCCCGTGCCCTCGTCCTTCGATGGGCGGGTGCTGCAAGAGGTCTTTGACGCGGCCTACCTGGCCTCGAACCCCATCCAGATCCGAGAGGGACCGCTCTCCTTGCAGATGGAAGGCCAGCCGGACACGCCCGGTTTTTCCGAGGCGGAGGAGGTCCAGATCGAGCAGCGGCTGCGAGGGCTGGGCTATATTGAGTAAGCGGATCGTGATCATCGGGTTGGACGGCGCGGATTGGCGCTTGCTCGGCCCGTGGATCGAGCAGGGCGACCTTCCGACGCTGGCCCGGCTCGTCGGCGCGGGCGCGGCGGGCAAGTTGCGTTCGACGATCCGGCCGGAGAGTTCCGTCGCCTGGTCCTCTTTTTCTACCGGCGTCAACCCGGGCAAGCACGGCGTCTTTGGCTTTGTCGAGCGCGTGGAGGGAGGCTATTCGTTCAAGTTGGCGAACGGCTCCAGTGTCCGCGCCCGGCGGTTCTGGGACGTCCTGGGAGAGCGAGGGCTTAAAGTAGGACTGCTGAACGTGCCCTTCACCTACCCGCCGTCTCCGGTGAACGGGTTTGTGGTGGCGGGGATGTTGACCCCCGGCCCGGAGACCGCCTTTGTCTATCCGCGAGAGTTGCAGCGCCGGTTGCTGGCCCGCTTTGGGAATTATCTATTCGACGCTGGCGGCTTGACCGGGGACAGGTCCGCGCTGATCGAACGTGTGCGCACACACACTCGTCAACAGCGAGAGACCAGCGTGTGGCTATTGCAGGAACAGCAGTGGGATCTCTTTGTGATGGTCTTTACCGGCCCAGACCGCTTGCAGCACTTTCTCTGGGCCGGCGAGGACGGGCGGCACGCTCTCCTGGACCACTACCGTGACCTGGACGATGCCATCGCCGGGATTCTGGGCCTTCTGCCTGCCGACACATTGGTGCTGCTGATGTCCGATCACGGGTTCAACGGCTGCGCGCGGCGCTTTTACGTCAACCACTGGCTCATCGGCCAGGGGCTGTTGGCGCTGAACGAGTCCGGCAGCCGGTGGGGTGGTCTGACAACTCTGTTCTCCCGTCTTGGCTCGGTCGAGCGGCTGCGTCGCCTGAAACGGGCGATTTTCCCCTCGCGCTGGGATTCCGTCGCCCTGCGTTCGCGGGCGTTTGAACGCGCCATTGACTGGTCGCGTACGCAAGTCTACTTTGGAATGGACGGCGGCTTGAGAGTGAACCTGCGAGGACGGGAGCCAGAGGGAATCGTGCCGCCGGAGGAGTACGATGCTCTGCGGCAAGGACTGCGCCAGGCGCTGCTGGCTACCAGAGACCCGGAGACAAAACAGCCTGCGCTATCGGAAGTGTTTCTCCGCGAGGAGCTTTACCACGGCCCGTTCGCCGACAGAGCGCCAGATTTGATTCTGGAACCTCAGCGGGATAACGCTGTCCCCGCGCACAACTTTGTCCTGGATAGCTCGTTGAAAATGGATGGAGCAGGCTCTTTCGGTTCGTCGCTCCCATACTCCGGCAGCCACACGCTAGAAGGCATCCTCGTCGCTTGGGGAGTGGATGTCGCGAGGGGGCATCAGATCCAGGACGCTCGAATAGTTGACCTGGCTCCGACCGTATTGGCCGCGCTTGGCGTAGCCGTGCCGGGCTATATGGACGGCCGCGTGCTATCCGAGATATTTTCGCCGGAGCGCGCTTGGCCCCACTATGCAGCGCATGATGTGAGGTAAGAAATGAATCCAGTGTTGCGGGTATTGAAAAACTCGACAGCTTTGTCGCTCACTGTTCTGCTGGAGCGGGCGATCACTTTCTTTCTTCCCTGGTACGTGGCCCGCGTCATGGGCAGCGAGGTCTATGGCGGTTACAGCACTGCTATGACGTTCGTCGTGATCGGGTCCGGCTTTGCCTACTGGGGGTTAGACCAGTTGTTGCCCCGCGAAGTCGCGCGCGACCGCGGGCGGGCTGGCGCCTTCCTCGCCAACGCGGGAGTCGTGGGCGGCGCTGCCTCCATCCTGACGGCGGTGGTCATGATCGTGGTCGTGCATTTCCTGCGCTATCCCACTGACGTGCGAAATTTGATCTACCTGGGAATCGTGTGCATCCTCCTCCCTCGAGCCGAGGCCACCCTGTGCGAGGCCGCGGTCAACGGGCTGGAGAGGATGGAGTGGATCGTGGCCGTCCGTTTTCCGGTCGCGCTGGCTCGGGTCGTTGGCTCGATCTTTTTGCTATCGCGAGGGTTTGGCATACAGGTTTTGCTCGTTGTCCTGGCTGTTTATCACCTCTCTATGTGCGGCCTCTATCTCCTGATATTCAATCGCTTTGTGCCTGGTTTCCGCTTGCACTTTGATCGCCTGCTGATGCGGACGCTCGCCATTCAGGCCATTCCGCTCGTGATGACCATCTCTATCGGGGAGACGTCCAAGCAACTGGATCGCGTGTTCCTCTCCAAGCTGTGGGAGGTGGGTTCGGTCGGCATATACTCTACGGGCATTATGCTCGTGCAAGTCATGTACATGCTGGCGCCAGCTATCATGAACGCCCTGTACCCCGCGCTATCGCGGGTCTACCTGGGGGCGCGGGAGCGATTCTCGAGGCTGGTCTCGCAGCTCTTCAAGCTTCTGTTCGTCGGTATCTTTCCCATCGCTCTGACGATCATCACCTTTGCCGACCTGGCGATCCTGCTGGTGTTCGGGCAAGAGTACGCGCCGTCCATCGCCGTGTTGCGCATCTATGCTCTGGGGATCGTCCCCTCCTTCGTCGCCCGGCTCATGTACCGCACCATCCTGGCCAGCAATAACGAGCGGCTGACCGTTAGAATCGTGCTCGTGAACAGCGTCACGATCTTGCTCCTGAACGGATTGTTGATTCCGCGTTTCGGCGTGCGCGGGGCCGCCGTCTCGGCTGCCTGCACCGAGCTCGTCGGGCTGGTACAGAATTTGTTCTACGTCTCTCGCCGGGCCGCCAGGTTTGATTTCGACCGGGCTTTGCTCAGGCCGGTCGCGTGCGTGCTGGCGAGCGTGCTGGTATACCTGGGCATAGTTCAGTTAAAACTGCCGGCGACTCGGATCACTTTAATAGGCCTAGTGGAATGGAGTTTCCCGCTGGCCTGGATCGTTTCCCTGGCAATGTTCGTGGTTGCGTTGGTTGCCTCGCGCACCATCACCCGGCAGGATTTGGCTTTGCTATCCATCACACGGCGGCGTCCTGGGCAGGATAAACCTGAATGAGTGATGATTGTCGCAAAGACAAAAACTGTGGTAAGATAAATACAAGCTCCAAAAAGTAACTGCTCAGGCTGTAGACCTCCGAGGTCTTTGGAAGCTGTTTTGCCCGTGACTGTGCCTGTACAGGCCGTGGCTTCACCCGCGCAGGCGCTCTAGACCTCGGAGGTCTGGGGCAGGCTGAGTAGTTACTCCAAAAATACAAACTAGGAGGCACACACTTATGGCTGAGTTCCCCGTTGAACCTTTCAAGATCAAGGTCGTCGAACCTATCCGCCAGACCAGCCGCGCTGAGCGGGAAGAGATCTTGAAGCAGGCTGGTTACAACGTCTTTGCAATCCCAGCTAGGGGCGTTTACGTTGATCTGATGACCGATTCCGGCACGGCGGCGATGTCGGACAGTCAGTGGGCCGGCATCATGCTGGGCGACGAGAGTTACGCTGGCTGCCGCAACTTTTTCAACCTGGATGAAGCGGTCAAATCCATCACCGGTTTTGAGTACTTTGTGCCCACCCACCAGGGCCGCGCGGCCGAGAACATTCTCTTTGCCTGCACCGTCGAGCCGGGGCAGTCAGTGCCCAGCAACATGCACTTTGACACCACCCAGGCTAATGTGTTGGCCCGAGGCGGCAACCCGGTCAACCTGTTGGGCGAGGAGGGACTTGATCCCACCAGCCACGCTCCTTTCAAGGGAGATATAGACCTGGAGAAGCTGGAAGAATTCATCGAACAGACGGGGCCGGATAACATCCCTCTGGGAATGTTGACGGTGACGAACAATGCCGGAGGCGGCCAGCCGGTCTCGATGGGCAACATCCGCGCCACCGGCGAACTGCTCCACCGCTACGACATTCCCTTCTTCCTCGACGCCTGCCGCTACGCCGAGAACGGCTACTTTATCAAACTGCGCGATCCGGACTATGCCGAGACGGCCGTCCTCGAAATCGCCCGCGAGATGTTCTCCTACGCCGACGGCTGCACCATGTCGGCCAAGAAGGACGCGCTGGTCAACATCGGTGGCTTTTTGGCGCTGAACGACGGGCGACTGTTCGAGCGTGTGCGCCAGGAACTGATTATCCGCGAGGGATTCCCCACCTATGGTGGGCTGGCTGGGCGCGATCTGGAGGCGCTGGCTCGCGGGCTGTGGGAGGGTTTGGACGAGCAATACCTGGCCTACCGGTTGGCCCACACCAAGTACCTGGCCGACCGGTTGTTAGAGAGCGGCATCCCCATCCTGGAGCCGCCCGGCGGCCACGCCGTCTACGTGGACGTCAAGCGCTTTCTGCCACGCATCCCACAATCCGAGCTGCCCGGTCAGGCGCTGGCCTGCGAGCTGTACCTGGAGGGCGGCGTTCGCGCGGTAGAGATCGGGAGCGTGGCCTTTGCCCGCGAGGATCCAGAGACGGGGGAGATGGTCTATCCAGACCTGGAGTTGGTACGTATGGCGATCCCGCGCCGGGTCTACACCCAGGCTCACCTGGACCACGTAGTGGAGACCTGCCAGCGCATTTACGAGCGACGGGACCAACTGCGGGGCATGCGCTTCACCTACGCGCCAGAGCTCCTGCGCCACTTTACAGCCCGGTTCGAGCTGCTGTAGAGCGCAAATCAAAGCATCAACTATCACCCGGATGCGAGGCTTCAGCCGGTGCTTTAAGCTGCAATGAGACCTCGGAGGTCTAAATAGCTACCAAGCTGAGCAGTTACCCTCAAATTGAGAATTGCTGCAATCCACTTGACCATGAAATCGTAATGAGAATTGCCGATCAACGAGACGGGGCGCACATAAAGATTACCTACCGCAACGAGGAATGGGAGCTAGAAGGACGGTGGCGGGTGCAGGACGCGATCAAGGAAGTGGGCCTCATCCCCCAGGCCGTGCTCGCCGTGCGTGATGGCAAGCTCCTGACCGGAGACGTGATGTTGGAAGAAGACGACGAGATCAAACTCGTCGCCGTGATCTCGGGCGGCTAGTGATGAAGTGCCGCAAGTGTGGTCGCCCGGCCGTCTTTAACATGCGCCGTCACAAGCTGGCGCTGTGCGAGGTTCACTACCCGGAGTGGTTCGTCACCCAGACCGAGCGCGCCATCGAAAAGTACCGTATGTTCGGCCCCGACGAGCGCGTGCTGGTGGCGGTCTCTGGCGGTAAGGATAGCCTGGCCCTGTGGGACGTGCTGCTGAAGCTGGACCACCATGCGGACGGTCTGTACATTGACCTGGGGATTGATGGCGGTACGGGTTACTCCACCGCCTCGCGGGAGAAGGTCGAGCAGTTTGTGGCCCAGCGACCAGGAGCCCGCCTTACAGTGGTGGACATCGAGGCCGAGTATGGGGAGACGTTGCCGCAGATAGCGCGACGGGTGCGCCGGGGGCGTGGCAAGCCCTGCTCCGTATGCGGGTTGATCAAACGGCACGTGATGAACCGCGTGACCCGAGACGGCGGCTACGACCTACTCGCCACCGGTCACAACCTGGACGACGAGGCAGCCGTGCTCTTTGGCAACCTGCTCCACTGGCAGACGGGTTACATCGCCCGCCAAGCCCCGGTGCTGCCGGCCAACGACGAGGGATTAGCCCGCAAAGTCAAGCCCTTCTGCCGCCTCTACGAGCGGGAGACGGCCGCCTACGCGCTCATCACAGGCATTGACTATATCTACGACGAGTGCCCCCACGCCATCGGCGCGACCAGCATCCGCCACAAAGGGATTTTGAACCACATGGAGGAAGAGTCGCCCGGGGCCAAGTCGCAGTTCTATTTAGGATTCCTGCGAGCGCGTAAAGAGGGGTTCTTCCAAGAGCGAACCGAGAAAGTGGAATTACACCCTTGTGCCAATTGCGGTCAGCCGACCAGCGCGCCGGGGTTGTGCGCGTTCTGCCGGTTGTGGAAGAGACCAGTGACCGATTAAAGGAAGCACCCAGGTTGTCCTGGAAAAACATTCGTGAAATTCGTTCGATTCGTATCATTCGTGTAACTGCTCAGCCTATTGCTCATTTAGGCCTCCGAGGTCTGAGCCTGAGCAGTTGCTCATTCGTGATAAAAACTCGCGTTGGTTCAACGCGCATAGGCCTCACAACAAGCCCCGGGCAGGATTTCGAATAATGGGTTAACAGAGCTGGGGTGTGACGACCCGGCGAGTGGAGCCGACTCTCTTACCTCCCGCTCGCCGGTTCCAGGTGTATGAATGCCATCTCCACCTCCGGGAGCGCCTCTACTTTCGCCCGTGTCCGGTCGGCGATGGTGTGGGCCTGGCGCAACTTTATTGCCCCGTCCACGTCAATGTGCATATCTACCCGCAGCCGCGGTCCGACATAGTCGGCGATGACCTGGTGAACGCCCAGGACGCCCGGCACGGAAGAAGCGGTCGTTGCGATCTGGGCCACTATCTCCGGCGGCGCGCCGCGGCCGGTGAGGTAGCCCAGATTTTCGTACAGAATCTCCCACGTGGCGCGAAAGATCCACAGCGAGACCAGAATGCCCGCCGCCGGGTCAAGCAGCGGGTGGACGAAACGGGAGCCCCACACTCCCAGCAATGCCGCGGCACAGGTCAGTACGTCGGCCAGGTTGTCGCGGGCGCTGGCGCGGATTGCAGGGCTATGAGCCAGCCTGCCGATGCGCTCCACCAGCACGTACATCACGATCTTGGCCGCTGCACCACCCACCAGCACCACCGTAGGCCAACCGGGTTCAATCCGGTTCGCGCCAGAGAGGAACCGCAGCACGCCTTCTCGCAGAGCAGTGAACCCGGCCAGTGCCAACATCCCGGCTATGAACAGGCAGATCAGTGGCTCGAAGCGGCTGTGCCCCTGCGGGTGGCCCTCGTCGGCCGGCCGCTGGGCGAGATACAGCCCCCCGGCCATCAACAGACTGTACAGTGCGTCCGAAAGTGAGTTGGCCGCCTCGGAAAAGACCGCGCTGCTGCCGGAAAGCCACGCTACCGTCACTTTCCCCAGCGTCAGTATAACGTTGCCTACAACTGCGATCAGGATTGCCCGCCGGTAGAGGCTTTGACGCCGGAGATCGAGAGATTCTTGCCGCACCTGTTGCAAATCCATACCGCTTTACTCCCAGCATTGAGGGTTACGTGGTGGGTTGTCGTGGGATGATAACACACTTGACTATTCTTTACAATTGTACTACGTATGCTAAAATTAGGACACTTGTCCGGTATGCCCTCCAGAGTAGAATAGGGGACAACCCTA
>CAYMWP010000104.1:0-17084 GCA_964393895.1 uncultured Anaerolineales bacterium | reverse complement strand
ATCGGAGGTTCACTTCGGCTATAATGAGGAGAGGAACCCCGGTAAACAAATACAAGAAACGTTAAAAGGCATTACGGTAAAAGTAACACGTTTGTTACAGAGCTACACAGAGGAGCCACGGAGAGCCTCAGAGTGCTTTTCTTTGTGTATCTCTGCGTCTTCTCTGCCGGATGTTGTTTATCCGCTATCTCTGTGTAACAGTGCGACTTTTGCCTCAATGCGTTTCTTTCTTTGGATTCAGTTTGCCGCGCTATGGAATTATTCTATACCCGAAGTCCCTCTCTGTCAAGACTCGTGGGCTAAAAACAAAAACGAAGGTAGCCTAATAACGCGCTACCTTCGTTTCGTCTACCCCTTGACAGACTGTCACTCTTCGCCGGGCGACCCTTCTTCCTCGCGAGCTTCTGTGATAACCTCAATCTCTTCAACCTCGAGCGGCACTTCCTCCAGTGCCTCCAGTTCCTCCTCGAACACTTCTTCCGCCTGCAACGGAACCACACGCGCGACCATCTCGTCCAAATCGGTGAGGACGCCTATGCCAGCCGGTATGGCCAGATCACTGACGTGTATCGCCTGATCTACCTCTACCAGCTCCGTGATGTCTACCTCGATCCCGTCCACCAGGTCGCCGGGCAAACACTCGATCTCGATTGAGGAGACGCCATACAGCAAGATGCCCTCGTTCCGCTCTGCCACCGGCGATTCCCCCACGATCACCAAAGGCACCTCGGTCGTCAGGCTCTCGGCCATATCCACGCGGTAAAAGTCCACGTGCAGGAGGTCGCCTCTGATGAAATCACGCTGTACGTCACGCACCAGGGCCATCTCCGGCTTCTCGACTCTATCAATCTTGATACCAATGAGTTGACTGCCTCCAACCTGTGAAAGCACCCGTTGTAACTCCCGCGTCTCGAACTGTAAAGACACGGGATCAAAACTGCGTCCGTACAGCACTGCCGGTGTTTGCCCCTGTTGACGCAGTTGCTTCACGCGCTTGCCCAGCACCGTGCGCGTCTCGGCCATCAACTCGACCCGTTCTGTCTGTTGAGCCATTAATTACCTCCCCAATATCCGCTCGTGTGGCGGTGAAATTGTGTTCTTGCACTCAAACTTGCACTCAAACTTGCACTCAAACGGGCGGGGCTTGCACCCGCCCGTACAAGTGTCGTATTGTAGCGCAAACCGCCGCTTTCGTCAAGCACGCTTTCCAGGCTTGCGCAGCAAGCACGCTTTCCAGACTTGCGCAGAATGGCAAAGTTGGCTATCATAAGCACCAGGAGGGAAGGTGAAATGACCACAGCCAAGATCATCCTCAATCCATACGCGGGCCGCTGGAAGGCTCAGGCCGCCATCCCAGAGATCGAGCGGGTGTGCCACGAGATCGGCCTGGACTATGAGTTGGCCGTCACCGAGGGGCCGCAGCACGCCATCGAACTGGCGCGGGAAGCCGCGCTGGCGCGTTTTTCGCCCATCGTCGCCGCCGGCGGGGATGGGAGCATCAGCGAAGTGGTCAACGGCCTGATGCAGGCCGCAGGCGACGAGGTGGCTGGCCCGTTCGGCGTCATCCCGCTTGGCTCGGCCGACGACTTGGCCGACATGCTCGGCCTGGAAAAAGAGATCAAGGCCGCCTGTCGGCTCATACAGACCGGGTACACGCGCACCATTGACGTGGGTTGCGTCAACGGTCGCTTCTTCGACAACAACTCGGCGATCGGGCTGGAGCCGATGGTGACCATCACCCAGGCGGCGATGAAGCGGGTCAAGGGCACGCCGCGCTACATCCTGGCCGCGCTCAAGACCATCCTCAATCACAAAGACTGGCACGCGCGGCTAACTTGGGACGACGGAGAGTTCGATGGGCCGGTCGCGCTGGTCTCTGTGGGCAACACCCGCCGCACCGGGGGGGCGTTCTTTATGACGCCCCGCGCCGAGCCGGACGATGGCTTCCTGGATTTTGTGTTCACCGGTGAGCTGGGGCGGCTCCAGCTTTTGCGCCTGCTGCCGACCACCTTCGACGGCAGCCACGTCGAGCACCCAGACGTCGCCCAGGCCCGCACCACCGGGCTGACCATCGAGTGCGACCCGCCCACACCCATCCAGGCCGACGGCGAGTTGTTCGAGCTGGCGGCGACGCGCATTGAGTACGCGATCCTGCCGGCCCGGCTGCAGGTGATCGTGCCGGAGCTAAACCGCGGATTGCAGGATAGCAATGGATAAGGCCCCAACACATTTTCAGCGAATCTGCTCGTTTGATAATTCGCGGCATCTGTGTTAACATTGCAATGCATTGACCTCCGAGGTCTCACCAAAGCACATTCGAGCGTGAAACATCGGTCATTTTCGACCTGTGCAGTGGGTGAATCAGTTGTCAAAGACCTCGGAGGTCTGAGCCTGAGCAGTTACCGTGAGAGTATAGATTACCTGATCCAGCGATCAGGCCGTGTGGATGTGGCGGAAAGGCGAAGGCGAGCCATCGCCGTCGCCGGACGCTTCCACTCTGGGCAATCTAAAGTCTCGACCGAACACGATTGGCATTTGGCGGAGGCCTATTGAGAATGACCGTCTTTGTGGATACGTCTGCACTTTACCCTGGATGCCGATGATCAGAACTATTTGCAGAACAGGGATTCGGGAACATGCCATAACGCCTGACGGAGGAAACCTATGAGCCAAACAGAAGAACAAGCCAACTTGCTCCAGGAGCAAATCGAGCGCCGCCGCAAGCGCGGCAGGGAAGGGCTGGCCAAGATCGTCAACCGGGGCCAGCACCCGGTCTACAGTACCTTCGAGGTGAGTTCCGCGTCCGACCAGGTCTATACCGTCAGGATCCGCTCGCTCACCGAGCAGCTCAACACTTGCACCTGCCCCGATTATCGCACCAACACCATCGGTACCTGCAAGCACATCGAAGGGGTGCTGATCAATCTGCAAGAAGAGTTCGCCGAGCGATGGGAGGAATTCGTCGCACAGGCGCCGCCCGTCACGCAAATCTATCTCCACCACGCCGAGCGCGCCACCGTCCGCGTCACACTGCCTCTGCCGGAAAAGAACGAGCTGCACGCACTGTTGAGCCGTCACTTTGATACCGACGGCGTCTTGCAGGGCCAGGTCACACAGAGCCTGCCTGTGTTGCTCAGCGAATTGAACCGGCTGCCCGGAGAGCCGATTCACATAGTCCAGGCGGTGCACGACTATTTGAAAAAGCAACAGGACATTGAGGCAGTCGCGCAGCAAAAGCGCTGGTTCCTCGACCAGGTGGAGCAGGGTCATCGCTCGCTCAGCGTCATCTCGACGCCGCTCTACGGTTACCAGGAGGATGGTGTGCTCCACCTGGCCTTTGGTCGCCGCGCGATGCTGGCCGACGACATGGGACTGGGCAAGACCGTGCAGGCCATCGCCGCTGCCGCCCTGCTCAAGCAACTGCGCGACATCCAGCGCGTGCTGATCGTCTGCCCCGCCTCGCTCAAGCATCAGTGGGCGCGCGAAATTCAGCGTTTTACCTCTCTGTCCGCCCAGGTCATCGAAGGAAACCAGATCCAACGCCGCAAACTCTACCGCGACCTCCAGTTCTTTAACATCATGAACTATGAACTGGTGCATTACGACGAGCAGGAACTCGTCAACCGCAACTTTGACCTGGTCATCCTCGACGAGGCGCAGCGCATCAAAAACTGGCGCACCAAGACCGCCGACCGGATCAAACGTCTGCGCAGCCCCTACGCTTTCGTGCTGACCGGCACGCCGCTGGAGAACCGGCTGGACGAGCTTTACTCGGTCTTCCAATTCATTGACCCCACTATCCTCGGCCCGCTGTGGCGCTTTAACGAGCGCTACTATGAAACCGAGCGGCGGCCGTCCGGCTCCTACAAGGTGCTGGGCCACAAGAACCTGGACGACCTGCGCCGCCGCATCGGCCCCTACGTGCTGCGCCGCGTGCGCGAGGACGTTCTGCTCGATCTGCCGGAGCGCATTGACAACAACTTTTTCGTCGAGATGACCGACCCCCAGTGGAACGCCTACTACGAATATGAACACCGGGTCGCCAAGTTGATGGCCCAGGCCCGCCGGCGTCCGCTCACGCCGGAGGAGCACAAGATTCTATTGGGATGCCTGGTCAAAATGCGCCTGATCTGCAACGCCCTGGCGCTCCACGACCCAGAGATCAAACCCCAGGATTGTGAGAAAACCGCCCCCAAGCTGCGCGAGTTGCGCGAGATCCTCGACGAAGAGGTCGCCAGCAACGGCCACAAGGCCATCCTCTTTAGCCAGTGGACGCGCATGCTCGACCTGACCGAGCCGGCGCTGGAAAAGCTAAAGCTGGGCTGGGTCAAACTGACCGGCGACGTGCCCACCAGCAAGCGGGGCGCGCTGATCGAGCAATTCTTCGATGACCCCCAGTGCAAGGTGTTCCTCTCCTCCGACGCCGGCGGCGTGGGTCTGAACCTGCAGGCGGCCAGCATGGTAGTCAATCTCGACCTGCCCTGGAACCCGGCCGTGCTGGCCCAGCGCATCGCGCGCGCCCACCGGCACGGCCAGCCGCACACCGTCAACGTGGTCAACCTGATCGCCAAAGGTACTATTGAGGAGCGTATGCTGGATACCCTGGCCGCCAAGCGGGCCGTATTCGATGCCGCGCTCGACCCGGACAGTGACGTCACTGAGCTGTCGTTCGACAAGGCCGGCCAGTCCGTCCTGCAAAAGCTCCAGGTGATGATGGGCGAGCAGGAGGCCGTCAAGCCGGAACTGGTGCTCGAGCCGACCGCCGAGCCGGAAAAAGAACCCCCGACGCTGCAAGGCTTTGCCGACTTGCTGGTGGGCCACTACCCGGGCCGCGTTCTCCTGGTGCGCCAGGCTCCGCAACTCCCCACCGCGCCCAGCGACGGCAACGTGCTCGTCGTCGTAGACCGCGAACCGGCCAAGCTCCGGCCACGGGTCGAGAAACTGCTCGACGAGCATTACGCTGGCTTTCCCGCGCCCGGTCTCCTGCTGATGGAGCAGGAGGGATACAAGGCACTCGCCGCCCTCACCGGCGGGGCGATGGAGCAACTGGCCGAGACCGCCACCGCCTACCAGGCCCCTGCCATCCCCGCCCCCGCCCGCGACGACGCGCGTAAGGCGCTGGAAAAGAAACTGCGCCGCGCCAACGAGGGATTCGATACCGCCGACAAGCGGCTCAAGCTGGCTTCCGTAGTGCTGGAGGGCGGCTTCCCGGAGGAGGTGATGCGCCCCGTGCGCCAGGCGCTGGGCTGGGCGCTGAGCGCCTGCCTCTCGCTCTTTAAGGACAAAGCGCCCGCTGAGCAACTTCCCACGCCGCGCCTGATTGAGGCGGAATTGGTCGCCCCCGGCCACGTTCCCACCGACCTGGCCGCCCGCCTGGACCGCGTCCGCGCCCTCACCGCGCCGCCAGCCGAGGACGAGGAGGAAGCCCCGCCGCCCAGCGTCGAGGCCGCTCAAGGGTTCATCGCCGCCATCCAGGAGTTGATTGACCTGGGGCGGGAGTTGGTTGCTAAAGAAGGATTGTAGAATGGAAACCCTGACCACTCTCTTGCTGACCGTACTGATTCTCTCTGTGTGGGGCCTCATCGCCGCCGTCGTCTGGCTGGCGCTGCGGGGCCGCAACGAGGGCCAACCGCAACACATCGCCGTTTTGCAAGCAGAAATGAAAGCGCTGCGCGAGCAGGTCGGCCAGAACCTGGGAACTATGACCCAGCAGGTCGCCGTCTTTGGCAGCGTGCAGGAAGGAATTGGACAAGTCAGCGAGGCGACCAACAAGATTCTCGAGCTGGGCCAGGACATCACCGCCCTGCAAAGTATCTTGAGCGCGCCCAAGCCGCGCGGTGGGCTGGGCGAGATCATGCTGGGCAACCTGCTGGCCCAAGTCTTGCCGAGCGAGCGTTACCGGCTCCAGCACGCCTTCAACGACGGCACGCGCGTGGACGCCGCCATCTTTTTGGCCGACCACGTCGTCCCCATAGATTCCAAGTTCCCGCTGGAGAACTTTCGACGCATGCTGGACGCCAACGACGACAAGGAGCGCAAATCCGCCCAGCGAGCCTTTGTCCGCGACGTCAAAAAGCGGGTGGACGAGACCGCCAAATACATCCGGCCGGACGCGGGCACTTTCGAGTTTGCCCTGATGTACGTCCCCGCCGAGAACGTCTACTATGAGCTTCTCAGCGCCGAGGAGCTGTTCGAACACGCGCTCGAGCAGCACGTCATCCCCGTATCGCCCAACTCTTTCTTTGCCTATCTGAACGTCATTGTCTTTGGGCTGCGCGGCCTGGACATCGAGGAAAAGGCCCGCCTGCTGTTGGGTCAGCTCTCTCGCTTGCGGAAGGATTTTGGCGACATCTATGGCGTATACAACACGCTGGGCACACACATCACCCATGCCCAGGGCAAGTACAACGAGCTGGACGTCAGGCTGGGGCGGTTTGGCGAAAAACTGGCCGACGTGGCGACCGGCGCGGCGCTGCCGGCCGGCGGCGGTCAGGCCGCGCTGGCAGAGAAGTGAGCCGCCGGCGGCTTCTGAACGGCGCGCGCCGGGACGGCCGCAAACTCGATATACGTGGGTTGGTTTTCCACGACCGACAAAAGTCCCACTCCCTGCGGAGTGGGACTTTCAGTTGGGTGTGTAGACCTCCGAGGTCTTGCCCAACTTGTTTGAAACACACCCCCTTCAGTTCGATCCCCCGTCGAGCCAGGCGCTAATCCAGCAGCGTCGCGTCGGCCGGCATGCCGGGCTTGAGGGCCAGGTCACTGTTGGGGAGGCGCACTTTGACGGCAAAGACCAGGTTGACGCGCTCCTCTTGCGTCTGCACGTTGCGCGGCGTGAACTCGGCCTCGCCGGCGATGCTCGCCACCTGTCCCGCGAACACGCGCTCCGGGAAGGAATCCACCTGCACCTCTACCTCCTGCCCCACCTGCACCTGCCCGACGCGGGTCTCGGGGACGTAGATGATGAGCGTCACCTCGTCCAGGTTGGCGATGGTCAAGAGCGGCGCGCCGGCCGAGGCGGTCTCGCCGGTCTGCTTGCTGCGGCTGGTGACGATGCCGTCCATCGGCGCGGTCAACGTGAGCTGGGCGATCTGTGCGTCAATCAAGCGCACGGCGGCCTCGGCCTGGCGCACCTGGGCCTCGGCCACCGCGATCTCTTCCCCGGTCGGCCCGGCCTCTAACTCATCCAACGAGGCCTGCGCGGCGGCCACCTGGGCCTCGGCGAGGCGCAGGCGCATCTCTGCGCCGTGGAGTTGGGCCTGGAGGGTCAAGGGGTTGGAGCGGGTGGCCCAGAGAGCGTCGAGATAGTTCTGCGCCCCTTCCAGTTCCGCCTGGGCCTGTGTCAGCGCCGCCCGGGATGCCTGTAACTGGAGATCCCAGGTGCGCTTGGCGTCTCCTCCCTCCTGGCTGTAAAGGCTGTGCAACAGTTCCATCTCTGCCAGATTCGCCTTCGCCATCTCGACGTTTTGCTCGGCCAGATCAACCTGGGTGCGGGCGCCGGCGATCTCGGCATCCAGCGCCAGGGGATTGCTGATAACGTCCTGAGCGTCGAGCGCCGCTTGGGCCGCTCCGTCACGCTCCGCCTCCGCCTGGGCCAGCGCGGCCTGCGCGGCGGCGATCTCCTCTGAGCGTGCGCCGGCCAGCACGCGCTCCAGGTTGGCCTGCGCGGCGGCCAGTCCTGCCTCGGCTTCCAGTCGTTGGTTCTGGAGCAAGGCGTCGTCCAATCGTACCAGTACGTCGCCCGCCTGCACTGCGTCCCCACGTTCTACTAGCATCGCGGCGATGCGGCCCGATACCTCCGGCGCGACCATTACCTCCTCGCCTTCGATAAAACCGGAGGCGACGATGGGGCCGTCGGTTGAATCGCCGCTGCAGCCGACCAGCAACATTATCAATATCAAATGGCCAATGACCAATGACCAATTTTGGATTTTGGATTTTGGATTTGGGGTTTGGTATCTTGGCATCTTACTGCTCCTCGGTAATGATCACCGCGTCGGCGGGCAGGCCCGGCTTGAGCGCGTGATCGGGATTGGGGATTTGCACGTCTACGGCAAAGACCATGTTCACCCGCTCCTCCTGCGTCTGGACGTTGCGTGGGGTGAACTCGGCCTCGTGGGCGATGGCGACCACGGCTCCCATAAACGTGCGCTCGGGGAAGCTATCAACCCGTATCTCGACTTCCTGGCCGACGCTCACGTAGCCTAACCTGTTCTCCGGCACGTACACCGTCAGCGTTACCTTGTCCAGATCGCCCAGCGTGAGCACGGTGGCTCCTGGCGCGGCCAGTTCCCCCTCGTGGACGCTGCGTTCCAGAACCATCCCTCCCACCGGCGCGGCGACGGTGAATTTGTCGCGCAGCACCAGCAGCGCGTCGAACGCGGCCTGGGCCTGTTCCACCTGGGCCTTGATGACGGCGATCTCTTCGTCCGTAGCCCCTGCTCGCAGTGCGTCTACCTGCGCCTGCGCCATCTGGACGGCGGCTTCGGCGGCCCGGTATTGCGCTTCGGCCGCGTCCACCTGGGCTTGCATCTCCTGGGGATTGTTCCGTATCGCGTACAGGCTGTTCAGCGCGGCTCGCGCCCCGTCCAGCCCGGCCTGGGCCGCGTTGACGCCCACCCAGGATTTCCAGTAGGCATTGGGGATGAGGTGGGATTCCAGAGGCAGGCCCGGCAGAGGGGGACGGAATGGCTCGGGAATCTCTTCTATTTTCTCTTTCGCTTCCGCCATTGCCGCCATCCCGTCCTGGAAAGCGTCATCGGCGATCTCGGCCGCGTCCTTCATGGCGATGGCCTGGGCCAGCGCGGCTTCGGCGGCAGCCACTTGTGCCTTTGCCTGGGCGATCTGGGCATCCAATTCCTGCGGGTTGTCGCGGATGGCGAGAGTGTCCAGCCAGGCCTGGTGCGCGCCGTCGCGGGCCGCCTCGGCCTGGGCCAGGCCGGCCTCGGCCTGGCGGATCTTCTCCGGGCGGGTGCCCGCCTGGGCCTGAACCAGCCCGGCCTGGGCCACTTCCAGGCCGGCCTGGGCGACTTTGATCTGGGCTTCCAGCAGTGTCGCGTCCAGCCGCACCAGTACTTGCCCGGCCTCGACCTCGTCTCCCTCGTCCGCCAGCAGTTCGACCACGCGCCCTCCCAGTTCCGGCGCGATGGCGACTTCTTCGGCCTCGATGAACCCGGAGGCCATCAATCCTTCTGTCTCGGGCGCGGCCAGTTCCAGTTGCGCCAACACCTGCTGCCGGGCGGCCGGGTTCGCGGCCAAGTAGATGCCCGCCACCGCCGCCGCGATGACGACCGCAGCGATGATGGCAATTGGAACCATCTTGTCTCGTTTCATATCTTTACTCCTATGGAGACCCTTCGGGTTTCGGAAAACCCGAAGGGTCTGAATTATTCCGCACGTTGGAGATGAAAACGTCCTCCAACGACGGAGCGATGACGTCTATCGCTTGTACCTCTATGCCGGCATCAGCCAGTGTCTGCGCGATGCGGGGTTTATGCTCCTCGATGCCTTCGGCCACCACGTGGATCAGCGCGCCGTACAGGGCCACCTCCTCGAACAGCTTCATTTGCCGCAGGGCGCCGATCGCCGCGTCCGGTTGAGCGCAGTCAATCTCCAATACCTGTCCTTCCATCTTGGTCAGTTTGATCTCCTCCGGCGCTCCCTGGGCGATGATGCGCCCGCCGTGGATAAAGGCCAGGTCCTGGCAATGCTCGGCCTCGTCCATGTAGTGAGTAGTGACAAAGATTGTCGTGCCCTCCTCGGCCAGCTCGTACAACAGGTCCCAGAAAGCGCGCCGCGAGATAGGGTCCACCCCGGCGGTTGGCTCGTCCAAAAATAGCATGTCCGGCTCGTGGAGGATGGCCGCGCCGAGGGCCAACCGCTGCTTCCAGCCGCCGGAGAGGTTGCGCGTCAACTCCCGCTCCCGCCCTTCGAGCCCCGCCATCTCTATGGCGAACTGCTTGCGCTCCCGCAAGTGCTTGCCGCGCACGCCGTAGGTGCGCCCGTAGAAATCCAGATTCTCGCTCACGGTCAGGTCTCGGTAGAGGCTAAAGCGCTGGGACATGTAGCCGATGCGCTGGCGAATCTCCTCCGGCTGGAGCGCGATGTCATAGCCCAGCACACTGGCCTGGCCGGCCGTGGGGCGCAGCAGACAGAGGAGCATGCGGATCGTCGTCGTCTTGCCGGCGCCATTCGGCCCCAGGAAGCCGAATATCTCCCCGCGTTGGATGTTGAACGTCACGCCATCCACGGCGGTAAAATCACCGAATCTTTTGGTTAGATTGACAACCTCGACAGCATATTCTTTCACGACTTGACTCCGTAATGCTAACCGCCGATGAACGCTGATTCACGCCGATTGGCCCTAAAAATTGTGCACGATGCGTTTGACCTGAACTCTTGGCCTGGCAAAGTTGAGCAACAGACATACGCGCATACCCGTAGCCTTGAGATAGTTGAGGCACTGAGCTGTTTCGACATTACCCAGAGATTTGATCGCTTTTAACTCGACCAGAACACAACCCGCGACGAGTAAATCAGCCACGTAATTGCCCACCACGACCCCATCATAGTGGACCTTGACGGCATACTGTTGTTCAACTTTGAGGCCAGCTTTGCGTAATTCGTGGGCCAGTGCATTCTCGTAGACTTTTTCCAGGAACCCGCTGCCCAACCGGTTAATCACGGTGAAGGCACACCCGATGATCTGTTCCGTAACCCGATCCAGTGTATCTCGGCTAGTTTTATCTTGGTCAGTCTCCATATTCACCTGCATTTATCGGCGTCCATCGGCGTTTATCGGCGGTTCATCAATAGTTGTCTCTGTCACCCGCTTCCGAATCAGCGAGATGAACGCTTCTTCCATGCGCGGGCGGGTCCGGCGCAGCCCTTGTACGACGATTCCAGCCTGACCCAGCGCCTCCTGGATGGGTGAGGCGCGCCGCGCCGCGTCATCTACGAACACGTGCAAAAGGTCGCCGTAGGTCTGCACCTCCAACACCCCCGGCAGCCCCTCGATGATGCGGTTTGCCTCCCGCAGTCGATCGGGGCGCAGCGCCAGCAGCTCTCCCTCCACCAGCCCCTTGATGTGCGCCGGCTCGTCGCAGACGACGATACTTCCCTCGAACATCAGCGCTATCCGCGAGCAGCGCTCCGCCTCGTCCATGTAGGGGGTGCTGACAAAGAGCGTCACGCCCTGCAGGTGCAGTTCGGTCAAAATGTCCCAGAACTCGCGGCGGGAGACCGGATCCACGCCGGTGGTTGGTTCATCCAGAAAGATGATCTCTGGCGAATGGATCAGCGTGCAGGCCAGCGCCAGCTTCTTTTGCATACCGCCGGAGAGGTGGGCCGCCCGCCGCTCCTTGAACTCGGTCAGCCGGGCAAAACCCAACAGCCGGGCGATGCGCTCTTTCCGCTCCTGCCGCGACACCTGAAAGACGTCGGCGAAGAAAACGAGATTTTCCAGCACGGTCAGGTCGCCGTAGAGCGAGAACTGCTGCGGCATGTAGCCAATGCGCTTTTTGATCTCTTCCGGCTCTTTCACCGTGTCGAATCCGGCCACGCGGGCGCTGCCCTCGTTGGGGTCCATAATCGCGCACAGCATGCGGATGGTGGTGGTCTTGCCCGCCCCATCCGGCCCCAGCAGGCCAAAGATTTCGCCTTTGCGGATGCTCAGGTCGAGTCCGTCCACGGCGGTCAATTTCCTAAAGCGCTTGGTCAGGCTATTGGTTTCGATCACATACTGATTCTCATTCATTTGACATTTCTTATCGTTCCAGCCCTTTCTGGAATAAGAGTTCTCCTTGTCGTCAATCCAATCTCTTCCTCAGGCGGGCGGCGGCCAGCGCGTACAGCACCAAGCCCAATATCACCAGCGCGATCACCTGCGGCCACAGGTCTGCCAGCGCCGACCCCCTCAGCATGATGGATCGCGTGATAGCGGAGAAATGTGTGCTGGGCATCAATTGAGCCACCGCCTGGACGGTGCGCGGCATATTCTCCACCGGCAAGATCTGGCCGGAAAGAATGCTCTCGAGCAATAGCCAGAACAGAGAGGCGAGAAAAGCCTGTCCCTGCGTTTTGACGATGGCTGAGATGACCAGCCCCCATCCCATCTCCACAAAGATGTAGAACGCGCCCAAGATCAGCAGCAGAGAGAGCGCTCCCCGCAGCGGCACCTGGAGGTAGAGCGTAGAGACGGCCAGGGCCTCCAGGAACCCCAGGAACGTGATCGCCGCGGCCAGCGTCGCCTTGCCCACGATCAGCTCGATCGAGCGGATGGGCGTCACAAAGAGCTGTTCCAATGTGCCGCGCTCTCGCTCCCTGACGATGGCGACGGCGGGGAGCAGCGTGGCTAACCAGGCGACGGCGGCCGCCATCTCGGCCGGGATTTGAAAATTCTCCTTGCGCAGCTCCTCGTTGAACCAGATGCGGGAGCGCGGGTCAACGAGTTCAATCTGCCCGGTCGAGACGGACACGGCCGTGTGGCCGCCCAGGCGACGGGCGTAGACGTAGGAGGCGGCCTCCAGGTAGGCCCCGCTCATCAGGGCAGTCAGGGTTTCGGTGCCATCCTGCAATACCTGCACTGTCGCTCCATGCCCGCCGAGCAGGTCGGCGCCGAAATCCGGCGGGATGACCAGTCCAATTTTCACCGTTCCCTCTTCTAACAACTGCTCTATCTCCGCCTGACTGTTGACATAGATATCGGGGTCAAAGAGGCGAGAACCGCGCAGCATATTTACCAGATCGCGGCTGTGCTGGCTCCGATCCTGATCGTAGACGGCCGTGGGTATGTGCATAATCTCTGCCGAGACGGCCTCTGCTGCGCCGAACATGTTCAGGGCAGGAAAGACCAGGAGAAAGACCAGCAGCAATTTGTAGCGCCAGAACTGAAGCGCCTCTTTCCAGACCAGATTCCAGATGCGGGTGATCATACTCTCTCCTCATTCCTCGAAACGTCAAGCGGTGACACGCCGGAACATCTTTGCCAACCCGGAGGGTGACGCTAGCTTTTTCTTGAACCGCCACACGGCCAGTCCACTCAGTAGAATCCCACAGGCCAGCAGGTACAGCGCGTGGTCCATCAGGGTCTGCGTCCCGGCGCCCTTTAAGAAGATGCCCCTGGCGATGATGACATAGTGCGTGATCGGCCACATCAATGCCTGCATCTGTCCATTCGGCGTCATAGCGTACAAGGGCGTCACGATCCCCGCCTGAGTGAGCGGCGCCATCATGAGCAGCCCATTGACGATCAACGCTGCCATCTGCGAGCGCAGCATGCTGGCGACGGCCAGGCTGATGCCGATGTTGGAGAGCAGAAACAGCGCGGAAAAAAGCATCAAGTGGCTCAGCCTGCCCCGGAACGGCACGTCGAAAAGAAAAACCCCGGCGGCGGTGAGGATGAGCGTGTCCACCAGCCCAATGACCAGGTAAGGGATCGCTTTCCCAACGATCAACTGATGGCGCCGGATCGGCGTGCTGAGCAAGCTCTCCAGGCTGCCTTGTTCCCGCTCCCTCACCAGAGACAGCCCGGCGTACAGGGCGGGGAGCGTCATCACGAAGCCGATCATCCCCGGCAGGAAGGCGTTGAGCTCCCGGTTCTCGGGGTTGTAGAGCGTCCGGACCCGGAACTCGAGGGGCAACGCGACTTTGTCAGTGGATGCTCCTGAGCGTCTCAGTCGTTCTTCCAGTAACTCCACCGAGTGTCCCGCCGAGAGTACCTCGGCGCGGCTCGTGATCTGCGTGGCGATGTTCGGTTCGGTGCCGTCGGCGATGATCTGCACCGGAGCACGTTTGCCTTGCCGCAACGCCTCTTCAAAGCCCGGCGGGACGATGATGGCGCCCCGGACCCGGTTGGCGCGCAATAGCTCGCGCGCTTCCGCCGCGCTCCGCGTCCAGTACGCCACGTCGAAAAACTCCTCGTTGATGAACCGCTGCAGGTAGGCCCGCGACTCGGGGGTGCGGTCGCCGTCGTACACGGCGATGGGGATGTGCTCGATATCGGCGGACACTGCGTAGGAGATCAACATCAGCAGCAGCACGGTGCCCAGCAAGACGCCTCCCATCACGTAGGGATCGCGCAGCACGTGGCGGAACTCTTTGCGCATCACGGCGAGAAAGCCTCTCATTGTCCGCTCCGCTCCTCGTCCCGGTCCGGCTTGCGCTCGACGCTGATGCCGTACATGATGAAATTCGTCAGCGCCTCGATGAACGCTTCGTCCTGCCACCGAGTCTGGAGCAGATCGTCGCCGATCAGCAGCCCCACGAGGAGACCAGCGTTCATGGCGGATAAGAATCGCAGCAACAGCGGGACGTCCACTGGACGTATCTCTCCCCGCTCCACACGGGCCTGAAGGTGTTGCGCAAGCGATTCCGAGTAGGGCAGCAGCGTTTGTTCGTAATAACGCTCGGCGAACTCGCGGTTGATCAGCATCTCCGCGATGAGGGCCCTCAGCATCGTCTTGCTGTGCGCCACAAAGCTGTGCCGTGCTCGAAATACGCCCCGCAGAAAATCGTGCGCATCTTGCTTCAGCGCCTGATCCAACTGATCAGATGAGAAGTGCATTCTCCTTAGCTGTATGTCGCCCAGACGATTCATCAGCTCGATCAGCAGATCTTCCTTGCTGCCAAAGTAGTTGTAGATGGTGCCTTCCGACACACCTGCCTTGCCGGCGATCTCCTTCGTGGTCGCGCGGGCAAACCCTTTCTCGGCGAATACCTCGGCGGCGGCGTCAAGGATCTGTGCGCGCCGCGCTTTGATCAGTTGCGCCCGGATGGGATCCTCCTGGCGATCAGTCATTGGCCCTCCCTTGTATTGAGTGCTTACTTTATTTTGTGAGCAATCACTCAAATATGTGAGCAATCACTCAATCAAAGTATACACCCTAAGGGAGAATTTGTCAAGAGGGATATGAAATTTTTAAGGTTCGAAATTTGACCAGATCAGACATCAAGCGCAATACTACAGCAAAGCGGGCACGTGGTCTCGACGAATTTATGGCGAAATCAGCTTTCACCAAGTCTCTATTCCAATCGCTTGCGAAAGCGGGTAGCGGCCAAGAGCATAATCGCTGTGCCAAAGATAATCAGGGCGATCACCTCCTGGAGCAATATCTGCACTCCCACACCTTTGAGGATGATGCCCCGGATGATGACGAGCATGTAGCGCAGCGGTACCACGTAGGTGAGGATTTGCAGCCAGCCGGGCATCGCCTCGATGGGGAAGAAGAATCCTCCCAGGAAAATGGACGGAAGCATCGTGAGAAACGTCAACAACATTGCTTCCTGTTGCGTGTTGGCTACGCTAGAGATGAAAATACCGATACCCAGCGATGTAAGTAAGAAAAGAGCTGACAATCCCAGCAACAATCCCAGGCTGCCCCTAATCGGAACACCGAACCAAAAGACACCAATCGCCAGCACCTCCAGTACGTCGAAAAAGGCGACGAATGCATAGGGAACGACTTTGGCGACGATGATCTCCAATGGCTTGATAGGCGTCACAATTAACTGCTCGATAGTGCCTTGCTCTCGCTCGCGCACGATGGCCATCGCGGTGAAGAGAGCAGTCAGGAAGTAGAGAATCATCCCCATAATACCAGGGATCATGAAATTCGCGCTCTTCATCTCCTGGTTGTACCAGACACGGGGACGCACCTGCACGCCGGGCATTGCGTCGAGATCGATCCCCTTGGCCTGCTCTATGATGTGGGTTGAGTGGGCCTGCCCCACCGATTGCGAGGCGGCGAGGACGGTGCTGGCGACGCTGGGGTCGGAGCCGTCAATGACGAAAGCGATCTGCACTTGTCTCCCGGCGTCCAGCTCTTTGCCGTATCCTTCGGGAATGACCAAGCCCGCGCGAACCTGGCCGCCATCTAACAGCCGCTCCAACTGCCGTTCCGATTCGACGTAGCGCACGATGTCAAAGTAGCTGGAGGCGCGATAGGCGTCGATCAGCTCGCGGCTGGCGCTCGACCGGTCGCCGTCCAGGACGGCGGTGTTCAGGTGTTCAATGTCGGTGGTGGCGGCGTATCCCATCAGCACCAATTGAATGATGGGCATGAGGAACATCACCGCCAGCGTGCGCGGGTCGCGGAGGATGTGCAGGAATTCCTTGCGGATGAGCGAGAGCGTGCGCAAGATGCTCATTTCACCCTCCTTCTTCCAATACCCAGGGAAGCGAAGCAGCTCCTTCCCTGGGCCTCAGACCATCAAAGATAATGGTCGCCATCGTCTCCGGTATATCCTGCCATCCGGCCAGGACCACCTCGTCGCCATAGATGCGCAGCAGGAGCAGACCGATGAAGGCGGCCTGCACGGCCCGCGCTGCCAGCGCCGCGTTCACGGGCCGGATGTGCCCCATCTCGATCCGCGCCTGCATGTATTGCTCGACCAGTGCCGTCACCCGTAACACAAACTGCCGGTAAAAGCGCTCGCGTAGATCGTCATTGACGATCACCTCGGGCAGAAGGGCCTGAATCGTCTCCTGGACTTGATCAATATGGCCCAGGCGATCGCGGAACATGGCGACGAAAAAGTCGCGGACGTCGCCCTGCAGCGCCTCCATAAATTCCTCGGGCAACGTCTCCACCTCGGCCAGGCGGGCCATGATGCCGATCAGGAGGTCCTCTTTGCTATCAAAATAGTTGTAGAGGGTGCCTTCCGACACATCGGCGGCCTCGGCGATCTCTTTGGTGGTGGCGCGGTGAAAGCCCTTTTCGGCAAACACCGTGGCCGCAGCCTCGAGAATCTGGGCCTTGCGGGCGGCGGCGCGGCGCTCGCGGCGAGTGGGTGACTGCTCATTAGTCATAACACGTTCTCCTTTTATAGTGATTGCTCACTCATAAAGTGAGTACCCACTCATATTATACTGCAACAGGAGAACGGTGTCAAGACCTATATTAGATTTTTAAGGTTCACTTGGGAAGGTTTAAGCCAACTTTCGCAAGGGTTTCAGTTTGCATCCGGCTTGACCGCCGAGATAAAGACGTCCTCCAGCGTCGGCGCGATCCACTCGATTCCCTGGACCTTTACCCGCATTACGGTAAAAGAGGCACGTTAACCACCAGAGACGACCTCAGTCCAATCGG
>CAYMWP010000103.1:0-17101 GCA_964393895.1 uncultured Anaerolineales bacterium | reverse complement strand
AGGCCGGTGTGAGTGTGAAAAACTCGGCACGAATTTACGGCAGTCTGCACTTAGTGGTTTCAAAAGCACGCCCAAGTTATGGTCGCTGGGGGAATCGCTTCCCCCAGCGCCACTTCCGAACGGAGCGTAACACTTTCGCGTTACTCCGCTCTTCAGTCCGAGGGCCATTGTCACTAGCACTGTCTGCCGTGGATTTCGTCGTGGCAGTGACCGTGTAGCATCACCAGGTTGGAGTACCGGTTGTTCATCGGATTGTCGTCCCAGTGATGCTTTTCGATCACGTCCTCTGCCGCAAAGTACAGCCCGCAAAGCCCACAACGGCATTTCTGCCTTTTCAGCAGGTTGAGCACCCGCACTGATTTCGTCGGGTCGCGTCCTCGGCGCTTGATCCAGTAAAGTCAAGCGCAGGGGGCAAGAGCTCCCTGTGCTGAGTCAGTCTGCGAGAGCAAATCAGCGTAAAAGTCCTGCACCTGCTGGAGTGTGGGTTGGGCCGCCGTGCCGCCGTAGCCGGTCGTGGATAGGGCGCCGCAGGCATTGGCAAAGCGGAGCGCCGCCGCTAGGGGCATCTTGCACACTACGTAGGCATAGATGAAACCTGCGTCGAACGAGTCTCCCGCGCCGGTGGTGTCTACTGCGTTCACCTGAAAACCGGGGCTGTGCAACACCCGGTCACCCTGCAACGTCATCGCGCCTTCCGCGCCGCACTTGACCACCACCAGGCCGGCCCGTTGGCTCAACGCGCGCAAAGCCAGCTCCGGATCGTCCACGCCCGCGATGGCGCAGGCCTCTCCCGCGTTGGGCATAAAAATATCCACCTCTTCCAACACGGATGACACGCCGCTGTCCCAATTCTCCTCGGGGTCCCAGCCAGTATCCAACGAGATGGTCAGACCGGCCCGGCGCGCGCGACGGAACAGGGCCGGCAAACCGGGTTGCAACTTTTTCTGGAGAAAGTAGGAACTGACGTGCAGGTGATTGTAACGCGCCAGGATATGCGGCGTGACCTCGGCGGCATCCAGTGTGTCAATGCTGCCCGGAACAGTGACCATGGCCCTGTCTTGGGGGTAGGTCAGTGAGATGGTGAGGCCGGTGGGCGCTGTGGGATCTCGGATGATCCATTGGGCGCCTATGCCCAACTGGCGCAGTTGATGGGTGACAAATTTTCCATAGTCGTCCTGCCCCACCTTGCCCAAAAAGTCCACCGTTGCGCCGAGCCGGGCCAGACCTGCGGCGCAGATGGCCGAAGAGCTGCCCATCACCAAGTGAAATTCTTGAGCCAGGATCTCCTGACCGAGGGCGGGCAGGCTCTCCAATCCACTGATAACCAGATCAACGTTCAACTCGCCGACGACGAGGATTTGTTTCATTGCTGTCTCCAATCAGCGAGGGTTTAGTCATGACATCCATGGCTGGGCCAGGGCCTCACATAGAGCCGTGATCCGGGCCATCCGTTCGCGGGCCAGGCCGGACAGGAACGCCTGGCGCTCCGCCGCTGGCATACCGACGGCCTCTTGCCAGACGGCCCGGCCCACCGCCACGCCACAGGCCCCGGCGCGGGCGGCGACTGCTGCTTGACGCATATAGGTCTCGAAATCTCCCCCTGCGCTGAGCAGCACCCAGGGCGCCCGCGACGCTTCCGTCAACTCCTGGCCGGCGACCAGCCACTCCGCCTCGTCGGGGACGGCTTCGACGTCCAGTGGGAACTCGGCTTTGAGCACATCCACGCCGGGGATGGCTGTCAGTCTGCGGGCCGTCTCGACGACGGCGCGGCGGTGTTCCTCCGGTGAGAGCTCGAGGTGGGCTGGATTGGGTGAGTAGGTCAGCGGCTCCAGAAAGAATGGGATGTCCGCTTCAGCGCAGGCCCCTGCCGTCTGACGCACCAGGTCTTTGATCTGGGCGGCGGTTGACGCTTCGGGGTGGTAGTACACCAACAGCTTGACGGCGTTGGCGCCGATCCGCACTGCCCGCTCTGGGTCCCAACCGGGCAGTAGCTCGCTCAGGCGGGTGTGAGGCTCGCCGCTGTAGCCGCTACGCTCAATGGACAGGACCAGACCGGTGCGGCCAGGCAACGCGCCGCTGGCGATGCACTGCTCCGCGCCATATTCGGGATCCAGCAGCACACCAGAAGAGATCGGGGCCAGGGCGGCGACCACGTCTTGTTTGAAGGCGACCAGCGTTTCGTCGGGAACGGCGTCCGGATTTTCTGGATCGAGGGCCCGGCGCAGGTTGCGGCGATGGTCTATCGCCATAATGACCAGCTTGCCGCGAGGCGTAGCGCATTGTTGCAAACGGCGGATTTTTCCAATGCTCAGGGATGTCATCTAACGACTCCTACGGCGCAGAGTTCTGCCCGGCACAGGCACACGCATAGTTGGCAACGACTGCCTGGATTTTATCCCGGATGAGGTCCTCCGGCAAGTTTCGCAACAGACCGTTCCTCACCCGCTCGTACTGGACCGGCATGAACTGGCTCAACAATGTCAGCGGAACGGGGTGATGAGTCAGGTTGTCCAGTAGATGGGCCAGAGACTGTTGGACGGCGGGGTCCGGCCAGTAGTAGCGCGAGCGGTCACTGTAGCTGTACCGGCGGGCAAACAGGATGCCGGCTTTGGAACCGGCGTAATAGGTTTGCCAGTACGCCGGCCGGGCCGCCATTGCCCCGTCGAGCACGCGCCGGACGTTGGACAGCGCAACCCCCGCCCGATCTGAAAGCCATTCTGTTTCCATCTGCGCCAGGGCAAAGACGGCCTCGCGAAAGGCAAAGGTGAGGGCAGGGCCGACCTTCAAGATGGCAAAGTGATCCAGCACCATAGAGCGCAGGGCCTCGCGGGTCTGGTAGTCGGTCGAGTGCGCCTCAAAGACGAGCCGGTCACAGGTTTGAATGAACTGCGAGAGAGGACGCGCCGCCGACCGATGGTATTCGAAGAGCGTGTCGTCGCCAAATTCCACACCCGGCTGGACGACCACGGCGATGACGCGCTGCCAGGCACTCTCCAGTCCGCGCTGGCGAAATGCCTCCCTGGTCAGCTCGATGGTCTGCTGCACGTCTTGGACCTGCGTCACGGCCAGCCGGCCCTCGGGCTGCCGCGCGCCGCCCGGCGGTGGGACCTCGGTGCCGATGACGTAACACGGCGCGGCCTGACGCGGATCAGCGTCCCGGTGAGCCTGCTCGGCTGCCAGGCACAGCTCGGCGGCCCGTTCCACCGCCACCTGAGGCTCCAAAGGTGCGTCTGGTGGATCATCAGCGCACCTCATACTGGCATCCAGGTGAATCTTGGTGTAACCGGCCCGCACGCAATCCCGCACCAGCACCCGCGCCTTGCCCAAGGCGCTCGCCGCCGGTTCGCGCTGCCAGGGGCTGGGGCCGAGGTGATCGCCGCCCAGGATCAGCCGCTGGCGGGCAAAGCCGAACCGGTCGGCGATGCGCCACACGTAATCACGGAACCTGGCCGGCGTCATACCCGTGTAGCCGCCCGCCTGGTTCACCTGGTTACAAGTGGACTCGACCAGCAGTGGCGAGCCGTCCGCCAGGGCCTGCTGCACGGCGGCCTCCAACACGAAGGGATGGGCTGAACAGACGCTATAGATCCCGACCGGGACGCCGCGCTTGTGAGCGGCGACGATCTCTAGGAGCGAGACGTCAGGATTCGCCTCCATCTCTATCGCTTACTGGCTCCCCTCGGTGACGCGGTACAACCGCAGCGCGCCGACCCGGAGCGGAGTCAGGCGATAGCCAGCGGAGGCCAGCTCGGGCAGTCGTTCCGACACCAACACCGGGCGTTCGGCCTGTTGCGCGGCGATGAACGCGAGCGCCGAGTTGGCCAAGCCATCCTGATCGTCGGCCGGGTAGGTCTCGACAAAGGCCAGGTCGGTGCGGCCCAGTTCGACGTGGGCCACATAGTAGCATGGATACAACAGATCCCAGTCCAGGAACATGATGCCATTCTGGGGCGCCTGCGCCAGAGAAATCTGGAGCTGCTGGTGTATCTCCTCAAAGCCGCCAGGGCCGACCGGGTATTCCTCAAAGTCATCCCAGGTAAAGGCCAGTGTCCCTTGACGCACGGCGTCCAGGCGCGGTTGGAGGGTGGGATAGACGGCGATGACGATCACCAACACCGACAGCGTCGCGTCGGCCCAGACGGGATCGCTGCCCCAACGCGCGGTGAACCGATTCACCGCGTCCACCAGGGCGCCCAGGCCAGCAGCGGTCAAAACTGCCAGCAACACATAACTGGGAATGAAAAAGACGTACAGGTCCCAGATGTCATAGTTAAAGGTGTAGAGCCACTGAGCTACCAGGGCGAGTAGCAGGAGGATGGCGACGCGAGGGCGGCTGCGCAGCGCATTCAGAGCGCCCACTCCGGCCAGGAGAATGAGCGACCAGGCCAACTCTGAAGGCAGGTTCTCCCCGTACCGGCTGGCCAATTTCGGCATCACAGTGTCCGGGTCGGCGAACATGAAGGAGCGAAATTGCCGGGCGCTCCAACCAAAGAGAAGTTGCTCTCCCGGGCCGTCTATCTGCTCGGCCGACAACCCCCAAGCCGAGCGGGACGGTTCGATCACGGAGGGGAAATAGCCGGCCGGCGAGCGGCGCCAATGGATCAGCAAAAAGATGACAATGAGCACCGCCACGCCCACCAACGCGCCGCCCACAGCCGTTTTGAGGCCCCGGAGCTGTGGCAGGCTTTGACGCCGATACTGCAAGGCAAGAAACACACCAACAGCCGGGACCAACAAGATGACGCTCATGTGCATGCCCAGACTCAGACCACCCAGCAGCCCGGCGACGAACAGAGCGCGGGGCCTGGGGTCAGCGTCCCACCACAACAATATGGCCACAATCCAGACGAAAAAGGCAGCGCCGGGCGCATAGACCTCGGCGATGATGGCCTGCGACCAAAAGGTGGGCGAGACGGCCAGGGCCAGCGCACCAACGACGGCGGCCCCTCGCCGATCGGTGAGCCGCCGCCCGGCGACGTAGACGCCGGATACGGTCAGGGCGGCCATCACCGCCGAGAAGAGATTCACCCGCCAGGCGACACTGGCCACGGGCAACAGCGTGAACAGTTTAGCCAGGGCCAGGTAGACGGGATAGCCGGTGGGATGGGTGTGACCCAACAGGTAGGCCAGCGCCTGAAACTCACCGCTGTCACCGGGCAGCAGGCCGGGAGCCAGGGTGCGAACGTAGAGGGCCAGGCCCAACAGCCCGACGGCAGCGGCCAGGCACGCATCGCGCCTTGAGAGGGCTTGAAAACCGGTCAGGCCTCTTTCACGTTTCGAGAAAGTCGGGGAGATCGTCACGTTCGGCCTCGATCATTTCGTCGAACATACGCCGGATTTCGGCCAGAGAGCAGACAGCGGCGGTCAGGGGATCCACCATCAGGGCATGGACGGCGGCCTCGCGGTCCTGTTCCAGCACGGCGGTGACGACCCGGTCGTGGAAGGCCATGTGCTGCGCGTTGAGCAGCGCCAGATGCGTGGGCAGCGGGCCAAAGTGAGTCGGCTGGACGCCCTTGCGGTCCACCAGGCAGGCCACTTCGACCACGCCATCCTGCGGCAGATTGTCTATCAGGCCGGTGTTGCGCACGTTGCCGTAGATTACCTGGGGCTGGCCCGTCTCAATGGCCTCCACGACATACGAGGCGAACTCGGGGCCTCGGGTCATCTCGTGCGTTTCCCGGTGCGCTAAAACATGGCGGATGTACTGGTCACCCTCGGCGCGCCAGGTCGGCCAGTTGTTGGCGTAAAAACCACTCTCGCCCCGGTAACCACCCCGGTCGTAGCGCGCCACCAGGTCGGGGCGTTTGCGAAAGTAGGCCGTGTACTCGGAGGCGTGCCCGCTGCCCTCGGTGGAAAAGGCACCCAGGTGCATCATCATCTCGAAACGGACCGGGTCCTGGTCATAGATTTCGGGAACGCGGGCCTTTTCACGCAGCCGGGGATAGAGATCCTGACCATCGCGCTCAAGTTTGACGAACCAGGCCAGGTGATTGATGCCTGCCGCTCGCCAGTCCAATGCTTCGTAGGGAACGTCCAGGTAGTCGGCCAGTTGGCGGGATGTGTGCTGAATCGAGTGGCACAGCCCGACGATGGGCAGTGTCGAGGCGCGAATGCCGACCAGCACCGTGAGTGACATCGGGTTGGTATAATTCATCACCAGGGCGCGAGGGGCCAGCCGCTCCACGTCAGCCAGGATGTCCAGCCAGGCGGGCAGAGTGCGCAGGGCCTTGAACAGCCCGCCGGGGCCGATGGTGTCGCCGATGCACTGATCCACGCCGTACCGGAGCGGGATGTCATAGTCGTGGCGCACGTGGGCCAGCCCGGCCACCTCGATGGTGTTGATGACGTAATCGCTGCCAGCCAGGACGCGGGTGCGGTCGGCAGTGGCCTGGACGGTCCAATCCCGGCCGGAGCGCTCGATGAGGAACTCGGCCATCCGGTGGGCCAGTTCCAGGCGCTCGACGTCAATGTCCACCAGGGCGAAGGCGCCTCGTTCCAGCGCCGGAGTGGACAAAAAGTCGGTCATCAGTTCGGTGGCAAAGACGGCGCTGCCGGCGCCGATGATTGCAATTTTAGCCATAGAAATTCCTTATCCAGTCGGGTGGGCGTTGTTCGTCACGGGCAGGTCTCCCGAAAAGCGCCCAGGTTGCGGTTCTTGAGGATGAAACTCGGGCCGTGCCGGCGGCCGAACTCGCAGGCGGCCTCGAAATCAACGTCCGTGTCCGTATACTCGGCCGCAAAGACGGGCTTGCCAGCCTGGATGTAGGGCAGCATGTCCGCGGCCCAGCCGTAGTAAAAGGCGTCCTCGGTGATGGCAAAGTCGTAGACGTCCACCAGGTCATGGGTCTGGTCGGGCGCGTTTTTCTGACCGATGGCCAGGCCGCGCTGGTGGGCCTCCTCGGCCAGCCACAGGGCATAGCGCAACTGGTCGTCGTAGGTCAGGGGGAAGCCGGTGTCGTCGGTATAGATCTCCATGTTGTCCGGCTCGACGGCGTCAAAGCCCTTGGCGGTGCACATGTCGAGGCGCGCCCGCATGATAGGAGCGATTTGGTCAATCTGGCGGATGTCGAGCCACTTTTCGCCTGCCCAGCCCTTGTAATCCCTGCCGATAACCTCCGGCGGGAATTGGTCGGCGTCGGGCCGCCAATTCTCCCACGAGCCGACGGAAATGTAGCAGATGACGCGAGCGCCCTGGGCGTGGAAATAGTCCACAGCAGACTTGTCCACGTGCAGGTCAATGTCATACACGTCCGCCTGGATGTCAAAATCGAACCGGCCGGTCAGTTGCCACTGCCAGGTCAGACCGGTCGTTGGATGCCACCAATCGAGTTTCTGAGACGTGGATACCTCCGCGGTCAGGGTCGTGGGTTCGACTGCGGGAGCGGCTTCACAGGCCGCGCACAGCGGCAGGACGGACGCCAGACAGAGCCACAAGAACCGTCTCACGATTTGACCCCTGTCAGCGTGATGCCCTCCACAATCCAGCGCTGCACGAGGGCAAAGACGAACAGGACCGGCATCACGACCAGGACAGAGGCGGCCATCGTCAGATGGTACTTGTTGCCCATGCGGGTCGAGTACCAGGTGAGGATGATCGGCAGGGTGCGCACGTTTTGCTCGGTCAGCACGATCAGCGGCCAGAGGTAGGCGTTCCAGTTGAACATGAACGTCAACATGCCAAAGGTCGCCAGCGCCGGGCCCAGTTGGGGCAAGGCGATGCGCCAGTAGATGTGAAATTCCGATGCGCCATCAACCCGCGCGGCGTCTATCAATTCGTTGGGGATAGCGAGGGCAAACTGGCGAAAGAGAAAGATGCCAAAGGCGTCCACCGCGGCCGGGAGGATGAGGCCCCACAGCCGGTTGATCAGCCCCAATTTCGCCAGGATCAGGTAGCCGGGGACCATCGTGATCTGGGCCGGGATCATCATGGTCGCCAGGATAAACCAGAACAACGGCTGTTTGCCCCGGAAATCGAACTTGGCAAAGATGTAGCCGAAAAGAGAGCTGGTGAACAACACCTGCACCACGTTCGCCAGGGCGATGATGGCCGAGTTGCGGTAGAACGTCGCCAGCGGCAGGAGCGGATCGGTCAAGACGGTTTCATAATTCGCCAGCGTGAACTCTTGCGGGAAAAAGCTGGAGGGGATCTGGCGGATCTCGGCGCCCGTTTTGAACGAGCCCAGGATCACCCAGATGAACGGCAGCAAGGTGACGATGGTGGCAGGGATCAGCACCAGGTAGGCAAGATTCAAACGGGGCCCGCGCCGGGAGCGTGAGGAAAACCTGTCCGTCATCGCTAATACTCCCATTCTGTGCGGAGCAGGCGGGTTTGTACCAGCGAGATGGCGAACACGAGCAAAAAGAGGACGATGGACACGGCCGCCGCCCAACCGAGGCGCTGGTAACGAAAGGCATAGCTGTATATGTGGAGCAGGAGCGTGTGGGTCTGGTCGTTGGGGCCGCCGTCGGTCATGATCTGGATGATGTCAAAGACCTGGAAGGCGGAGATCAGTGTCAGCACCGAGGTGAGCAGGATGGTGGGGCTGAGAAGCGGGAGTGTGATGCGGGTGAACATCTGCCAGGCGTTTACACCGTCCACCAGGGCGGCGTCCTTGATGCTCTGGGGAATGCCCTGCAGCGCGGCGACAAAGATGACCATGTTGTAACCATAATCTTGCCACAGGTAGGCGACGATGACGGCGAGCAGGGCCACCGGGACGCCAGCCACGATCAGATTCGGGTCGCCGGTCCAGTTGACGCCGATCAGTTTTCCGGCGAACCGGCCGATGATAGCGTTTAACAGGCCGCGCTGGGGATGAAAGATGTACCCCCACATAATCGCTACGCCCGCCGAAGGCGCCAGCACCGGCAGGAAAAAAAGCGCACGAAAAAGACCTTTGAGCTGTTTGTGAACGGACTCGATCAACACGGCCAACGGCAGGGTGATCGCCAGATTCAGGGGCACGACGATGAAGGCGAACAGCAGGGTGGTCTTGAAGCCGATGTGGAACTGGCGCACGATCAGCGGCGCGTCGGGCGCGAAATTCATCATATGCTGAAAATGCTGTAACCCGACGAAGGGGTTGTCGCCGCCCAAGCCCAGGAACGGCCCGCCGGCCCGCCGGGCGCTGTATTCAAAAAATCCCAGGGAGAACCCCCACAGCAGCGGGAAGAGGGTCCAAAAGGCCATGTACAGGAGGAGGGGCGAGACGGTCATCGCCACGAAACGCTTTTCGGCGGCGTCACGTCCACGCAGCGGATGACGCAGCCAGTCCCCCAAGAATCTTGCTAGAGAAAATTCCTTCGGCATAGTCAGCTCCTGGTGGGTCCCCCCGCAGGTTCACGACCTGCGGGGGGGCCGCCAAAAGTCTACTGGAACGAGTCCCGCACTTCGCTCTCGATGGTCTTGAGCGTCTCCTCCAACGCGACGTTGCCCTGCAGGAAATTCAAAACGCGCGGGTAGGTCACCTCGTACCACACAAAGTCACGGTCAGGGAACTGTCCTTCGTGCTGACCGTATTCCAGGAGAGCCAGGAATGGCTCAAAGTAAGGGAACTCGGTCACGAGTTTTTCGGCGTTCGCGCCACTGACGTTCCCCTTCAGGGCGGGCAGCGTGCCGGAGGCCAGGTTCCACTGCACAGCGTTGGCCGGGTCCAGCGCGGCGAATTTGACAAAATCCCAGGCGGCCGCCTGCACGTCGCTGTTGGCCGAAACACTCATACCCCATCCGGAAGCGGCCGCAAAGAGCGGTTCCGCGCCCACGCTCGGTAGCGGAGCGTAGATGGTCACTTTAACCACCTCTGGATAATCACCGCTGTATTCCGGCACCGCCCACGGGCCCACCAGGCCGATGGCGCTGGAGCCGTCGAAATACGAGTCTCCCACCCAGTTCTCTTCGTCGTTGAAGAGCACCGGATCAACCAGTCCCTCGTCCACCAAAAGTTTCATCAGTTCCAGCGCCTTGACGCCCTCTGGCGTGTTGACCTGGTACACGCCATCCTTCAGGTATTGGCCGCCGTATTGCAGGATCAATGAATGGAACATCGTGGCGATGCCGTCCGAGCCGGTAAAGTTGAAACCGGCGCGAGTCATCACGCCGTCCTGGGATTCGGCCATCAGTCTGGCGTCGGCGATGAACTCGTCCCAGTCGGCCCAACCGTCCACATAGCCGGCCGCGCCCACTTCTTCGGCCAGCGCGGTGTTGAACAATGCAGCGCCGTATTCGATGTTGTACTCCTGGGGAACGCCGTAGAGCTGGCCGTCGCAGACATAGCCGCCCAACGGCGCGGGGAGGACCTTGGCTTGGGCGTCCGCCAGGCTGATGACGTCCGCCGGTACCTGGGCCAGGTAGCCGCCCTCCACGTAGCTGCACACCCACGAGCCGAACATCTGGAGAATATCGGCCTCGGTTTTGGCCGGCAGCGCCGTCTGCAAAGTCTGGATGTAGGTATCATAGTCAAAGGTCTCAAAGTTGATGGTCACGTTGGGATGCTCGGCCATGTACGCCTGGGCGAGATCCTCCAGGCCGGCGTTGAAGGCGATGTTCTGGTGCGTCCAGACGCGCAGTTCGACGGCCTCGGCCTCGACCTCAGGCTCGGCTGGCGCTTGGGGCGATGACATCGGTTGTCCGCCGCAGGCCGCCAGCAACAGACTGCTGGCGACGAGCAGACCAAGAACGACACGAATCAAGTATTTATTCATCTTATTTCCTCCTCTGATCTTGTTTTTATCCGGTCGTGCATAGGGAACTTGCCAAGTAAACTTATACGGGCTACCTCCTTTCCACTTTTACTTTCGATTGACAAATTGATAGATGACGAGAGGACCGACCCGCTAAAAAGCCGCCGGATCCAGGTAGACGACCGATTCAAGATGGCGCGGCCTATCCGGGTCCAATCCCCTGGCTATGGCCTGGTGGTAGGCCATCAGTTGCAACGGCGGCAGATAGAGCACCGGCATAGCCCAGGCCGGGATGTGCTCGTCCCCCAGCGGGACGTGTGCCGCGCCCGGCCCCAGCGCGAGTGTCGCGGCGCCGAGGGCGGACATTTCGGCCATCACGCGCTGCTCATGGACGTAGGCGGCCTGCGAGAGCAGCCCGACGACCAAGGATTGGCCGTTCACCAAAGACATGGGGCCGTGTCGGAACTCGAGAAAATGGAACGCCTCGCTGTGGCTGAGGGACATCTCTTTCATCTTGAGCATGGCCTCGTTGGCCAGGCCATACTGGGGCCCGGATCCCAGAAAGAAAAATCGGTCCACCTCACGCTCGCCGCCCCACGCCTGCGCCAGGGGGGCGGTTTGCGCCAAGAGTTCGCGCCCCAGTTCGGGCAGCGCGGCGAGGGGAGCGGGGTCCAGTCCGGCAACGGCGGCCGCCGTCGCCTGGACCAGCACCAACATGCTGGCAAAGGAGCGGGTCTGGGCGACGCTCTGTTCCTGGGCCGCCTCGGCGGGCAGCACCAGGTCGGCCGCCTGAGCCAGCGGGCTGTCCGGGTAGCAAGTGACGGCCCACACCGCCCGCCCACCGATCCGGCGGAAGCGGTCCACGGCGACCAGCGTCTCGGTGGTCGTGCCGGAGCGCGAGATGGCGACCAGCAACGTCTGGCGCGGATCAGGCAACACCTGTTCGCTGAACAGCACAACCTCGGAGCTGGGACAGGCGCGGGCCGACACACCGGTCACTCCCTGGAACAGGGCCGCCGCCGTCTGGGAGAGGTAATGGGTCGAGCCGCAGCCGATGAAAATGACCTGGCGGGGCGCGACCGACGCCCAGGCGCGCGCCAACTCCCTTTCGAGCGCGGCAAAGGCGCGGAGAGCGTCGGCCCAGGCGTCGGGCTGGCTGGTGATCTCGGACAGCGTGTGCGATCCTTGGGTGTGCATATCTTTTGGGTGTGTTTCAAACAAGTTGGGTAAGACCTCGGAGGTCTAATGAGATGTGTTTTCAGGCTCAAAAACTGCCCCAATCGGCGGTTTTGGGCGAGCACAAGCTCGGCAGAGACCTCCGAGGTCTAGGGTCTCTGAGGGGCGCGGGGCGCCTAGGGGCGCGGATTCGGCTTCGGCGGGACGCTTTCCCGCGAGCAAGCGCAGCGCGTTCAAACGATAGACCTTCTCCAACACATTGTCGGGCAGGAACAGCCCATAGATGCACCAGCGGCCCTGTCCCGGCACGTCGCCGGTATCATAGTCAAAGTACTCGTCGTCCGTCTCCAGGAAGCGGTAGTAGATGCGGTACACGGCGGGGTCCACCCCCAGGTCGGCGCCGAACAGGATGCGGTCCGCGTACTTTAGGAAGAAGCGGCGCGCGGTGTAGGGCTGGCGGCCCAACTCGCTGATTCGGGCGGCAATGTCCACGTACAGATTGGGCGCCCGGTCTAACAGGCGGCCGACCCAGGTCAGGTTCTCGGCGTAGCAGCCGACGTGGGCGCCGATAAAGGTGGTCCGCGGGTGGCGCAGCACGAGGCGAGCAAAGGACTCGACGATGTGTTCAAAAGATGGGCCGGGCGGCGCGGGAACGTGCCAGTCCGGGTGAACGTGCAGTTCTTCCCAGTGTTCGTTAAAGCGGTCCAGGGGGTCGAAAAAGGCGACCGGGTCGGCCACGTGGACCAGCACGGGGACGTTCAACTCGGCAGCCGTTTGCCAGATGGGGTCAAGGCGGGGGTCGTCCACGGTCACGCGCCGGTCGTGATGGTCGCGCACATGGAGGCCCAGCTCTTTCCAAATCTTGAGACCTTGGGCGCCGCGCTGCACTTGCTCACGCAGGCGGTCGGCGGCCCATGCGCCGAAACGGTCGCCCCGCATCGGCCATTGGCTCCAATCCACCCCGCCAAAGTGGTAAAAGCGCTCCGGCGCGCCGGCCTTAAAATGGTCGAGGTGGCGAGATAGGGTGTCCTCCCCCCAACCGCCATCCAGATCGACCACGGCCTCGACGCCGGCTTTGTCCATCGCGCCCAACAATGCGGCGAGAGGCCGATCCACCCACCCGCCATTGAACAGCTCCCCCAGGTGGTTGTGGGCATCTATCACCGGGAAACGGGGACGCGGTGGTGTGCAGTCAGGTGTGACCAGCGCTGGGCGCGGTCGGAACTCTTGCAGTAACAGAGCATCGCCGGACATATCATCTCTCAAAACCGTGCATATTCTATCACAAAAATGATTGTTTGTCAAGTAAAAAAGGATGAAACAAACATATAACAATCATAAATCAATCATATAGTGCTTGACAGACGTATGGATTTCGGGTAAAATGAAAGGCGGTCACAGCCGCTCGCCCTTTGGACTTTCGAGGGGGGGGTCAGGTGTGTCCATCTTTACCGGATGTCGTGCCGAGGAGCCAGAGAGTATGAACAAAGCCGCGCGTCAGGAACAGATCCGCCAGATCGTCTACCGGAACGGGAGAGTCTCCGTCGCCGAGCTGTGTGAGCAGTTTAGCGTCAGCGAGGCGACGGTGCGCCGGGACTTGGAAGAGATGGACGCCGAAGAGGTGCTCCAACGGGTGCACGGCGGGGCCGTCCGGCCTGAATCGGCCACCCCTGAAGCGCCCATCTGCCAGAGAACCCACGAGCAAGCCGAAGCCAAGGAGCAGATCGGCCGGGCGGCGGCGGCGCTGATCGCCGACGGCGAGACGGTGTTCCTGGGCAGTGGTTCCACGGTGCTGGCCGTGGCTCAGCACCTGAAGGGACGGTCGGAATTGACTGTCATCACCAACTCGCTGCCAGTGGTCAATTTGCTGGCCGAGGCGCCGGACCTGACGGTCGTGGTCCTGGGAGGGCTGTTACGCCCGTCGGAGCTGTCGCTCATCGGTCACATCACCGAGCAGGCGCTGGCCGAGTTGCGCGCCGACAAAGTCGTGATGGGCATCCGCGCTGTGCACCTGGAGCACGGTCTGACCAACGACTATCTGCCAGAGACGATGACCGACCGGGCCATTGTCCGCCTGGCCGACCGGCTGATCCTGGTCGCCGACCACACCAAGTTTGGGCGGACGGCGCCGGCGTTCGTCGCGTCGCTGTCGGCGGTGGATACGGTGGTGACCGACGCTGGCGTCGAGCCGGTGGTCGTCGAAGCGCTCCGGAGCGCAGGAATCCGGGTTGTTGTGGCAGATTAAGCTGTGCTGCAAGTACCCCCGCAAGTATCCTCTCAATAACCTGGGGTTTGCAAGGCGAGAAACCAGGTTTTTCTGAAAAACCTGGTTTCTTTCCCCGACGCAAGAGCGGCAAAACCACCGCTCCTTCCCTGTGCTCCCCGGCCCGTTCCAATGCTCGCTGACACGATTACCCCCAATGGTCCGGCTCTGGACTTTTATGTGGTTTGCCCATTGGCGCAGGCGTCGTTTGACAGCCTGGCAAATAGAATGTACACTTTGATGGATAAAGGTCATCGGTTACCTCGCAGATTAGGACGGGCAGGTCGCTATTCTACCAAAGTGGGGAAATTGCGCTCTGGTGTAGAACGGATGAGCTTTTCGGCCAGGACAGGGGGGCGAGGTGGAGGATGTGAGGGGAGAGTAAGATGGGAGATCATACGATGACGCGCTGGCAACGTTGGCGCAGGTTTTTGTTGGCTTGGTTGGGCAGTAGTTTGTTATGTGTCGTGTATGCGATCTTGATCTTTTTTCAAAGGGGAATACCGAACTGGCTGGATGCGCTCGTCTTTGCTGGATGGGTGATGATGGTCGGGGGTTGGCTAGATGCAGCGGCCGAGCGGCTATCTCGTCATCGAGTTGTGCGATGGATGGCCTTGATCATATGCACGGCTACATTTCTATTCGTGCTTCCTTGGGTAATAGCGCCGCCGGTCGCCGGTGGCCTGTGGGAGATAGACGAGGCTGGAAATTGGTTTATCGACCGTGACAGACCCACTCCTATCCGAGTTCTGCTAACCATCCCCGAAACCCTGTACGTCATTGGTGATCGGGTTATATCCCTCGGAACTCGTTACCAGGAAGGTCCTTCAACAATTGTTGCTCCCCTTCCTGGGTTTGATGATGTTGGAGAGGTCACTGATGACCCATTTGCATTTGGCGCCCTTGAAACGCTGGATAACCATTACCAGACAGTCAAAATGGCGCTTGGCTTGGGATTGGGATTGAGCGGATTGGCTCTTATCTGGCGCGTTGCGTGGCAAACAGAATTGTGTGAGCGAGTTCGCCGTGAGTGGGATAGGCTACGCCGCACCCGCGCCTGGTTCTGGCTGCGGCAGGTACTGGCCTGGAGCCTGGTGATTCTGGTGGCGCTGGATGGGTTGGGTGTCCTGCTCACCGCCCGCCCGGTCGCCGTCGAGTGGGAGCCGGTCACCACAACCGGTTTCCCGTCTGGCAGGCCGCGTTCCGTGAGGGCGCTGGCGGTGGGGCCGGGGGGAGAAGGGCTGTACGCCGGGACCGTAAGCGATAGCGGCGGAGGCGGGGTGTATCGGAGCGACGACGGGGGGGCGTCGTGGCGTCCGGTTCCCGATATGAGATATGCAGAGATGCCACGGGGAGCGACTTTTGGCGAGGCACGCATAGCAGCCGGCGAGGGCCAAATCAGCCTCTCTCGCCCCGGCATGGGCTGGCTGCACTGGGCCACACATCGCTATCAGTCACCTGAAGCCTTTGCCATCCACAGGAATCACGCCACGCTCTACGCCTCGGCCGGCGCGGGACACCAGGATGGACCAATCGGATGACCTGACACGCTTGATAGACGCCCTTCAGGCCGGGGACGCCTCGCGCTTGCCGGAACTGGCTCTGGCGCTGCAGGCGCACGCGCCCGAGGCCGTCATCTCGGCTCTCGCGGCGCGTAACCTGGAGATCACGGGCGATGGCAATATCGTTGGATCGGGCAACGTTGCCATCGTCGTCAAGGGCGAGTTCCCCGCCCTGGCAGCCCGCCTGGCGGATATGGCGGAGCAGACCCGCCGTGCTGAGCGGGGGGAGCGAGCGGCGAATCTGTTCGGGCAGGCAGCCGTGCTCCTGGAGCGCGGTCAGGTGAGCGACGCGCTGGAGGCGTTGGTCGAACTGCGCGCCCTCGACGCCCACTATCCCGGCTCGGCCGAGCTGCTCCACCGGGCTTGTCGCTTGCGAACCTGGCGGCGGCTGGGCATCGCGGCGTTGATCGTCATGGGCCTGGCGGCCGCCATCGGGGTGACGTGGTCGCTCTGGCAGGAGAATATGCCGCTGGAATGTCAAGGTGAAATACCGATGTCGGAGGAGGGCGTTCTCGCCTCGGCTGCCCAGTCCGATGTCGATGGGACGCGCTGGTGGGTCGGGATGTCCGGCGGTGGGCTGGAGACCTTTACCGCACGTTCTGCCCACGTCTCTTACGATTTCCGCGACCTGGTGGCTGATACGGTGGCGGCGCTGGCGGTGGACGAACGGAACGGGCGAATTTGGGTGGGAACGTCGGGGGGCGGCCTGGCGGTCTTGGGCCAGGAGAGTGAGCGAGCGGATTGGCGTCCTTACTCGCCAGTGGCGAGCTACACGCGGGCAGGCAGAGATGGGTTGCCCGGCTGTCGCGTCAGCACGATTTATCTGGATGGCGAGCGGGGGTGCGTCGGGGCTTGGGATGGACACTCGTTAGGCGTTCTGGAAGCGGATGAGCAGTGGCGACACATCGCCGCTCCCTCGGGGTGGGAAAAGGGCGTCTACTTTATCCCGTTCAGCATCGCCAAGGGATTCGACGGCGCGTTGTGGGTCGGGACGAACTATGGGTTGTACCGTTTGAGCGGAGATGATTGGTCATGTCCATATCAGCCGCCCTGGGACACCGCAGCCCCTGGAGCCGTGCGCGCGGTCGTTATAGACGAGGATGGGGTTATCTGGATCGGAGTGATGGGGGACGGATTGGCGCTGCACGATGAGCGCTTGGTCAACGCCCCCTGGATCGGGCCGATCACCACGAACGATGGTTTGGCCTCTAACGATGTGCAAGCCATCGCCCTTTTTCCGACGGGGGGTGGTGCTTTGGTCGGTACGAAGGCCGGGTTGAGTATCTGTCGGTGGAAAGGAGAGACCGAAAAGAGACTTGAATGTGAGGTACATCGTAAGCCCGACGTGATGGGAGTGCCGATTCACAGTCTCAGTAGATCCAAAATTGCTCCCAAACGTGTCAGTTGACCTGTGAACTTA
>CAYMWP010000102.1:0-17174 GCA_964393895.1 uncultured Anaerolineales bacterium | reverse complement strand
GGATTGCTGCCTTTTGTCAACTCAAGCTATGCACAATTTCAGATACACACCCATGCATATTGTGTTGTGGCGTAGCTATAACGACGGTGATTTGACAAATAGGGGTATCGTACTAGAATGGTCGCGCCTTTTTTCGTCATTGCGAGGAGCAGCGCGACGAAGCAATTCCCACTTTGGAAATTGAGGAAAGCCCGCCGCTTGGGCGTTCGCCTTGGTCAGACGGTCTTCTTGGAAGACCCTGGGCGAACGGGAGATAACTTGTCGGTTTTGGGCGCAGCTTTTTATTCGTGTTCCTATTGGAGAATCGTATGTCCATCAAGACGACGTTCGTTTTCGCCGGTGTCGCTGGCCGGGGCTTTAACTCCCTCAAGCAGGGGATGGACGCCGGCTGGATCTCCCATGGCCTGGCCTCCTTGAGTGCTGCTGCCAAGTCTGAGGGGTTCGAGGTGGACCTGATTGACCTGCGCGCCCTTTCGGGCTGGGACCACTTTCGCGAGCTACTGGCGGAGCGAGATCCTGACGTCGTCGGCGTGACGATGATGAGCGTGGACTATAACCCGGCCCGCCAGGCGCTAGCCATCGTCAAGGAGCTCGACCCCGAGGTTGTCACCGTCATCGGCGGCCCCCACGTCACCATCGCGCTGGAGGATTCCTTGCGTATCCCCCACGTGGATTACCTGGTGACCGGAGAGGGAGAGGCGACGTTTCCCAAGTTACTGCGGCTGATTGAGGGTGGCGACCCGCCGCCCAACCGTGTGCTGCGCGGCGAGACGCCCGATCTGGACGCGCTTCCCTTTGCCGACCGGAGCTTGTTCCTCGACGAGTGGCGCAAGTGGGGCTACGACATCGATTCGCCCGAGGTGCCCTTCGTCCGGGAACTGCCGCCCCCTTTTGTGACTATCATCGCCGGGCGGGGCTGTTTGTACAACTGTGCCTTTTGCAAGCCGGGAGAGGATTACCTGTTCGGCAAGCGCACCCGCCGCCGCTCTGTTCCCAACGTCATCGCCGAGTTGGAGATGCTGCGGGAGCAATACCACTTTGCATCCTTCATGTTCCACGACGATTGCCTGACCGAGGACCGGGAGTGGGTGATCGAATTCACCAACGAGTACCGGGCGCGAGGCTTTACCCAGTCCTTCTTCTGCCAGACCCGCGCCGACATCTTGGTCAAACACGAGGATATGGTGGCCCGTATGGCCGAGGCAGGGCTGCGCGGCTATTTCATCGGTTTTGAGAGCGGCAACGACCGCGTCCTCAAGTTCATCCGCAAGGGTACGACGGTGGAGCAGAATCGCCAGGCTGCCCGCATCTGCCGCAAGTATGGCATATCTATTTGGGCTAACTATATGATGGGGCTGCCCACCGAGACCAAGGAAGAGGTGATGGACACGGTGCGGTTGATGAAGGAAATTGATCCCGATTACTACAGTCCGGCCTTTTTCACCCCTCACCCTGGCACAGACCTGTACGATTACGTGGTCGAGCGCGGTCTGAGCCGCATCACCGATTATGATTCCTACCGTCGCAACCCCACTGAGCCCAAGATCAAGGGGCAGGATTACGAGTTCCTCAAGTGGGCCATGACCGAGAGTCAGCGTCGCAAGCCGCTCAACAGCTTTAAGCGTTGGACGCGCAGTCAATGGGGGCGCGCCCGCCGCGTTACTCCCGCAAAAGTGCTGCGTAAATTGGGAGTGAGGGGGATTTAGGGAGTCACGAGCTCGAATGGGCAGGAGCAAGGAACAGGCCCTAAAGACGAGCCTCGATGAGATAGGGCGAGCCGCGACACTGGTGATGGCCCTCTTCGTCGTGAGTCGCGCGTTGGGGCTGGTGCGCCAGATGGTCATCGGCGCTCTGTTCGGCACCAGCGGTGATCTGGACGCCTACCTGGTCGCGGCTCGCATCTCGGAGACAGTGTTCCTGGTGATCACCGGCGGGGCGCTGGGATCGGCCTTTATTCCCACCTTTGCCGTTCATCTGGCGCGCAAAGATCGCGCCGCAGCCTGGTGGATGGCGTCGGCCGTCGCCAACCTGGCGCTGATCGCATTGACCGTCGTGGCGGGGCTGCTGGCGCTCCTGGCGCCAATGCTGGTACGGACGATCATTGCCCCTGGCTTTGCTCCAACTCAGCAAACGCTCACGGTCAGTCTCCTGCGCCTGATGTTGGTCTCTCCCGTCATCTTTGGCGTGAGCGGCATCGTGATGGGAGCGTTGAACGCCCACCAGCATTTCCTCCTACCGGCGCTGGCTCCGTCGCTCTACAATCTCTCGATCATCGGTGGGGCCCTGCTACTGGGCCCGCGCCTGGGCGTGCGGGGAATAGCGGTCGGCGTGGTTGCGGGCGCGGCGCTGCATTTGTTGGTACAGACGCCGGGATTGTTGCGCTACGGCGCGCGTTACGTTCCCACGCTGGGGCTGGATGACCCTAGCGTGCGTGAGGTGGGGCGGCTGATGGCTCCCCGCGTGCTGGGTACTGCCATCACCCAACTCAACTTTGTCGTCAACAACAGCCTGGCCTCGGGATTGGGAGAGGGGGCGGTCTCGGCCATCAACTATGCCTGGCTGCTGATGCTGCTGCCGCAGGGGGTCTTTGCCCAGGCGGTGGGCACGGCCGCCTTTCCCACCTTTGCCGCCCAGGCAGCTCGCGGCGAGCGGGACGAAATGCGCTATACTCTGTCCGCGACCTTGCGGGCGATCTTTTCGCTCTGTCTGCCGGCCACGGTTGGACTGCTGGTGTTAGGCCAACCGCTGGTGGGGTTACTCTTTGAGCGAGGGGCGTTCGAATCGTCCTCGACGGAGGCGGTGGCGTGGGCGCTGGCCTTTTACGCGCTGGGACTGATAGGGCACGCCGGACTGGAGATCATTGCACGCGCCTTTTACGCGCTGCACGATACACTCACGCCAGTCTGGGTAGGCGGTCTGGCGATGGGCCTCAACGTGGCGCTGAGCCTGACGCTGCCGCGAGTGTTCCGGTCGGCGGGCCTGCCGCCCCACGCGGGGCTGGCACTGGCTAACTCGATCGCCACCCTGCTGGAGCTGCTGGCACTGCTGGCGCTGATCCGGCGGAGACTGGATGGCTTGGAGGGGCGGCGGATGCTCATCGCCTTTGCCAGGAGCGGGTTAGCGTCGCTGGTGATGGGAGCGGCGCTCGTCGGATGGCGGGTCGCGCTGCCGGGCGTGGGGTCGCTGGCAGTGGGAGGCGGGGGCGTCGTGGTGGGCGCAGTCGTCTACGTTGCCGCAGCACTGTCGCTGCGCATGGAGGAACTGCGAGCAATTGCGAATCTGGCGCGGCGCCGAACGGGCTAAGCCTATATTTCGCACTTTGAGATTTCTCGTGTGGGCGGGGTTCGTAGTAAGCCACGGACGGATACCGTGTATCCGCGCGTAGCGGAGTGGCGTTCGATGGCACTCTACTTCGTTCCGGACGGATGTCTGCATCCACGCTTACTACGAACACTTGCTATCATAAAGTGCGGAAAACAGGCTAAGGGGCAGGCGTCATCACAGTAACAACGCCATCTTCAGTGGTCACGGGTAACGGGTTGCCGTTTCCATCGGCCAGAAGGACGCTATCGAACGCGATGGCGTGGGTGCCCGTCACCTCGCCCGTGAGAGTGAAGGAGGCCACGTCGCAGTCGCCGGTGAATGAAATTTGCGGCGGCATCCGCGCAGCGGCAAAGTCAATCCGTTCATCGGCGACCCGCGCCTGGGCAATAAAGGCGTCGGCGCACGTTCCTGGGACGAGACCCCTTGCGTTCAGGCCGTCACCGTGGGTCAGGTGAACCTCGACGCCGTAGAGATCGGTCGCGTTCGTGAGACGAATAGTGACGGATATTGATTCTCCTCGTGCGATCGTCGCGTTCTCCGGGATGAGGCTGACCGTGGCAGGCAGGGTCAACGGAAGCGGCGCGGGACGGGTCGGGGATGGTGGGGACACAACGGTCGTCCCGAAGAAAACCCAGGCCAGTCCAGCGGTAACCCCGACGCAGCACAGCAAGAGCAGCAGCAATAAGCCGCCTATCGCGGTCATCAAGACGACGTCCCGGCGCGCCTCCCGATCGCCCACGGCGATGACGATCAGCCCCAAAACGATCAGCAGCAACAGAACGACGACGCCGGCCGCCAGTAGGATGGTGAACAACACCGCCGGCTACTCCCCAGGTTCGAAAGGAACAACGCCCTGTGGCGACAGTTCTTGGACCTTGAGCTCGGCCTGGTCCAGTTGGGCGTTGCAGTGCGCGGACAACGCTTGCCCGCGTTCGAAAAGCTCCAGACTCTCCTCCAGCGTCAGCCCGCCCGCCTCCAGCTTGTGGATGGTTTCTTCTAGTTCAGCAAAGGCCTGTTCAAAAGTCAGGTTTTCGATCTCTTTCATTCTGTTCTCCTCGTTCATTGACACCGTGTTCATACCAGGGTATAACCTAGCATGAAGGAGGTGTGGAAATGGGTGTGGTAAAGATCGGCATTAGTCTGCCTCGCCCTCTGCTACCTCGACTTTAGCCCCGCGAAAGGGGGCGAGATGCGCGGGCCTCATCCGGCGCTGATTATTCAGAACAATGTGGGCAACCAGGCGAGCCGGCTGACCATCGTCGTGGCCATTACCAGCGATCTCAAGGCCGCGCGTCTGCCGGTTGGCGTGCAGGTCTCGCCCGCCGATAACGGGCTTCCTCGTGAGTCGGTAGTGAACCTCGGACGTATCTACACGGTGGACAAGTCACGGCTGCGTCAATTGATGGGGCGCTTGCCCAACGGCTTGATGGAACAGATAGACAAGGCTTTGCAGGTCAGCGTCGGTCTGCAGCCATTCGAGCTTTAGGCCAGCCGGGGCTTGGCCAATACCTCCATCACGCGCAGGTCAAAGAACTGCTGCACGTGGGCCGGAACGAGGACAACGGCGGTATCGGCCCCTCGGCCAGTGCCAGCGATGGCGATACAGGGTTCTCCCACCCGCGCCAGCCCGGCGTCGGCGGCCATCAGCGCGATCTCGACCACGACCTTCATCCCCTCGCCAAAGATGCGCAGCGTCTGCGCTATGATCTCGTCCACCTGATAAGTGCCCCACTTTTTGCGCACGGCCCGTCCAATGCCGCCCAGGGCGTGCTGACAGGTGAGTATCCTGGCCCCGGCGGTCTCAATGGCGGCACGATTCTCCTCCGTCAATTCCTGGGTATTGGGGCCTCGGAAGCCAGCGGAGTGAGTCACGACGACGACGTCGTATCCCTGGAACTGCCGGGCCGCCTGGGCGCCGGTCTCTCCCAGCGTGCTGGCGACCAGTACGGTGCGAATGCCCAGTTCCTCGGCCCGCTGTTTGGCAATTTCCAGTGTGCGGGCGCTGTTCTGCCGGCCGGTTTCTTCAAAGTAGACGGATTTGACGGTGGTTTCAGACATAGTGATCTCCTTTGGATTCTAGAGGTTAGATAGCCAATCCCGCGCGGCTCGCGGCGAGCGCAAGCGTACAACTGCGAGATGTTTGTTTTCAGATTGACTCAACAGGGCGGGATACTCCTTTTTCCTTCTCCAGTAGGTCTGGAGCGCCCACAGCAGAATGGATTCACGACTGAGGAGCGCCCTATACAACGACTCGCGGTTCCCACTCCAAAGCTCCTCCCGCGTCAGGCTGCGCCGCCAGGTGCGCCACAGCAGTCGCCACATGATCACTGGCAGCCCATAGTCCAGCCATACGACCGTGTCGGCCCGACCCCAGACGATGTCGCGCACCTTACTATAGTTGCCGTCAACGGCCCAGGCGTCGCCGCTCAATGCCTGCACGACGCGCTCGCGGAAGACGTCGAGGGTCGCCGGGGTCCAATCAGCCTCCCAGTGAAGCGCGTCCAACTCCACGTGGGGAATTCCCAGCCGCCGCGCGATCTGGCTGGCCGTGGTTGTCTTGCCCGAGCCGCTCGTGCCGACCACAGAGACGCGCCGGCCACATTTGGCCTTCACTTTGCTTCAGCCTCGAACTCCCCGTCGGCGACGCGGACGGTGAGCGCATCTCCCGGCGCGACCCGTTCCACCGAGCGCACGACGTCTCCTGCCTCCCGGTGACGCACGATGGCATACCCGCGCTCCAACGTCCCCAGTGGGCTGACTCCCGCCAGTTGTCCCATCACCCCGTTCAGCCGTTCGCAGCGCAAGGTCAGACTGTAGCGTACAGCCGCTTCGGCGCGACCTAGCAGGTCGTCCACGCGCTGGCGGGCCTGGGCCAGTTGGGCAGCGGGGGAGAGGTGCCTCAGTGCCCGCATCATCTCGGCCAGCCCCCAGCGCCGCTCCTCGACGATCCCTTGCGTCATCGTCGCCAGCGCTCCTGTCAGCTTCGCTACGTGGGCACACAGTTCCGCCTGGTCGGGGGCGACCAGTTCGGCGGCGGCGGAGGGGGTAGGGGCGCGCACGTCGGCGGCAAAGTCGGCCAGGCTAAAGTCGGTCTCGTGCCCTACGCCGCAGATGACGGAGGTGCGGGAAGCGGCGATGGCGCGGGCCACTCGCTCGTCGTTAAAGGCCCACAGATCCTCCAGGCTGCCGCCGCCACGAGCGACGATGATGACGTCCACGTCGCCCCATTCGTTCAGAGCCTCCAGTGCGGCCACGATCTGCGGTGGGGCCGTGTCTCCCTGCACCGGCGTGGGCGCGAGCAACACCTCAGCCAGCGGGTAGCGGCGGCCGAGCACGTTGAGAATGTCGCGCAGCGCGGCGGCGGCGGGAGAGGTGACGACGCCGATGCAATGGGGCAAGGGGGGCAGCGGCCGCTTGCGCTCTGGGGCGAACAGCCCCTCGGCCTCCAAACGCGCCTTGAGCTGCTCGAACTCGAGGTAGAGGTTGCCCACACCGGCCGGCCGGATTCTGTCCACGTAGAGTTGATAGCGCCCGCCGGCCTCGTAGACGCCCACCCGCCCGTGGGCCAGCACCAGGTCGCCGCCTGCGGGCAGATAATCCTGCCGGCTGGCGGCGCTGCGCCACATCACACAACCGACCTGGGAGCCGGCGTCCTTGAGGGTAAAGTAGCAGTGACCAGAGGAGGCGCGGCTAAAGTTGGAGACCTCCCCTTCGATCCACAGGTCGCTCAGTGTGGGATCGTCCTCAATGAGGCGGCTTATCTGGCCGGTGAGTTGGCTGACGGTGTAGGGCTCGGAGCGGGTCGAGCCGCCAAAGAGATCGAGTTGCTCGAACATTGGAGGTATGATAACGCAGGGATGAGGAGGTGTCAAGTGGCGCTTTTTTGGTGATTACTCACAAGTATGCAGATGTCTGTTCGAGGTGATCGTTTTTTCACCACAGGGGCGCGGAGGACACCGAGATAGGACATTTTTGTGTTTTCTCTGTGTCTCTGTGGTGAGATGTGGGCAATCACCAGGCGCTTTTGGCTTGGCATAGTCACTTGCATCATCTGAAGGGCCGATGCTGGATTGCCTCTTACCGGTGCAGAGAGCCACCTAGCACCCCTGTTTACGGTGGTGCATAATTCGAGGATGTGTTGGGAATTATAGCCCCTGGCCTGGATTTGGCAATTCAGACTGAGCAGCTCGACAATGTCAGATTGACGCAGAGTGGGCTCCATTCGCTCGCCAGTGCTCGTAGCCCTGTCCCGGGGGCGGGTTGGGTGCGAAAATCGCGCAGACGAGTGGCTATCTCTTGCACAAGCCGCCCCCCGGGACGGGGGCTCTGAGCGTTTTGTACCGAGAGCTAACTGGGCGCGTCCATCACGCTTTCTCGAACGCCAGCCGCCCATCACGCACGTCTACCAGCACCTCGTCCCCATCGGTGAACTCGCCGCGTAGGAGCGCCAGCGCCAGTGGATCCTGTACCTCCCGCTGGATTACCCGCTTGAGCGGCCGCGCTCCATAGACGGGGTCGTAGCCCACGTCGGCCAGATGGCGTCGGGACACGCCGGTCAACTCCAACTCAATGTTGCGCTCGGCCAGCAAGTCGCGCAGGTGGCGCATTTGAATGTCCACTATTTCCAGCAGGTCATCCTTTGTCAGGCTATGAAAGAGAATGATCTCGTCAACCCGGTTCAGGAACTCGGGCCGGAAGGTACGGTCCAGTTCCTCCATCACTTTCTCCCGCGCCGCCTCCGCGCCCAGTTCCTTGATCCAGCGGCTGCCGGTGTTGCTGGTCATGATGACGATGGTGTTGGTAAAGTTCACCGTGCGCCCATGACCATCGGTCAGGCGCCCCTCGTCGAGCAGTTGGAGCAACGTGTTAAAGACCTCGGTGTGGGCCTTTTCGATCTCGTCGAACAGCACCACGCTGTAGGGCCGGCGGCGGACTGCTTCCGTCAGTTGGCCGCCCTCGTCGTACCCCACGTAGCCGGGCGGCGCGCCGATGAGCCGGGAGACGGTGTGCCGCTCCTGGTACTCGCTCATATCAATGCGCACCATTGCTTCCTCGGTATCGAAGAGAAATTCGGCCAGCGCGCGCGCCAGTTCAGTCTTGCCCACGCCGGTCGGCCCCAGGAAGATGAAAGCGCCGATGGGCCGATCGGGGGCTTGCAAGCCCGCCCGCGCCCGCCGGACAGCGTTGGAGACAGCGGCCACGGCCTCGTCCTGCCCGATTACGCGCTGATGCAGCGCCTCCTCCATGCGCAGCAGCTTGTCCATTTCCCCTTCCAGTAGCTTGGAGACGGGGATGCCGGTCCATTCCGCCACCACCTCGGCCACGTCCTCGGAGGAGACCTCCTCTTTGAGCAAAGGTCGTTCCCCCTGCAACTGGCGCAGCCGTTTCTCTTGCTCCTGCTGTCGCTTTTCCAACTCGACGAGGGTGCTATATTGCAGCTCAGAGGCTTTGGTATAATCCTGCGCTCGCTGCGCCTCCTCGATTTGGTGACGCACTTGTTCGATGCGTTCCTTCGTGTCGCGGATGGCCTGGATGGCAGCCTTCTCCTGCTCCCAGCGGCTGCGCAACGCCCCGCTCTGCTCCTGCAAGTCGGCCAGTTCCTGCTCCAGCTTTTTCAATCGCTCCTTGCTGGCTCTGTCTTTTTCTTTCTTGAGCGCCTCTCGCTCGATCTCTAGTTGCATAATGCGCCGGTCCACCTCGTCCAACTCGGCCGGCTTGGAATCAATCTCCATCCGCAAGTGACTTGCCGCCTCGTCAATCAGGTCAATTGCCTTATCCGGCAGGTGACGGTCGGCAATGTAGCGCTGGCTGAGCGTGGCTGCCGCGATGACGGCCCCATCCTGGATGCGCACACCGTGATGTACCTCATACCGCTCTTTGAGGCCACGCAGGATGCTGATGGTATCTTCCACCGACGGCTCGTCCACGTAGACCGGCTGGAAACGCCGCTCCAGCGCGGCATCTTTTTCGATGTACTTGCGATATTCATCCAGCGTCGTAGCGCCGATGGCGTGCAGCTCGCCCCGGGCCAGCATCGGCTTGAGCATATTGCTGGCGTCCATCGCCCCCTCGGCTGCGCCCGCTCCTACGACGGTGTGCAACTCGTCAATGAACAGGATGACCTCACCGGCGGCGTCGGTCACTTCCTTGAGCACCGCCTTGAGTCGCTCCTCGAACTCGCCGCGGAACTTGGCCCCGGCGATCAGCGCGCCCAGGTCGAGTGCGACTATACTTTTGTTCTTCAACCCTTCCGGAACGTCCCCGCGCACGATGCGCTGGGCCAGCCCCTCGGCGATGGCGGTTTTGCCCACGCCGGCGTCGCCTACCATGACGGGGTTGTTCTTGGTGCGGCGGCTGAGGATGCGCATCACGCGCCGGATCTCGTCATCTCGCCCGATGACCGGATCAAGTTTGCCTTGCCGGGCCAGTTGGGTCAGATCGCGCCCGTACTTTTCCAGCGCCTGGTAGGTGGACTCTGGTTGCTGACTGGTGACCCGCTGGCTGCCGCGAATACCGGTCAGCGCCCGCAGGACAGCGTCCTCGGTGATGCCGTGAGCCGCCAGGAAGCGAGCCGCCTCTCCGCCATGGGAACCGACGAGCGCCAGTAGCAAGTGCTCGGTGCTGACATAGTCATCGTGCATACGTTTGGCGATCTTTTGCGCTTCCTCCAGCGTCCGCGAAAGCTCGCGTGAGAGCCCGACCTGCGCCGTCGCTCCGTAGACCTTGTGCTTGCGCTGCAACTCTCCCTCCAACCCCTGTACCATTTGGCCGGGGTCGGCTTCTAGCTTTCGCACGATCTGGGGCACGATGCCCTCTGATTGGCGCAGGAGCGCCAGCAACAAGTGCTCCGGCTCGATCTGGCCATGGCTGTACTCGCTGGCCAACGATTGGGCGGCGATAGTTGCTTCCTGTGCCTTTTGTGTGAATTTGTTCAGATCCACAATCCTTACTCCTATTGTTCCTGGTGTGACCGTTGACATTGTACCGTCTTTTCATTAGAACAACAATAGCATTCCATTGGATTTGCATAAGAGCGGCGAGGACGGGGGATCGGGGGAAGGCGAGACCCTGCTTTGTGGAACGGGGTGCAATCTGTGGTTGCCTGGGAACTCGACATCTGACCGCGCGAAGTCCCAGAGCCGATTTCAGATCCGTCGAGTACCCTCTACGTGCGCCCAAGCCGGCCGATAAGCCGGGTTCTGTCTCCCCAATCAAGGATTGTGCTCAATCCAAGGTTGGGGCGGTGGCCATCTATCTGGGACGGCGGTTCCCCGCCGCCTCAAGCGGCCTACCTGAGGCTCAGATGGGACGGGCCGCCCTGCGCCTGCCGAAGCGGGCACTGCCTCTGCTTGGCCTTGCTCCCGGTGGGGGTTGCCTGGCCGCCCGTGTCGCCACGGACGCCGGTGGTCTCTTACACCACCTTTTCACCCTTACCTGGCTGGTGACCCAACCAGGCGGTCTGCTTTTCTGTGGCCCTTTTCCGTCAGGTAACGCATCTGGCTGATGCACCCCCGACCTGGGTGTTACCCAGCACCGTGCCCTGTGGAGCCCGGACTTTCCTCACCCTGCGTGCAGGGCGCGGCCACCTGGCCGACTTGGGCACCAATGCTATGATAGCACGCTACCGGTGGGTGTCAAGGGTGTGATGAAAGTCGCCGCGCTTGCGGTTTTGACTTTTGGGGGCAATTCAATATACTAGCGTAATGTGGCAAGCTGCGAATTGACCGCCGAATCTGACGGGAGACGAGTCCTCGATGAACTCGAGACGCGCGAGGAATAAATCTATGGACACCACGACCCTGATCCTGGCTGCCGTTGCGGTCATCTTGCTGATCGTCGCTTTCTGGCGGGGGCGAGACCTGCCGCTCGCCGGTTTACAGTCCGGTGGGCATGCTCTGTGGCGCAACCTGCCCTTGCTTTTGTTGGGCTTTGCCATAGCGGGACTGGCGCAGGTGCTGATCCCCCGAGAACTGATCATCCGCTGGCTGGGCGAAGAGGCCGGGGTCAAGGGTGTCTTCATTGGCTGCGTCGTTGGTGGACTGGTGCCCGGCGCGCCGTATGCCACTTTTCCGCTCGTGGCCACTCTCTACCAGGCCGGGGCCAGCATAGGCGCGGTGGTGGGCTTTGTTTCGGCATGGGCGCTCTGGTCGGTGACACGCTTGCCCATTGAGATGGCCCTGATTGATCCCAGGCCGGCCCTCGTCCGTTACGTCGTCACCTTCGTCGTGCCTCCTATCGCCGGCCTGCTGGCCCAAGTCGTAGCCAGGCTGCTGTGATCTGAACTGTGATCGGTCGTTTTGACATTTCCCTGGCCCAGGTATAGAATGACCCCAGTTCGGCAATGGTGCGCCGCACTGACTGTTCCCGGTTGAGAACACTCAAATCTTTTGGGTGTGTTTCATTTCAGTAGAGACCCTAGACCTCGGAGGTCTTACCCAACCCATTTGAAACACACCTAAATCTTTTAGGACGCAGATGCACGGACAAAGGAGGAGCCTATGAAATCGAGACCGTCCAAATACCGCTGGTTCGTCGTGGCCGTGTTCTTTGCCTTTATGCTGCTCCACCAATCGGACAAGTTGTTGATCGGGCCGCTCACCACTCCCATCATGGAGACGTTCGGCATCAACGAGGCCCAGATGGGGGCCGTATCCACTGGCGCGCTAATCGTCGGGGCGGTTCTCTACCCGCTGTGGGGCTACCTCTACGACCGCTACGCGCGGGCCAAGTTGCTGGCGCTGGCCTCGTTCATTTGGGGTTCTACCACCTGGCTTAACGCCCTCGCTCCTTCCTACTCGGCTTTTCTGGTCACGCGCGCCTCGACCGGGGTTGACGATTCCAGTTACCCCGGCCTCTATAGTTTGGTCGCCGATTATTTCGGGCCGCGCGTGCGGGGCAAAGTCTACGGGTTGCTGCAACTGACCGCCCCCCTGGGCTATATGCTGGGAATGATCCTGGCCCTGTTGCTGGGCGAGGTCGTGGGCTGGCGCGGCGTGTTCTACATCACCGGCTCGCTGGGCGTGTTACTGGCCGTCGTCATCTTTTTCGGCGTGCGCGAGGCGCCACGCGGCGGGAGTGAGCCGGAATTGGCCGATCTGGAACAGATGGGCGTCTACCGCTTCGACTGGCAGATCGCCAAGGGGTTGTTCCGCAAGCGTAGCCTCATCCTGCTGTTCATCCAGGGATTCTTTGGCGTCTTTCCGTGGAACGTCATCACCTACTGGTTCTTTCGCTACCTGGAGACGGAGCGCAACTATTCCTCGGACGCCGTGCTGGTGACGATGGTCGTGGCAGTGCTGGTGCTGGCCGCTGGCTATTTCGTCGGCGGGGCGGTGGGAGATTTCTTCTTCAAGCGCACGGTTCGCGGCCGCCTCATCGTCTCCACCGGTGGGGTGCTTATGGGGGCCGTGCTGCTGGTGCTTACCCTCAACGTTCCGCTGGAGAACCAGGCTCTCTTCTTGGTGATGCTCAGCGTCAGTGCCGTGTTCATACCCTTCGCCGCGCCCAACGTCGTCTCCACGGTGTACGACGTCACTCTGCCCGAAGTGCGTAGCACGGCGATGGCCGTCCAGTACTTTATCGAGTCGGCCGGAGCGGCGCTTTCTCCCCTGCTGGCCGGCCTGATCGCCGTGAATTCATCTCTCAAGGACGCCATCTTGATCATCTGTACCTCTGCCTGGCTGCTCTGCGCTATCTTTTTCGTCTTTACCGCCTACCTGATCCCACGGGATATCCAGACGCTGCGCGACCAGTTGCGTCAGCGGGCAGAAGCCGCTTCGCTTTCCTTTTCTACTACAGCCGAGCAGGAGAGAGCAACCCGGTAGGCCGGGCTTGCAATCCGACCTCTGGCGGTTAGCAGACCCAAGTTCGGGGGAGGGAATGAAAGAGCGCGTCGTCGTCATAATGCCGGCCTACAACGCGGCCCAGACTCTGGAACGCACCTACCGCGACCTGCCGATGGAGGTGGTGGACCGCATCATCCTGGTGGACGACGTGAGCCAGGATGAGACGGTCGAGATCGCCCGGCGGCTGGGCCTCAAAACCGTCGTCCACGTTCAGAACAAGGGATACGGCGGCAACCAAAAGACCTGCTACCTGGAGGCGCTCAAGGATGGGGCCGACATCGTCGTGATGCTCCATCCCGATTACCAGTACGATTCGACGCTGGTGCCGGACTTGATCGCGCCGCTCCAGCGCGGCGAGGCCGACATGATGTTGGGCTCCCGCTTCCTGGGCGGGCAGGTGCGCGCCGGAGGGATGCCGTTCTACAAGATCGTAGCCAACCGCTTTCTCACTCTGTGTGAGAACCTGGTGTTGGGATTGAGTCTCTCCGAGGCGCACACCGGTTTCCGCGCCTACCGCCGCCAGGTGCTGGAGACGATTCCCTTCCTGCTCAACTCGGACGATTTCGTGTTCGATAGCCAGGTCATCGCCCAGGCGGTGGCCTTTGGCTTTCGCATCGGCGAGATCGGCGTGCCGACGCGCTACTTTGAGGAGGCATCGTCGGTCAACTTTCGCCGCAGCGTGACATACGGCTTTGCCACACTGTGGACACTGCTCAAGTTCCTCGCCCACAAGTGCAAGTTGACAGAGGTGGAACAGTTCAGCAAGCGCCTGGGCGACGTGGTCAGCCGCTATCACAAGGCGGAGCTGCTTCGTGAAGCATAAGACCTTGAAGGTCGTCCTGGTCGTCATTGTGGTGGCCTTCTGTCTGCTTGGTGCGATTCACAGCGTCGCCATTCCTCTCTTTGAAGCCCCCGACGAAATCTGGCATTTCTCCTTTGTGCGAATCCTGGCCGCCGAGCGCGGGCTGCCCGTGCAGCCTGCTGAGGGCAAGGATATGTGGCTGCGCGAGGCGGGCCAGCCTCCTCTGTACTACATCGTCTCTGCGCTGTTCGCCGCCCCGCTGGACACCTCAGACTTTCCAGACTTTGTGCGCTTCAACGTCGCCCACCCGGCGGTGACGGCGACCTCTGAGAGCACCGCGCCCAACGTCTTTATTCACACACCGCGCGAAGCGTTTCCCTACACGGGCGCTGTTCTGGCCGTGCACCTTTTGCGCCTGCTGACCATACCGTGGGGCGCTGCGACGGTCGTGGGCGCCTATCTCGTGGCCCGCGAGATCGCGCCGGAGCGCCCCGAACTGGCGTTGACCGCCACCGCGCTCGTCGCCTTCAACCCCCACTTTATCTACGTCAGCAGTGTGGTCAACAACGACGCGACGACGGCGTGCGTGTGTACGTTCGGGCTGTGGCTCGCCATCCGGCTGGGCCGAGAAACCAGGTTTTTCTGTAAGCGAAGGCGCTTCTGCTTCGCCCGGAGCGACAAAAACCTGGTTCCTGTTTCTTTGGGAATCATCCTGGGCCTGGCCCTGCTCAGCAAGATCAGCGCGCTGGCGCTGCTGCCGCTGGCGCTGCTGGCCCTTCTGCTGGCCTGGCGACGCGAGCGGAGTACGCGCGCGCTGTTGGCGCGGGGATTCGCCATCTTTGGCCTGGCCGCGCTGGTCGGGGGCTGGTGGTACGCGCGCAACTGGGCGCTCTACGGCGACCCGCTGGCCTGGGACGTCTGGCTGGCCGACATTGGCGTGCGTCCCATCACCCTGCTCGAACTGATTCGTCAGTTCGGCCACGTGTGGACCTCTTACTGGTCGCCTTACGACGCGCTGTTTCCCGCGCCGGTCTTTTGGGCGCTGGGGTTGCTGGCGGCGCTGGCGATAGTCGGGTGGATACGGATGGTCGCCCGGCGGGACGCGCGTACCGGGGCAAGCGTGGAAGGTCTGCTGCTGGCGGGCGCGTGGTTCGTGCTGCTCTTTGCCAGCCTGGTGCGCTACATGAAGACCACCCCTTCGGCCGAGGGGCGATTGCTCTTCCCCGCTATCGCCGCTTTCTCGCCGCTCTTGGCGCTGGGATGGGCGGCGGTCGCGCCCCGGCGATGGGCGGGCGCAGCGGCGGCGGGACTGCTCGCGCTCAGTGTTTTCAGCCCTTTTGCCATCGCCTCCCGTTATGCGCTGCCGCTGCTCGGTTCGGCGGACGAGGCCGCCGGAGCGGCTCCCTGTGGCGACGCCGATTTCGGCCCCGTGCGCCTATTGGGCGTCGAAGTCGAGCCGGACGAGGCGCGGATTGGCGAGACGGTGGACGTGACGCTTTACTGGGAAACGCTGTCCCAGCCGCGCGCCGACCTGCGGGCCGTGGTGCGGCTGTGGACGCTGGGTGGGCGGTTGGTGGGCCAGCGGGATACCGCGCCCGCTGGCGAGGTCTACCCCCCCGGCCTGTGGCGCGCGGGCGACCTCGTGCGCGACCTATACCGGCTGGAGGTGGGTGAGAGCGGCCCGGCTATGTGTCGCGCGACGGTGGACGTGCTGGCAGGCGAGGAATTATTGGGAGGGGCGTCGTCCCCGCCGCTGCTCAAGTTGATGGGAGAACCGGTAGCCGTCGAGGAGATTGCACACCCGCTGGCGTACACGCTGGGCGACAAAGTCGAACTGGTGGGCTACGATGTATCTGGCGGGCCACCGATGGTCACACTCTACTGGCGCGTGCTGACAGAGATGGGCGACGGCTATACCGTGTTCGTTCACCTGCTCGACGAGAACGGCGCGCTCATTGGGCAAGGCGACGGCCCGCCGCTGAACGGCGACTATCCCACCTCCTACTGGACGCCGGGCGAGACGCTGGCCGACGCGCACGCCGTGCCGCTGCAAGAGAACCTGCCGGCGGACGCCTATCTGCTGGTGGGACTGTACCGTCCGGCGGATGGCGCACGGCTGCCGGCCTACACCACGGCGGGAGAGCGTGTCCCAGAAGACGCGATTGTGCTCGCAGGATGGTAGCCGCGCTCTTCCAGACCCTCACGTCCAATAAGGGTGTATTTCGGTAAATGCAGCGGCGCGCGCCATCTTTGAGCGTTTGGGTGTGTCTCTACACTACAAAGGGCACAAGGGGCACGACGAAGACGATGACCGAGCGCATTTTTGCCGAGTCCCGCGCCCGTTTGCGACTTTGCCTTCGTGTACCTTGTGGTAAATGGGCAACCCCTTCTAACATTGAGTCACCTTTCTTGCACTCAGCGGTGAGTGAGAAACCCGCCCTACGGTCGCTCCACGCGCTATTCCAAAAGTTTACCTCCATCTTGATTTGTGGTATAATCTCAGGACAGTAGCCCCGGTGTCGAACTATTGAGCGTTCCGGGGTAATAATTTGCAAATTTAGGAGATTTTTTGTGTTCAATCCCATTGATGCCTTTCTGGGGCTTTTTTCCCTCGACATTGGCATTGACCTCGGCACGGCCAACACCCTCGTCTACGTGCGTGGCAAGGGCATTATCATCAACGAGCCGTCCTGGGTGGCCATAGAGCGAGACAGCAACCCTCTACGAGTTCTGGCCATCGGTGCAGAGGCAAAAGAGATGGTCGGACGCACGCCTGAGAACATCGTAGCTATCCGCCCCCTGCGCGACGGCGTCATCTCGGAATTTGAAGTGACCGAGGCGATGTTGGACTATTTCATCAAAAAAGCGCACAGCCAACTGTTGCTTCCTTTCCCCCGTCCCCGCGTCGTCGTTGGCATCCCCAGCGGCGTGACCGAGGTCGAAAAGCAGGCCGTGTTCGACGCCGCCATCTCGGCCGGCGCGCGCGAGGCCTTCCTGATAGAAGAACCGATGGCGGCCGCCATCGGGGCCGGCCTGCCGGTCACAGAGTCGCGTGGCAGCATGGTCGTGGACATCGGCGGCGGCACGACCGAGGTAGGGGTCTTTTGCCTAGGCGGGTTCGTGGTCAGCCGCTCGCTCCGCATCGCTGGCGACGAGATGGACGAGGACATAATGCAATACGCCCGCCAAAAGTACAACCTCTA
>CAYMWP010000101.1:0-17666 GCA_964393895.1 uncultured Anaerolineales bacterium | reverse complement strand
TTTCATTTCAGTAGAGACCCTAGACCTCAGGTCTTGCCCAGCTCATTTGAAACACACCCAATTGACATATCCGCCGTGATTACTTCTCGCTCCTCCATCCAATTCCTCTTTCAGTTGCTCCACAGATTTATTGTCTCATCAGCATCTTGAGCGGCCGCCAGTACAACCATCAATTTGACACGCGCTTTCTGCCCGTTCAGCCCCTCGGCAAAGAGGCAGCCCAGGTCGACCAGGGTGCGGTACGCGCCCGGATAACCATACGCATCCCAGACCCGTCCAGAAGGACAGCGACTGGCGATCACCACCGTCACGCCTCGCTCTCGCGCCCGCTCGATGACGGGCAGCCACCAGGTGGGCACGCGCCCGCCCCCCAACGCCTCGACGACCACACCTCGGATGGATCGCGCCAGCGCATCTTCCAGCAAGTCGGTCTCCATTCCCACCGTCAGCTTGAGCAGCGCCACCTTTGATTCCAGGCCGCGCCAGGGCAACACACGCCTCTCCGGCCGGCGAGCGACGACGACCCGCTCCCCTTCCACCCGGCCCACCGGTCCCCAGCCGGGCGATTGGAACGTCGCCGGGCTGAGCGTGTGCATTTTGGTGACGTAGCGCGCGGCGTGAATCTCGTCATTAAAGACGACGACCGCACCCAGCCCCCGCGCCTGCGGAGCGGCCGCCACGCGAATCGCGGCCAGCAGGTTGGCGTATCCCTCGTAGCCCACGTTGGAGGCAGTGCGCATCGCGCCCGTGAGAGCGATCGGCTTCTCCCCCGGCACGGTCAGGTCGAGCAGGCAGGCGGTCTCTTCCAGCGTGTCGGTGCCGTGCGTGACGACGATGCCCGCCACGTCCGCTTCCGCCGCCAGCGCCGCCACGCGCTCGCGGATCGTCGCCAGCGTCTCTAGCGTAAAGTGTGAGCTGGGCAGATTGACCAGTTCCTCGGTCCGCACCTCCGGCAACCCCGCCGGCAGCGCAGCCTTCAAGTCGGCAGCGGACAGCGTGGGCACGGCCCCGCCCGCCGCCGCGTCGTGCCGCATGGCGATGGTGCCGCCGGTGGTCAGGATGGCGACGTGGAGATTAGGGATTGGAGATTGGAGATTAGACCTTGGCAAATGACTTCCTTACCCGCGCCATAGGCTATTATCCGGTCCTTTCGTACCTCGACAATGTTAGATTTTGTATCTTGAGAGAAAGTGATGTTCGTAGTGCGCCACGAAACGCAGTGGAGTGGCGCACAACCGCACTCTGTTACACTCCGTGCGTGACTACGAGCCGAATGTAACATTGTCGAGGTACTCACGCCAATCGAAAGTGGCCACTGCGCGATCCCAGATGCCGTCTGGAACGACAGCGCAATCTTTGAACCCCGCCTCGGCAGCCAAATCATAGACATACGAAACGAAATGACCTGCGACGTTTTGGCCCGTCTCTATACCGAGCAGGCAGGCCCGCGCAAAAGCCCCTCCTTCGGCCAGCAAACCGCTTTCCCGAAAGGCAGCGCGTATCCGGTCGAGATTGTAGGCCACGGCCCGATGCTCGACCTGCCAGCGGTCATCCAGCCAGGTCAGCAGCGCGTATTGGGCACGCGTATCGCCGTTGAGCGGATTGCAAACCGCACCTGGATTGAAGGCCAGCTTGCCTTTGTGCTCCTGCTTCCACGGAATATGCGTGTGCCCGCACACCAACACTGGCTCCTCTATTCCCGCAAGTACCAGTTCCAACTCGACCGGATCGTGGTCTGGCTTAAAAAGCCCGGCCTTTCTGAACCAGTCCAACCTAACCGGGTCGCGGTCTGGAAAGAGTCGGCCTGATGGGCTTTCCAGAGAACCATGCACCACGCGGATCGGCGCGGCGCCATCCAAGGTGACTACGCGCTGTTCTGCAAGCGAGGCGATGAAATCCAGTGTCTCTCTGTCGAGGCTGTGGTACGACCAGCGCATGACGGCCCACTGGTAACTCGTGTACCAACCACCCGGAGCTCTCCCGGAATCATAGTCCAAGAAATAGTTCTCGCTGTTGCCTCGAATCATCCAGGTGCGTAGCGAGCGTAGCCGTCGAATCACTTCCACCGAGTGCGGTCCGCTGCCGACCATATCGCCGGCAATAATAATGCCGCCCACACTATGCTGCTCCACATCCGCCAGCACCGCCTCCAGCGCGGGCAGATTGCCATGAACGTCAGCCAGAGCCGCCAGCCGCATCCCTACTCCTTACTCCCTACTCCCCAATCCCCAATTCCTAATCCAGCTTGAGCGACACCACCTGCGAGACCCCATCCGCGCCCATCGAGACGCCATAGATGGTCTCGGCGGCCTCGACGGTGCCCCGATTGTGGGTGATGACGATGAACTGGGTCTGCTGCGCCAGTTCCTCCAGCAGCGCCCGGAAGCGCGCCACGTTCGCCTCGTCGAGCATGGCGTCCACCTCGTCGAGCACACAGAAGGGAGTCGGGCTGACGTGGAGTAGGGCGAACATGAGCGCGGCCGCGGTCAGGGCCCGCTCACCGCCAGAGAGGAGCGCCAGCCGCTGGGCGCGCTTGCCCGGAGGACGGGCGACGATGTCCACCCCGCTGCTCAGCAGATCGTCAGGCTCGGTCAACTCTAGCCGCGCAGCGCCGCCATCGAACAGAAGCGCGAACGTCTCGGAGAACCTGACCGCCACCGCGTCAAAAGTCTCTTGGAAAGCCGCCTCCATCAGTTCGTCCAGCTCGGCCACCACCCGGCGCAGCTTTTCCGAGGCCACCTCCAAATCGGCAGATTGCTCGGTGAGGAACTGGTGCCGCTCCTGAACCTCGGCATAATCGTCCAGGGCGTGGGGGTTCACCCGCCCCAACCGCCGAACGCGGGCCTTGACGCGCTGAATCTCGTCCTCCAAACCTTCGGGCAATTCCTCGACGACAGGTAGTTGCGAGACCAATGGCCGCATCGGCAGCGGAGTCTGTACCGTGACGCTCTCCGCCAATTCCAGCTCGACCAGCCCCAGGTCTTCCTCGATGCGCTGTTTCAGCAGGTCCAAGGCATCCTGGCAGCGGGCGACCTCTAATTGAGCGCGACCGTGACGGGTTTCCCAGTCGCGCGTCCGATCGTGGGCTCGCCGCTCTTTCTCCTCCAGCGACGTCTGTTCCTCGAGCAGCCGCGCCAGTTCATCCTCGGCCGGCTGAATGCGCTGGCGCACCTGGCGCAGTTGGGCTTCCATCTCTGCAGCCGCTGCGCGCTGCTCCTGGACGCGGGCGACGATGGAGGCGTGCTCGGTCTCCAATTCCTCCACTCGCTGACGGCGGGCCGCCCTCTGCGCTCTCAACCGCTCCAGCAGCGATTCCTCCCGTTGCAAGGCAGCCTGGTGGCTGCGCAGCGTCTCACCGAGCACCGCGGCCTCGGTGCGGGCATTCTCCAATGCCTCCCGCGCGACCCTGGTCGCCTCCTCCCTGGCGGCCGCCGCCTGGCGGGCCAGTTCCGCCAGCCTGGTCTCCAGCGCTGCGATCTGTTCGGCCTCCTCACGCTGCTGCTCTTCGATCTCCTGGCAGCGGAGGCGGGCCTCGTCCAGTTTTGCCGGGAACTCTCGCCGGGCGCGCTCGTCGGCCAGCAAGGTGGTCGTTCCAGCACTTCCCAGCGAGAGCGCGCCGTCGGCCCGTAGAACGGTGCCCGTGGAGGTGACGCACCGGCTCCCCGGAGGCAGAGAGGGGAGCAGGACGCGGGCTGACGGCAGATCGTCGCACAGAGCGACCGCGCCCAACACCGCCTCGACCGCCGGGCGCACACGCCCGTCGCAGGTGACGACACTGGAAGCGCACAGGGCGTTCGAGGGAAGCGGCGGAGCCGGGCGCAGGCCATCCAGCGGCAGTAGGGTCAGCCGTCCCCCCGCCGCCTCGATGACTCGGCGCGCTTCCTCGACGACAGAGGTCCGTTCCACGACGACGGCCTGGAGATCGCCGCCCAACGCCGCCTCGACGGCGCGCTCCCACTCAGAGGGCACCTGAATCAGTTCGGCCAGCGGGCCGACGACGCCCTCCAGGTTGGCCTGGAGCAGCGCCCGGACGCCGGCGCCATAAGCGGTCCCCCTGTCGCGCATACGGCCCAGCGCCTCTTGTTCACCCGCCAGGCGAGCCGACTCCGCCCTGGCTTCGAGAAGCGCCTGACCAAGACGCTCCAGCGTGGCGCGCCGGGCCTGCAACTCTTCCGCTTGAGCGTGCTGCTGATCGGGCTCCTGGGCCTGTTCCTGTGCGGCGACCCATTCTCGCTCGAAGGCAGCCAATTGCTCCCGCCGCTCGGCCAGCTCGCGCTCGAGTTGGCTCACTTGAGCGCGGGTCTGGGTCACCTTCTCCGCCTGCGCCTCTTGTTGGGCGCTCAATGGTTCGAGTTCGGCCAGCAGTTCCTCACGGCGGACTTGCAGCAGGCGGGCGCGTTCCTCCGCCACAGCCAGGTCGCGCTGCACCTCGTTGGAGCGATCGTGCAGGCCGGCGCTCTCGCGGTGCCAATCCCGCAGCCCGGCCCGTAGCTCGCTCTCCCGCCGGCGCAGTTGGGCCAAGCGCTCATTCAGCGCGGAAGCCTCCCGCTGTTGCGCCTCCAGGGAGGATTCCAGGAAGGCCGCCTTTTCCGCAGCCTCACCCAGCACCGCCTGCTGGCGTCCCCACCGGTAGCCATACCAGGTGCGCTGCAATCGCTCCAGGTGGGCGGCTACCCGGCGGTATTCCTCCAACTGGGCCGCCTCCCGTTCGAGCCGCTGCAAACGGGGGGTGATCTCTCCAACGATGTCACGAACGCGCTCCAGGTTATGCTGTGTCTCGTCCAACCGTTCAATGGCCTTCTCCCGGCGGGCGCGGTAGAGGCTGATGCCGGCGGCCTCCTCAAAGAGGGTGCGTCGTTCCTGGGGGCGCAGCGAAAGCGCGGCGTCCACCAGCCCCTGGCCGATGACCGTGTAGGTGCGCTCGCTGAGGCCGCTCTCGGCCAGCAGTTCGGCAATGTCGCGCAGCCGCACCCGCGACCCGTTGATGAGATACTCGTTGTCGCCGGAGCGGTAGGCGCGGCGGGTGATGGTCACCTCGCCAAAGTCAATGGGCAGCCAGCCATCGCTGTTATCGAGCGTGAGGGAGACCTCGGCCATGCCAGATCGGGCGCGACGCCGGCCGCCGGCAAAGATCATGTCGGCGCTGGATTTGCCGCGCAGCGCGCGCATTCTCTGCTCGCCCAGCACCCAGCGGATGCCGTCGGCTATGTTCGACTTGCCGCTGCCGTTAGGCCCGACGATGGCCGTGACGCCCGTGGGAAACAGGAACTCGATCTTGGTGGCAAAGGATTTGTAGCCCTGAAGTGTGAGATGCTTGAGATGCATAGCTTTCCAGAGGCGCAGTATACCGCGCTTGTGGAGATATGGCAAACGGACGAGTGGCGGCCTCACTTGGCGAAAAGGGCGGACTCTGGTAAGATAGGGGGGATTGGGGGTTTGGTAATTGGTAATTGACAATTGGAGGTAACTGCTCAGCTTGGTAGCTATTTAGACCTCCGAGGTCTCATTGCGGCTTGTTCAAGCGCAAAACATTGACCGTTTTAAACATTTGCAGTGGGCGAAACGGTTGTCAAAGACCTCGGAGGTCTAACCTGAGCAGTTACAATTGGAGCAACCATGACACTAGAAACCTGGCTTCCTGCATTGTTGGGCTACCTGATTCCGGTGGGGCTGTTCCTGCTGGCCTGGGGGGGGATGGAGCCGCAGAGGGCGCGGCGCGCGGCGACGCTGGGCGCGCTGGCGCTGGCGCTGGCGGCGCTGGGGTACTTTGCGGTGGGATTCGCCTTCCACCTGGGAGGCGCCAAGTATATGAGCGACCTGCCGGGCCTGCAAGGATTGGACGACCTGCACGGCGTTTCCGGGTGGGGACTGATCGGCCTGCGGGGCTTTTTCCTGACCGCTCCCGCTGCCACCTCCGAGGCGCTGGGGCTGTTCGTGAACTATGTGCCGCTGGCGGCGACGGCCGTGCTGCTGGTAGTGCTCAGCGCGAGCGGGCGCGCGCCCGGCTGGCAGGTCGCGCTGGGTGGGCTGGCGGTGGCGACCGTGCTCTTCCCGCTGGCGGCCTGCTGGGCCTGGGGCGGAGGCTGGCTGGCCAACCTGGGAAACACGGCCGAGGTGGGCCACGGATTCGTGGATCACGCTGGCTCTGGCGTGGTCTATCTACTGGGCGGGCTGGCTGCGCTGGGGGCGCTGGCGGGACTGGGCCAGCGATTGCCGCGCACCGAGCCAGGGGAGCCAGAAGAGATGCCGCCGGCCCACTTCCCGCTGCTGGCGAACCTGGGCGCGCTGTTGTTCGGCCTGGGCTGGCTGGGCTGGTCGTTGAGCGTGCCCTTCCACGCGCTGGGAGCAGACTTGAGCCTGGAGCGCATCGCGGTCAACGGGCTGCTCGCCGGAGCAGGAGCGATCCTGGCCTCGCAGACTTACTGCTGGTTCGCGGTGGGCCACGCCGACGCGCTGATGTCGGCGCGGGGGATGGCGGCCGGATTCGTCGCCATCGCGGCGGGCGCGCCGTTCGTACCGCCGTGGGCGGCGCTGGTGGTCGGCGTACTGGCCGGGCTGCTGCTACCGCTGGGAGTCTACCTGGTGGAGCGGGGGCTGCGTCTGCCCGACGCGACGGCGACGGTTTCGCTGGGTGTCACGGCGGGACTGTTGGGGCTGCTGGTGGTAGCGCTCTTTGCCGACGGGCTGTGGGGGCAGGGCTGTAACGGCGTGGGGACACTGGAATACCAAACCGAGGCCGGCAAAGGCGTGACAGGATTCCTCCCGGCAGGGAAATTCAGCAGCGGCGACGGGCCAGGTCAACTGATCGCCCAACTGGCCGGCGCTGGGGCCATTGGCGTGCTGGCCTTTCCGGTCAGTTGGCTGGCGTTTTGGGGGCTGGGCACGCTTTCTCGGTTGCAAAGGGGAGTGTCTCAGTCAGAGGCTCCGCCCGACGAGGGACTACAGGCAGGCGGTTAGCATTACGAATCTCAAATACTTTGGCAATGTTAGATTCCAAACGGCACTACAACGAATTGGGAAAGGAGCGAATTCTTCGCCGCATGAGGCCAATCCTGGCTATAAAAGCAGTTGAACGATGTGCCTCAATTCGTTTTTTCTAAATTCGCTGTAATGTTCCCCCAATCTAACACCTGGTTCTCTGCGAAAACGCTGAACTCTGCGGTGAGATGGACCAATACGCTTTACTTATCTTTCAACACGAATATAATAGGCAAACCTGGCAAGTTGTCAAATAGGTACAGGCGAATAGGAGCACAAAAGTGGATAGTCAACAAGTCGTCATTCTGGTCATTGGTCTAGTCGTTTTGGGAGTGTTCATGTTCTTGCCGCAGTACCAAGCCCGGCGGCGACGTGAGAAGCAGATGGCCGCGTTGAGCGTAGGCGACGAGGTCATGACGGTCGGCGGGATCATCGGCAAACTGACCTATCTCAGCGTAGAGGAAAGTCGCGCCCGCATCGAGATTGCGCCTGGGGTGGAGATGCAGGTCGTCTCGTCCGCCATCAGCCGCACGCTCGGCGATGCGTAAAGCGCAAGTGGTCTAGCCCCTCGTGGGCGCAAGAGACGGACACAAGGCCCTGAACTACCGAGACTCGATAGGCGAGAGCGAATGGAGATTGAGGTTGCCGTCGCCAAGATAGGTAAATGGGCCGCCAGCGAGAGCGGGGATACACTGGAGATGATTGAGCGTCCCCACGGCGGTCTCTCCTTCGTCCTGGTGGATGGCCAGCGCTCGGGGCGGGCGGCCAAAGCGATCAGCAACCTGGTGGCCCGCAAGGCAGTCTCTGAGCTGGCAGAGGGAGTGCGAGATGGAGCTGCTGCTCGCGCGGCTCACGATTATCTCTACACTCACAAGGGCGGCCGTGTCTCGGCCACGCTCAACATCCTCTCGGTCGACTTGGTCTCTGGCACGCTGGTGCTTTCGCGCAACAGCCAATGCCCCATCGTCGTCTCCACGCCCGATCAGGGATTGTGGTTGATTGATGAGCCGTCCCAGCCGGTCGGCGTGCATCGCTCCACCAAGCCGCAGATCACCGAACTGCCCCTGGTCGCCGGCACCGTGGTCGTGGTCTACACGGACGGCCTGGAGGCGGCTGGGGCGCGCTCGAGTTACGTGTTCGACGTCCCGGCGGCGGTGCGCGAGATCGTGACCGGAGGCGATACCGGCCCTCAGCGCCTGGCCGATGAGTTGTTGGAGCGGGCGCTGGCGTTGGACGATGGGCGGCCCCGGGACGACATCAGCGTGCTCGTGCTGCGCGTCGTGGATCGCGTCGGCGACGACGTGCGCCGCTTGGCGCTTAGCCTGCCTTTGCGGGGGAAATGATGCACTTTCCTGTTTCCCGTCGCTACCTGAGGGCGCTGTGGCGCGACACGCGGGTGCTGGTGCGCCAGTTTCGCGTCTCTCTGCTCCTCTTCTTCCTGCTCCTCGGCGCGGGCGCCCTCTCCCTGCGATTCTTTTACCTCCATCCAGATACCGGGCAGCCCCTCGGGTGGGCCGAGGCGCTGCACGCTGCTTTCAAACTGATCTTTTTGGAGACCGTGCTGGATCTGCCCGACTCGCTCGGTCTGCAAATTCTATTCGTTGTCACTCCCCTCGTTGGGTTGGCCGTCGTCGCCGATGGAGTGCTGCGCTTTGGCGTGGGGCTGTTCAATCGCCGCGAGCGGAAGGAGGCCTGGCAAGTGGCTATCGCTTCGACCTACCGCGATCATATCGTCATCTGTGGCCTGGGCAAGGTCGGTTACCGGGTCGTGAAAGAGTTGCTGCGCCTGGGAGAGGAGGTCGTCGGCATCGAGAGCAACCCCGCAGGCCCGTTCCTGGAAGAGATCCGCCAGATGGACGTGCCGGTTTTGCTGGGCGACGCCCGGAGGCGGGAGACGTTGGAGAGCGCCCAGGTGCAGGCGGCCTCCGCCATCGTCGTCTGCACCCAGGACGATCTGACCAACCTGGACATCGCGCTCGACGCCAGGGAGCTCAAGCCCGGCATCAAAGTGGTGTTGCGCATGTTCGACGGCCAACTGGCCGAGAGGGTGAGGCGTGGATTCGGCATTCACACCGCCTTCAGTACCTCGGCGCTGGCGGCCCCCATCTTTGCCGCCGCCGCCACGCGGGCCCAGATTGATCACTCCTTCTACGTGGATGACGTACTGATGAACACGGCGCGGGTGACGGTGCGGGCCGGCTCACCGCTGGAGGGACACACCATTGCCCAGGTGGAGAGAGAGTTCAACCTGACGGTCGCCTTGCGCAAGAGAGCGGACATCCTCGACCCTCACCCGGCCCCCGACGTCACGCTTTGCGCCGGCGACTGCCTGGTCATCTTTGCCTCGCTAGATTCGCTGGCCCGCTTGCGCGAGGTGAACGGGGAGCAAGGCAGCCTTGCCCAGGAAAAGGGCGGCGATTCCCCCCCGCGCTCGTGGCTGTCGCGCCTGTTGTCCAGGTAGGCCAAAACCCGGGTTTTTGCTAATAACCAGGCCACTGAACTCGAAGGAAAGTGATCGTCACACGGCGCTGATCGTCCTCGGAATCCCGTGGGAAACTCGGTTCCTTTATGGTGAACGAGATCGAGCGAGATAGACGCCCCCTGATCGCCATCGTCGGGCCGTGCGCCTCGGGCAAATCGCTGCTCGTGCGCGCGCTGCGAGAGCTAGGGTACAACGCGCGCGAGGTAGTGCAGGAACACTCCTACGCGCCCGCTATGTGGCAGATCATCACCCAACCCGATGCGCTCATCTACCTGGACGTCTCCTGGGAGGCGGCCCGCCTACGCCGCCCCACCGACGCCGGGCCGGCCCGCTGGGAGGAACAGGCCCGCCGGCTGCGCCACGCCCGCCGGCACGCCGATCTCTACGTCAACACGGACAGGTTGACGCCGCACGAGGTGCTGGAAAGAGCGTTGGCTTTTCTTGGGGCTTGTGTGGGCCGCGCCGTTGGGTTATAATCTACTCACGCTACCAATGCACAGCACAATTTGATTGGCGCAAGCCCAACCTGGGCGAAAACTCGGGCAGTATTTGTCTGTGTCTGTTGTTAGGCTGAGAACAGTACAAGTGTCCAGTGTACAAACATATCAATCGCCACCTTTGCCATTAAACGACCCTCAGCTGAAGCTGAGGGATTTACGGGCTGAAGCCCGTTCCGCCTTCGGCGGCTGAAAGATGTCTATGTGCTAAAGCACACGGTTTCAAACCGATCCGCCTTCGGCGGGCTAAAGCTAGCTTGGAAAATGAATATGTAGAGCTGGACTCTGGTCGGAATTGCCTTCTGGGGCAGTTTCACGTCTTTTTGATGTACCGCTTACCCACTACATTCGAAAGACCCGTATATATGGGGCAAACAAAAATGCCAAGTCCAGGTAGACTTTAGTTTCCGCTAACTTGGAACCTACCGCCATATGTGGCCGTTTATGGTAAAAAACGCTAGTTTCACCCATATATGGTGGCGCTATATGTGGCAAAAACAGCCGATTTTGTGCCTTTTGAGCCACATATGGGAGTATCCACAATTTTAGCGGAAAGTAAAGGTAGAAAAGATTGGAGATTATGGTAAAGCAACAGGACGAAGAACAGTTAGAGCAATTGGCTGAGATACTCTACTCGCTGCCAGCAGATGCAAAAAGAAAACTAGTGGAATCGGCTGCTGGATATTTGGTCGCAACAGAGCAAGCAGAACAGCTGTCGTTGCTCCTCAGCGCCGAAGAAGGAAACGCTCAACGCCCACAGGATACGAGGGGACAAGCCAAGAAAGGCAAATACCATCCCAAGAATAAACTCAATGACCTGGCAGGCAATGAATGGCTATTCTTCACCAAGACAGTTCTGCGAACATCCTATCCGTCCGAGTGCGGGCACAAGTTGCGCAGGAAACACTATGCCAATAAGCCTCCTGCGCTTATGAGAGAGATAATAGAGTTTTTCACCAAACACGGACAAACGGTGCTTGATCCCTTTGCTGGCGTGGGCGGGACATTGCTTGGGGCAAGTTTATGTGAGCGCAAGGCTGTCGGGGTTGAACTGGAGCAGGAATGGTTGGACATCTACCTCGAAGTTTGCCGTCAGGAGGGAATTGAATCTCAAGAGGTTATCTGTGGCGATAGCCTCGAGGTTCTGCCACGCTTGGTTCAAAAAGAACGAAAATTTGATGCTATAATAACCGACCCGCCATACAGTCCTGCATTGAAGAAGACACTGGTAGATGGGAAATATGGTTGGAGCAATCGCAAGAGTCCGTTCGAGTCCTTTTCGTCGTCCCCTCGGGATTTCCGCAACTCGGCGACATTTGAGGAATTCTATGACCGTATGGAGCAGATTGGGCAATGGTTCTTTCGGTTACTCAAACCAGAACAATACGCTATTGTGATGATTAGGGATTCATATCAAAATGGCGAGTTCATTCCTGCGTCTTTTCACATCGCAGAGCGATTTCGCAGACTCGGGTTTCAATTCAAAGGGATCAAAATCTGGTATCAAACAGGTGCTCCTGTCAGACCCTATGGCTACCCATACGCGTATGTTCCTAACATCGTACATCATAACATTCTGGTATTCAGAAAGCCACAAGCTTGAGTGAGGAGGAGACATCAGCAATTCCCGTTTTGGCAATTCTAGCAGGCTGTCGGAGTGAAAAGCGTCGTCCCTAAACTTGCGTGTTTTCGAGGCAAAAGTGGGGCGTGAAGCCCCAATTCAGCCCAAAAACTGCGTTTGAGTGGGGTATTTTTCGGCAAAATAAGTTCTCTCCGACGAGCTGCTAGCTTAGGTGCATCGGCCTGAAAGAGCCAATGCTAGGAAAAAACTAGCCAGCACCGCCTGTTTTACGGCGGTGCGGCTTCAAAACGGGAATTACCGAGGAGTAAACATGTTCCTTGTCACACCACCAAGGACGAAAATGGTCAATGTAAGTTTATTTTCTAGGTAGGAGACATAAATGCCAGGTGCACTTACGAGAACATGGTTCGTAACTACGTCACCCCGCAATCCTGCCAAGGTGCGTCAAGAGCTCGAACTGTTGTCACGCTTCGATGGAAAGTGTTGGCGGAAAAAGAACAAACGTGACCAACTGGTCCACCAACTAGAATTCGCAGAACTACTTGCCGAGAGCGATTTCTTTGGGGGGAACATCTCGGAGCGTTACCCAACTCTGGCCGCACGCGACCGATTGCGAGCACCACAGATGCTTGGCTTTGTCTATGTGGATGAAGCAAGGATTATTCACGTCACACCGGCGGGCTGGCAACTCGTTCGCAACGAACACGTGAACGACTTGTTTCTCCGCCAGTTGCTCAAATGGCAATTTCCCTCTTGGCAACACGGCGGCAACCCACGAACGCGCTGGCGATATGAAGTGCATTTAGCAGCTGGAGTTCATCCGTTTCGAGAAACCCTGCGGGTAGCATTGGAACTAGATGGAGTGACAAAAGACGAGATTGCCATCTTCTTGCTACCATGCCCGAGTCCATCTGCCTTCACCCAAGCCATTCCAAAGATTAGCAGGTTTCGCCAAGCCCTCTCCACAATCTCAGGAGCGCGCCCGCGCAAGGAATTCGTTACCCAAACCTATCTGAACGAGTTGCGCAGAGTTTACGCAGATGATATTGAAGAAGGAAGAATCGGTATACGAGAAACCTTAGCTGAACAAGGCAGAGAGTTGGAGCATTTCCTGGACACAAAGCGGCGCAATCTCCGAGATTACGCAGATGCAGCGATGCGCTATTTTCGCTATACAGGCTTGTTCACTCAGCGAGGTAGTAAATTGGTGGCTTCTAATGTAACGGATGCACGGAGGATTCTAGACGAACTGGACGTGCCTCTGCAACCCAACTATGACGACCCTGATGTTTTCTACAAATATCTGGGTGATTCAACAATTCCGCAATTCCCGTGGGAGCGTCCTAGTGAATTAGCCATCCGACTGACAACGCTCCAGAGTCATCTCGAGGAGCTATCCGGTTCCTTGGAAATACCAATGCCAGTTATGCCTGCCGTATCGCTCAATGAGCAATGCCGTTGGGCACAGGAGCAAGTGACCGCATTAACGCTACAGAGGCTGCGCTTGGATTGGACATTAGACGAGATTTTCCAATCCTACGACGACATTCTACACCGCCGCGTCTCACACCCGCCGCTTTTCATGGAGTGGAATACTTGGCGCGCCTTCTTGTACTTGAACCGTTATTGTCAGCTTCAACCAAATTTCTCGCTTGACCTTGAATGGCTACCTATCTCCCACGCGGGTGGAAGGCAACCCGACATCGAAATAATCTACTGCGGCAAGTACGCAGTAGCGGTTGAAGTAACGCTCTCAGGGGGAGACAGACAGTATTTTACGGAGAGCGAGCCCGTTACGAGGCACGTCGAACGATTTCAGGAGAGAGTGGGGATAGAAACCTTTGGATTGTTCGTTGCGCCAACGCTTAGCGAAAGTGCTGTAGATTGGTATCAGTACAATGCGAGGCGGAAAGGCATCATCGTCGTGCCCTTAAAGTTGGAGCAGTTCCAGACCTTGTTGTCTGCCTGGTCAACTGACTTTGACCCCGACGGACTGTACGATTTCCTGACAGCGGGAAGGCAATCTTGCCTGGCAGCAGACGATCCTGTTGCCTGGCTCGCAGAGGTGCATCAACTTGTCGCCAATATCGTGCGTAACCTCTGACACTACCAACTTCGGGCCGAGCCTGCGAGGTCAAAACCGAGATCAAGACGTGTATCCTGAGCGTTTCTCGAGAAACAAAAGTTTGAAAGCGGGTTTCGGCGTGCATCGTTGCCGGAAGCAGGAGAAGAGATTTGGAGTGAGAAATGTTGCGAGATTAGCCCGCTGAGGGTATAATATGGCCGGCAAGAGACTTGCCTGCTAGATACAAGCTTAGAGGAAAGCGAAGCGGGCGTTGCGGACGCCCGCTTCTGAATGAGAGGAGACAATGGATTGGATTAGCATACTGCTCTGGCTGGCCGGCACGCTGATCGTCGTGCTGGGGCCTCTTATCCTGATTCACGAACTGGGTCACTATATCTTTGCCAAGTTGGCGGGAGTGCGGGTCGAAGAGTTCGGCTTTGGCTTCCCACCCCGCGCGTGGAAACTGTGGTACGGCAAGGGACACCTCAGAATTGGCAGCGCGCGCGTGATCATGCCGGCAAGTTGGCGCCGCCCTTCCGGGTTGGAGAGAGGGGCCTGGGTAGAAGGGATCACTCGGAGACAGGAGGACGGCGACTACGTCCTGAGCAGCCTGAAGGTGCTCGACCCCCTCGAGGACGACCTAAGGCTCAGGCGGGAGCTGGTCGGTGAGGAGGTGCTCATGCGCGGCGAGGTGACCGAGTTGGAGCCAGGCACTATATACAGCCTCAACTGGCTTCCGCTGGGCGCGTTCGTGAGGATGACGGGCGAGGAAGCCCCCTCCGACCCGCGCAGTCTGGCGGCTCAACCCAAACGCTGGCGCGTGGCAGTGTTGGCGGCGGGCGCGGTGCTCAACATCGTCGTCGCCGTCATGCTGATCGTCGGCGCCTATGCCTCCGGCTCGCCAGAGGCGTGGGTGGTCAAGATCAGCGACGTGGAGCCGGGAAGCGCCGCAGCGGAGGCCGGGTTGCAACCCAACGACATAGTCCTGGCCGCAGGTGGAGAATCTATCGAAGAAGGGCTGGTGCACTTGCGCCGCATCATCCGCGCGGCGCCCGGACGGGCCATCGAGTTGAGCGTCCTGCGCGGGGAGGAAGCGTTGGCCCTGGAGGCGACGCCGGGCCGCGACTCCGAAGGTCACGGATACCTCGGCATCTGGATGTCTCCCTGGCCTGACCGGAGCAAACTGCGGAGCTATTCCCTGCCCGAGGCGCTGAACGCCGGCTTCCAGGACATTGTCACCGCCGTAGTGATGACCGTGCAAGTTCCGTCCCAACTCGTCCGCGGCGACATATCCCCCCAGGAGGCGCGTCCGGCCAGCGTGGTAGGCATTAGCGAGGTGTTGACCATCAGCTTGCAGCAGAGCATCGAGTGGGGACTGGCCTTCCCGGTGTTGCAGACGGCCTCACTCATCAGCCTGGCCCTGGGCCTGACCAACTTGCTCCCTCTTCCCGCCCTGGATGGCGGACGCATCCTGTTCGTGTTCCTCGAGGCTTTGCGCGGTCGCCGCATCCCGCCGGAGCGCGAGGCCGTGGTTCATTTCGTCGGCATGGTGATCCTGGTCAGTTTGATAGCCTTTGTGATGTTGCAAGACCTGGTCAACCCGGTCATTCCCTGGTCGTGGCTAAAGTGATATGGAACAGGCATTAGACACCTTGCTCGAACAATTACGAGGGAGCGCCGAACTGCCGCCCCAGGCATCGCTGTATCGCCTCTCCGCTCTGGATGTGGAGGCGGTGGCGCGCGTGCGTGGGGTGTGGCCGAACTGGCCCGTCGAGTTGCGGCGGCGGCTGGTCGCTAGATTGATGGAATTGGCCGAGGCGGATTTCGAGGTTGACTTTGGCGCGCTCTTCCGCCTGGGGTTGGAAGACGAGGACGGAGACGTGCGGGCGACAGCGATCGAGGGCTTGTGGGAGGACCAAGACGTGCGCCTGGTCCCGCTCCTGGCGACCCTGTTGCGGGAGGACGAGGTCGCCGCTGTGCGGGAGGCCGCGGCCACGTCGTTGGGCCGCTTTGTTCTACTGGGCGAGTTGGGCAAGATCCGCCCCGATCCATTCACCACGGCCTACGAGACGCTGCTCGCCGCCTGCCAGGATACAGACGAATGCCCAGAGGTGCAGCGCCGGGCGCTAGAGTCGCTGGCCTACGTCGGCAGTGAGACCGTGGCGAGCTTGATCCGTGAGGCTTATGGCTCGCCGGATGAAAGAATGCAGATCAGCGCCGTCTTTGCTATGGGACGCAGCGCCGATGCTCGCTGGGCGCGCCAGGTGCAGCAGGAGCTATGCAGCCCCAGCCCCGAACTGCGCTACGAGGCCGCCCGCGCCTGCGGCGAGATACAACTGAGTGAAGCAGTGCCCGAGTTGGAAGAATTGGCCGACGACGCCGACCCCGAGATACAGGAGGCAGCTATGTGGGCCTTGGGGCAGATCGGGGGTGACAGGGCGCTCCAGGTGCTGGAACACTACTGTGGCGCAAGAGACGAGGCCATCCGGTCGGCCGCTCAAGCTGCCCTGGACGAACTGTTGTTCCTGCACGGCGACTGGTCGGATTTGATCGCCAAAGTGACCGGAGAAGCCGGTTGGTGAGAAATGACGCATCACGCACCACGTATCACGCATCAAGCATTACGCATCACGCATTACGTTTTGCTGCTGGGCCTGCTCTTGCTCCCGCCCGTCGTCTCGGCCGAGGGCATCACCGTGATCGAGAACCGGGCGGAGCACAACTTTGCCCAGCAAATCATCTTTACGCTGCAGGTCGCCTCCGACGCCGAGATCACCCAAGTCTACCTGTTCTTTCGGGCGACCGGAGACGATCAGGCCAAGTCTGTGCGCATAGAGGACTTGCAGCCAGGCCGCGAGGTCAGCGTCAGCTACAAGCACGACGTGCGGCTCTTTCCTCTACCACCGTTTTCTATGGTCACCTTCTGGTGGCAGATAGAGGACAGCGCGGGCAACCGGTTGACCACCGAGCCTCGACAGCGCGAGTATACGGACAACCGCTTCCGCTGGGAACAGTTAAGCGACGACAAGATCGCGGTTAACTGGGTCGAAGGACACGGCGATCCGGTCTTTGGCCAGGCCGCGCTCGACGTCGCTCGAGCCAGCCTGGAAGAGATCAATGCGGAATTGAACGCCCCGCTGCCGGAATCCATCGTCATCTACATCTACGATGCGCAGCACAACCTGGACGCGGCGATGCTGCTCACGGGGCGCGAGTGGGTTGTCGGTCAGGCTCATCCGGAACTGGGCGTCGTCGTCGTTGCCGTTCCTTACGAGGAGGGCTATACCTCGCGTATGGCTCGCTACATCCCCCACGAAATCACCCACCTGCTGGTCTACCAGTCCGTGACACCGGCCGGATACAGATACGTCCCAGAGTGGCTGGACGAGGGGCTGGCCGTGGCCAACGAGCGGCTACCGACGCCGGAATACAGCGTAACGCTCGAAGAAGCGCGCACGGCGGGGCAGCTTTTGGCGCTCGAGTATCTGTGCGTACCCTTCCCACCCGATTCGCACACCACGTTCCTGGCCTATGCTCAGAGTGGCAGCGTGGTGCGTTTCATCCGCGAGCGATACGGGGCGGAAAAGATACGCGCCCTGCTGTCGGCCTATGCCAACGGCGCCAGTTGCGCCAGCGGTGTGCAGGACGCCCTGAACGTCAGCCTCAGCGGCCTCGAGACCGCGTGGCGGGCCAGTCTGGAGCCCCAGGCCCCCTGGCGCGCCTGGGCCGACCAGGTCGGCGTCTGGGTGGGCCTGTGGCTGTTGAGCCTGCTGCTGGCCATGCCGATGATCGGCAAGCTCAGACCCTAAGCCTATATTTCGCACTTTGAGATTTCTCGTGTGGACGGGGTTCGTAGTCAGCCACGGACGGATACCGTGTATCCGCGCGTAGCGGAGTGGCGCCCGACGGCACTCTACTTCGTTCCGGACGGATGTCTGCATCCGCGCTTACTACAAACATTTGCTATCATAAAGTGCGAAAAACAGGCTAAGGGGGTTTCCTGAAACCCTTAGTGCAGCGATGCATAAATTCGTTCCGCTTTGCGCCGGCCCGCACCGCGGG
>CAYMWP010000100.1:0-17942 GCA_964393895.1 uncultured Anaerolineales bacterium | reverse complement strand
CCCACACCCCAGATGTCGCGGGCCAGCCGGTAGGGATCCTCCTGCACCACTTGCAGCGCGTCGTCGCCATAGGCCTTGTAGATTTTGACGGCCAGCCCGGTGGTCACGCCGTGACTCTGGAGGAACAACATCACCTCGCGGATCTGTTTCTGTTCCTCCCAGGATCGGGCTATGGCGGCCGCCCGCTTGGGGCCTACTCCCAACGCCTCCCGCAGCCGGCGCGGCTCCTCCTCTAGCACGCGCAGAGTGTCTGCTCCAAAGCGCTGGACGATGCGACCCGCAGTGACAGGCCCCACCCCCTTTACCAATCCTGACCCCAGGTAACGCTTGATACCCTCGACGGTGGCCGGTAGGGTCTGCTCGCACTGCTCGGCCTTGAACTGGCGACCATATTGTGGGTGGGTCGTCCAGACGCCTGTCAGGCGCAAGCTTTCTCCAGGTTGCACCTCAGGCAGGTTGCCGACGACAGTCGCCAGACCGGCCCGGCCCGCCACGCTCAGGCGGATGACGGAATAGCCGCTTTCTTCACTGTAGTAAGTGACGCGCTCTACGGTTCCCTGGAGTTGGTCGGACATCAGGGGAATGATAGCAGAAAAGGGGCAGGATGCAAGAGGTGGTATGCAGGAGCTGGAGGATAAAAAGGCGGTGTGCCTGGGAGCGGACCAGGGCGGGTATGGCCAACCCCCAGGCACAACCAAGAAAGGGGAGGTAAAGTTCTAAAACTCTACCTTACCAGCACAGTCATTATACTCCAAATGATCCTGTCGTGGGTTTCGTATCCGTTACGATACCGTTTCTGGCCTGTAACTTTTCCCCCTCCGAGACCTTTAGGGTTTCAGAAAACCCTAAAGGTCCTGTTACCTCTTGCGCGGGATAATGACCCAGAGGATCAGGTAAGGCACGAGGCCCGGCAGTCCGCCCGGTATCAGTAGCATGGCAAACAGCAGGCGGAACCAGAACGGTCTGATACCAAAGAACGCGCCCAGCCCGCCGCAGACGCCCGCGACGATTCCATTTTGCCGCCGTAATTTGTCGTTCATATCGTCTACTTATCCTCGTCTTCCCTGACCAGCGCCGAGAGAATGACGGTGATGACGCTGACGATGAGGGCGCCCAGGAAGGCGGACCAGAAATCGGTCACGTAGAAACCGACGTGGAACCAGTTCACGGCGATGGTCGAGGCCAGCAACAGTGTGACGCCGTTGATGACCAAGACAAACAGCCCTAGTGTGAGGATGATGAGCGGGCAGGTCAGGAATTTCAGTATTGGCCGCACGATGGCGTTGACCAACCCCAGGATGACGGCCATAGCAGCGTAGACGACCCAGCCGCTCCCGTCCACGACTATGCCCGGCACGAGCCAGGCTGCTGCAAAGAGTGCCAGGCTGGTGATGACCCAACGAACGAGTAGTTTCATTTTCATTCACCTCCTCGTTCAATACGCAATCGAGGTGATAAAGTTGCATGCAGGGGAGCATACAGTGCAGCAGAGCAGCAATTCTCATTACGGTGTCATAGGCAAGTGGATTGGAGGCTTGGCCGGATTTGGAACGTCAAAAAGCACCGGCTGAAGCCTCGAATCAGGTAAAATGAGAATTGCTGGGAGCAGAGGTAATGTTGAGCAAGAGGGTGTTTATTTCACTTTTTGGCGTTATCAGGCGTTATCATCAGGACATCCCCTCTCTCGATTCCCATGCTCAGAGGGGTTTCATCCTCGTCCAACGGCTCGTCTTTGATCTTGAGGCAGTATGCCTGATCGGGAAGGTCGAGCAGCTTTATCAGTTCTGAGAGGATTCTCCCCAGTGGATAGTAAGCTTGGACCTCGAACAGGGAGCGATTACGACCGTCAGGCAAAAGCACCGTCAGGACTAGCGGGTGATTCCAGGTGTTCAGATACGTGGGCGGTGGTATATCTGGAATTTCGATCTGTAGGATGGGCGGCAATATGCCGGTGGTGCCGATTTCGAGAGCAGCTTTATCGTCGGGTAAGGGGCGGTCGTCCCAAACCAGGAACCGCGCTCCTGGTATCCTGATGGCATCGCCAATCGTAATCGCCGTCCTCTGGCCGGGAGTTAGCCGATCTCCGTTGAGAAATGTGCCATTCTTGCTGAACAGGTCTTCGACAAAGTACTTGTCGGTTCGTCCTCCAAGTATCTGGAAGTGGCGGGATGATACGCTGGGGTTCTCGACGACCACGTCACAGTCGGCGCTTCTTCCAAATACCAATCCTGTGGCGGTAACGGCGTGTTTCGCTACGTGCTTGCGGCCCTTGTAGTGTACTATTTGAATCGTCCCCTGAACTCGTTCGAGCTCCCCTTCTGGACGCGCGACGTGGTCTATCCAGTCGTCGAGTTGCATCCAGAAGGGCAGGGACAGCAAGGCAGTTCCACTTTCCTTGGCGGGTGAGCTGGCTCTGACTCGGCCGAGAAAAGTCGCCAGGGTATCCGTCAGAAGGGGTTCTATATCGGCTAGGGCCGCGTATTCGATTTTATCAATCTCTCGCAAAATCGAAGGCGCGGCGTCGTCGTCCTTTTTGGACAGCAATACCCAGGGAACGCGGCTTCCGATAGCCATCCCTAGGGCGAGGTAACTGCTCTCGTCAGACAGTGCTCCCAGGTGGCCGAGCACGAACTGGGCCGCCAGCACTTTGCTGCGCACCTCGCATAGTATCGGGCCGGAGCCTTTATCCGTCAGATAAGTTGGGTAGAGGTGATAGCTGGCGAGAGGGGGTGTGAGCGACTGCATCAGATTTCGCCACAGCAGCTTGGATCTATTGAGCACCAAGTAAGAGTTCTCATCTGGTGGGGTTGCCATACTTTCGCAGGAGCGATCACAAAAGTAGCAATAGTCGGGAGTGGGGCGTGTCGCGAGAGGGAACCCCCGGTCGCAAAGCCGTAAGAGTTGGGTTTCCAGGTCAGAGCAATCGGCATAGGTGATGACGTTGTGTCCTCTCAGCATAGGGGGAAGGAGGGTTTTCTCTCTAGCTGTGGCGACGATAGGCCGGTTGAGGCCCAGGGCTATTCCCATTTCGAGGTAGACGTTCGCGTCTCCTGCCGATAGGTCGAAAACGGACAGGTCAGTTGAAAAGATCTCTTGGCATATTCCCAAGAGCAGGGGCTGTTCTGCTAAGGCTTTATCGGAGCTTTGGCCGGCCAAGTAGAATTTGCGAAAGACACTGGCGACGGTCTCGTTGAAATTTTCCTTACCGGTGATCTTGGCTCCCTGCCGCAGGGCCTGCCTGACCGCCTTGTTCTGCGGATCGAGTCGCAGGACTTTTTCGAGGCAATACTGGCGCTGCTTTTGTGTTTCGACCACACCCGCCAACCAGAGCCAGCCTGGGACTGACTGCGGGTCCTCTTTCACGACCTGTCCCAGGATGTTTCTGGCCTCTTTACTTTTTCCAGCTTTGGTCAGGGCAATGCCCTTGTTGAGTAGAGTTTTGGTCATATAGTTGGCGCGCCACTCTCGTAATCGCCCTCGCAGGCCCACCGGGGAAACGGCAGGGTAATGGGCCAAGAGGGCGATCGTGGGGGAAGGTGGCTCCTCGCTTTAGCTTGGTGGTAGTTCATATCAATGCCGAGCGCAATTGAGTCGAGTGAATTTGGATTGGAGGTTTTAGCCGGATTTGGCCCAGTTTGGCCGCCAAAACCTCTATCCGCCCCTTTTGAGGCTGGTGTGATTCACCGATTCGGTTTGCGTGCAGCATAGTTTAACCGATTTGGGACTTGCCGTCAAGTTCGCGCCTGTCCCACTCTCATTTGTTCATCTGTCATTCGATCGAGTGTTCGTGCCAAAAGTAGGCCAGCGTCTCGTCCTGCACGCCATCCATCACCAGTTCCAGGTACCGTCCCCCTGTCACGGTAGGCACGTCTATCACCTTGATGAATGGTGTATACTGTGCGTCGGACGGCGACAGCTCTGCCAGGATGTTGGGTGCATCGTCGAAGAAGGCATGGTTAAAGCTCGTGTCGGGCGCGTCTGGGTACAGGGGCAGGGGGTAGATATTTGCCTCCACTAGATCCTGGAAAAAGTGAGTGCCGTAAGAGACCTCCAGCGTATCGTCGTCGCGGGACAAGGCGATCTCGACCAGGGCGCGAGCGTTGTAGATGTCGGCGTAGGTGACTTTTAGACCCAGCTCGACGTTCGACGTGCCCCAACGCCCCGGGCCCATCAGGATAAAGCGCTCGTTTGTCAGTAGCTTGTTGAGCCGGCCGACCACCCGCGCCAACTCGAAGCGGGTCTCATAGTCGGGCACGTGGGTGTATTGCTCTGGATCCACGTACACGATGTAGCGGATGTGTTCGACCCGCCCACTGGGCGTCAGCCGCCGTGATAGGAAGAGAATGTCGTCGGTAGGCACGTCGGTGGGGATGCGCATACTTTCGCCCCACTCCTGGCTGCTCAGGGGGCGGCATTGGAGCAGGTGCAAGACAAAGTCGGGGGGGCGGTCTTTTGTGATCTCTACCGTGAACTCGACGTCTACCGGGCGATCGTAGTGTCGCTCTAGTTTCTGCAAAACTGTTCGCATTAGCTCGACGAAGCGTTGGTTCTTTAGCAGTTCGTCAAAGGTCAGGACCAGGCGCTCCTGCCCCAGGGCGCCGGGGGCGTATATGGCTTGCAAGTAATCTCCTTGATCCACCGAGGCCAACAGTCGGATGCTGTGGTGATCCGGGCGTAGGACGTCCGCCACGGGTAACGTTTTGAACTCGTTGGTCTGCAGGTCTATCAAATCCACGAAACGTTGAGAATACTTGCGGATTTGCTCCGCCCCTACTTCTGGTCTCAATTGCGGGTGGCTGAGCGGCACCATGCGCGGATAGTCGTTGCCTACCCGATCCACGGCGCGGGTGCCCAATCCCCATACCATTCGCAGCAGGCCATCCTCCGGGATGATTTTACGGTTCCAGCGGAATGGGTTGTGGCTGAATCCGACGCCCGCCAGTGTGGGCAGGAAATAGTCGTGGTAGCGGTGTCCTTGCACTTTTTGGATCAGGATCGCCATACGTTCGTCATAGTCCACGAGACCCATTGTCTGGCGGTATAGCAGCGCGTCTGGGCTCAGGACGCTGGCATACACTTGACTGATGGCGTTGGTCAGCGCCGTCAGGTTCTCCTCCGGCGTGGACTGATTGGGGCAGAAAAAGCTATCGTATTTGCCGGCGAAAGAGAATCCAAAGTTGTCCTCCAGCAAACTGGAGGAGCGCACGATGAGGGGATTTTTCCCCACATTGGTCAGCAGCGCCCGCAGCCGGCTCAGTATCTCTTGAGGAAACCGGCCATTGGCGTAGACTTCCTGGATGTGGGGGTAATCGGCCTCAATCTCTTCCTGGGTCTTGTATTTTTGGTTGATAAAGTCCTCCAGGCCGTTGACGGCGTGAAAGTCGTAGAAAACGTTAGCGCCTATAAAGTATGATTCGGGGATTGTGACGCGCTTGTGCAGGTTTATCCCATCGGACGGGTCATTGTGATGGAGAATTTCCCTGGCCAGCATCATCCCCGCTGCCTTGCCGCCGATCTTGCCCGTGCCGATGCGGCGCTCGTATATCAACTCAAAATCGCGGGGTTTGAGGAACTTTTTGGCCAGTCTGACAAAGTCCATTTGGTCGCTGATCATTCTCTTGATCAGCACGACGGTGATCTCTTTCAGGTGATGTTTGACCCGCTGCTGCTGCTCGTCAGGCAGGGCTGCATATTCCTTTGCCTGAGCGATCAGGAAGGGTCGAGGAGCCAGTTCCGGGTTGAAGGTGAGAGCGTTTTCCCGGCCCGGCGTGCGTCTGGCCAGGATGTCTCGCATGATCTCTTCGAAAACTGCGAAAGGCAGATTGTAGGCAAAGTAAAAGTCGGTCAGGTGATCTCGGATCTGTGTCAATCGCTCCTGCCACACCTCCGCCGATTCTTGGCTGTAGGGGTCGGAAATTCCCTCTCGCTGCTGGGAGAGTACGGCTTTGTCTTTCACTTCTCGCTCGAATTGCTCCACAGTGATGACGCCACGGGCGTAGAGCTCCTGGCGCATTCGCTCGCGGATTTGGTGGCCCAGGATCGGGTACTGGGAGATCTGCAAGTAAAGTTCCAATACTTTGGGGATTTGTTCCATGTTCTGGACCATCGTACAACCTGCTCAGCGAGACTATGATGTCCTGGGGGTAACTACTCAGGCGCTAGACCTCCGAGGTCTTGGACAGCCTTTCACCCACCGTTGCTGCCGAAAATGGTTGGTGTTTCACACTTGAAACAGCTCAATCAAGACCTCGGAGGTCTGAATTGGTGTTAGGCTGAGTAGTTACTCCTGGGGTTGATTATCCGTGACTACTGGTTGGAAATTGCAGCGCCCCTGGCCTGGATTTGACGATTCGGGCTGAGCGGCTGAGGGGCTACGATTATCCGAGGAAATCGCGCAGCTTGCGGCTGCGACCGGGGTGGCGCAATTTGCGGAGCGCCTTTGATTCGATCTGGCGCACGCGCTCGCGCGTCACGCCAAAGGCTTGCCCCACTTCTTCTAACGTGTGGCTCTCCCCATCCTTCAGCCCAAAGCGCATTTCCAGCACTGCGCGCTCCCGCTCGTTGAGCGAATCGAGGATAGAGTGCAGTTGTTCCTTGAGCAACTGGCGGGAGGTCGCGTCGGCCGGCCCTGGGGCGGTGTCGTCCTCGATAAAATCGCTCAACATACCGCTGTCTTCCGACCCCACCGGTGTCTCCAACGACATCGGTTCCTGTGAAATGCGCATAATGCGCCGTGTTTTGGCAGCGGTACGGCGCAGTTGATGCTCCAGCGAAGACGGCAGCGGCTCTCCGGCGTTCTGTACCTGTAAGATGGCCCTCTTTATTTCCGGGTCCATCATGTCTGATTGCAGCGCCAGTTCTTCCATCGTGGGATTGCGCCCCAACTCTTGCACCATCTGGCGCTGGAGGCGCAGCAGCCGGTTGATCGTATCCACCATGTGGACAGGGATGCGAATGGTGCGGGCTTGATCCGCGATGGCCCGGCTGATGGCCTGCCTGATCCACCAGGTGGCATAGGTCGAGAATTTGAATCCCTTGGTGTGGTCGAATTTCTGGGTTGCCCGCAGTAGCCCGATGTTTCCTTCTTGGATCAGATCCAGGAATGAGATGCCACGGCCTATATAGTGCTTGGCGACGTTGACTACCAAACGCAGGTTGGCTTGGGTCAGGAGTTGCTTGGCGTCCTGCGCGTGCTCCTCTATACCCGCCCAGGTCGCTACAATTTCGTCTTCTCCCGGCATACTGCGCTTGGTCTTGTACCACGAAGGAAACTTTTGTCGGTTGTTCCATTCTGTGCGGACGAGATCCAGCATAGAATCGGGCATCAGGTAGAGCAGGAGCAGGGTCTCGAACAAGTTGCTGGCGAGCACTGTCGAGATGCTGTCTGTTGACTCTGTATCTACCTGTTCCAAAAAGCTGTAGAGGTGGGACGAAATTTGAGGCAAAAGGGCGTGGCGGATTGTTCGGGACTCTTCCGCTAGCGCGGCCAGGTCGGGCGAGGGCAGGTTCAGGAGGTCGCAGTTTTTGAGCACGGCCGACCAATTCTTGCGCAGTGAGCTCAAAAGGGCTTTCAGGGTATCTTGTCCTGTCGCCGGTTTTCCGTCTTGCCCGCCCAGATGTGCCTGCAGATTTCGGAGGTAAACGACTGCTTCTTGCTGGGTGGAGAGCCAGATCTCTTGATGTTGCTCCAGGAGTGGTACACGTCCGATCTCGTGCAAGTACATGCGCACCGGGTCGTTCGTCGCGTTTAACAGGGTTTGCGTATCGTCTGCCAGTTTTTTCTCTTTGATTTCTTCCAACTCATCGAGAGATGGCTCGTCTACATCGTCCAAGATCGTGGCGGCATCCTCGCCCTGATCCAGGAGCTTTTCGCTCAAATTGTACGGCAAGTCGCCCCCGGAGGTTACTTGAGTTTCCTCCGATTCACGTGCTGTGTCAGTATTGGGTTCGAGTTCTTTGTTACCGCTCATGGGTGATTGGATTCCGTGTCTGCGGTTCATATTTCGCGCCGCACGTGTCATCACTGGCCGATTTTATCTTTGCGCCAGCATCTTTTGCGTCTGCAGTAGTTTTTTGGTGTACGCTAGTTGAGTCTGGTCGTATTGCTCGGCCCGCACATTTCCCATCTCTTGCGATTCGGCCCTCAGGAATCTCAGTTCTTGGACCAACTGTTTAAGTTGGCGTTCTCTCAGTTGCAATAGCGCCCGCGTGACGTGGCGTATCACTTGTTCGTCGGCGAGGTCGCTCTGTTCCGGTGTGAGCAGTTTCTCCAGGCGCGCGTGCAGGTCGGCGGGTAGTTGGGCGTGCAGTTCCTCGATGGGGTTGGGACGCCCGTTTTCCAGGAGTGTCGCCCACGTCTCGAATATAGCCCGATTGACTGTGTTCTGGAAATCCTGCCTGCGCAGAGGCTCTAGGTGGTTCTCTGCGAGCTCGGCGCTGATTTGTGAGAGTAGGGTGGGCCGCTGCAATAGCGCCGACAGACAGTAGCTTTCCACGTCTGACTTGGGGGCCTGATCCCGCGTCTTGTCTGGGATGCCAGGTCGAGGCCGCGCTCGCTGGTGCGCGCCGCCTCGCAGTCGAGACAGCACGGCACGTGCATCTATGCGCAACGCTCTCGCTATCTTTTGGGCGTAATCCTCCCGCTCGACCGGGTTCGCCACTGCCCGCAGCACCGGCAGTAACGTATCCACTATGTTGGCCTTGGCCTTGGTGTCCTCCGGGTCGAGCCCCTCCATTAGAATCTGGAGGTAAAAATCAACCACGGGGACCGCTTGTGCGACCAACACGCTCCATCGCTGTGGGTCCTGGCGCAGCAAGTCGTCCGGGTCCTGGCCGCGCGGGAGGCGTAGGACGCGGATTTCCGCCCCCAGCCGCCCCTCGTACCCCACCAACCCCCGAGGGTTAAAGACCGGTTCCCACTCTTGTTCCAGCGCTTCCCTGGCTACTTGGACGCCGCGCAAAGTCGCCTGTACGCCCGCTGCGTCGGGGTCGAGCGCCAGCACAAGCCGCTTGGTGTAACGTTCGAGTTGTCGTAGTTGGGCCTCTGTCAGCGCGGTGCCCATCTGGGCCACCACGTTGGCGAACCCGGCCTGCTGGGCCTGCATCACGTCCATGTACCCTTCCACGATGACGACCTGATCCTCGCGCCGGATCGCCTTGCGGGCCAGGTCCAGCCCGAAGAGCGTGCGGCTCTTGTCGAAGAGCGGCGTCTGAGGGGAGTTGAGGTACTTGGGCACTCCCTCCGGATCGAGCGTCCGCGCGCCAAAACCGATCACGCGCCCTTGCGCGTCGCGGATGGGGATCATCAATCGCTCGCGGAAGCGATCGTACGTGCCGCCGCTATCCCGCTCCACTAATAGTCCGGCCTGGAGCAATTCCTCGACCGTGTATTCTTGCTCGGTCAGATAATCCCTCGTTCGGTCCCAGCCCGGCAGGCTGTATCCCAACAGAAAGCTCTCGACCGTCTCGGCGCCCAGTCCGCGCCCGGCGACGTAGGCTCGCGCCGCCTCGGCCTCCGGAGCGTGGAGCAGGAGATGATTGTAATACTGGGCCGCCTTCGCCAGCAACGCGCGCAGACGGTCGGCTTTCTCCTCCGCCTCGACCTGCTCCGGGGTACGGGGGCGCAGTTCGACGCCCGCCCGCTGCGCCAATTCCTTCAGGGCGGTGCGGAAATCCCAGCCTTCCTGCTTCATCACGAAGGAAAAGATGTCGCCTCCCTCGCTACAGGCTCCAAAACAGTGCCAGTGTTGGCTTTCCGGAAATACGACGAAGGAGGGGGTCTTTTCGGAATGGAAAGGGCACAGGGCCTTATAGTTCCGCCCCGACTTCTTCAACGGGATGTACGATGAGATTACCTCGACGAGGTCGAGGCGCTCCTTGACCTGTTCAATGACACTCATTGCTCGCCACCCTAGTTATTGTACTCATCTCTGGCATATAGGCAAGTGGGGTGGGGGGACAAAAAAGTGGCAGGCGAGCGGTGTCGCCTGCCACACGCGGCCTATGACGCAAGGTCACTTGCCGTGTCGGAGCGTCGCCTGGGCCGCTGATAGCCGGGCCACCGGCACCCGGTAGGGAGAGCAGCTCACGTAATCCAGCCCGATGCGGTGGCAAAAGTCAATCGAGGCCGGATCGCCGCCGTGCTCGCCGCAGATACCGATCTCTAGCTCAGGCTTGGCGGCTTTGCCTTCTTCGACGCACATTTGCACCAACCGGCCCACGCCGGTCTGATCCAGCGTCTGGAAGGGGTTGGCTTCCAGTACCGGGGTCAAGATGGGGTTGCCGTCCGCGTCTTTCTCGCCGGTATCAAAGCCCTCGACGTATTTCAGCAGGAACTTGCCCTCGGCGTCGTCGCGGCTGTAACCGAACGTCATCTGAGTCAGGTCGTTGGTGCCGAAGGAGAAGAACTGGGCGTACTCGGCGATCTCGCCGGCGGTGAGGGCGGCGCGTGGCACCTCGATCATGGTGCCGAACATGTACTCGACCTCGATGCCTTCTTCTTCCATCACCTGGCGGGCCACTGTCTCTAGTTTCTCTCGTTCCATCTTTAGCTCGTTGACGTGTCCGACCAGTGGGATCATTACCTCTGGGATGACCTCGACGCCCCGCTTGGCGCAGCGACAGGCGGCCTGAAAGTAGGCGCGGGTCTGCATCTCGGTGAGGCCCTGGTACATGATCCCGGCGCGGCAGCCGCGCAGTCCCATCATCGGGTTGACCTCCCAATGGGACGTGACCAGCTCGAGCATCTTTTCCTTCTCGGCCAGTGCGGGCGAGTCGGGAGCGGTGCACTTTAGCTGGGCGACTTCCTCGATCAGTTCCTCGCGGGAGGGGAGGAATTCGTGCATCGGTGGGTCAATCAACCGCATGATGACCGGTTTGCCGTCCATGGCCTCAAAGACGCCCTCAAAGTCCTGTTCCTGGAACGGGAGCATTGCGTCCAGCGCGGCCTGACGTTTCTCCTGATCGTCCCCGGCCATGATCATGCGCACGACCGCGTCGCGAGCGCGCTCGTCGAAGAACATGTGCTCGGTGCGGCAGAGTCCGATCCCCTCCGCGCCAAAGGCGACGGCGCGCCGGGCGTCCTGGGGAAGGTCGGCGTTGGTGCGCACGCCCAGCGTGCGGATCTCGTCGGCCCAACCCAGCAGCGTGATCAGGTCGGTTTGCTCCTCGTATTTCGCTTCGATCATCTGCACGGCGCCTTCGTATACCTCGCCGGTGAAACCGTCAATCGAGATCAGATCCCCTTCCCGGATCACAATGTCACCGACGGTGAACTGGCCGCGGACCACGTCCACCGAGATATCTTCGCAGCCAGCCACGCACGGCAGGTTGTTGCCCCGGGCGACTACGGCGGCGTGAGAAGTCGCGCCACCCTTCTGGGTCAGCACGCCCTTGGAGGCCAGCATACCGGGCACGTCGTCGGGGTTGGTCTCGGGGCGGACGAGAATGACGCTCTTGCCTTCCTCGGTCAGTGACTTGGCTCGCTGGGCGTCAAAGGCGGCGACGCCGGAGGCCGCGCCCGGGGAGGCGTTCAACCCCTTGGCGATCAACTTTCTTTCCGCCTTGGGATCAAAGCTGGGGCGCAAGAGCAGGTCCACGTGTTCCGGCTCGACGCGCATGATTGCTTCTTCCTTGCTGATCATTCCTTCTTTGACCATGTCCACGGCGACTTTGACGTGAGAGGAGGCCGTGCGCTTGCCGGTGCGCGTCTGGAGCATCCACAGCTTGCCCCGCTCAATGGTGAACTCCATATCCTGCATATCCCGGTAGTGAGCTTCCAGCTTGGCCGTGATGTCCAAGAATTCCCGGTACATCTCTGGCAGCGCCTCTTCCAGGCTGGGGTACTGACTGGCTCGTTTTTCTTCGGGGATGCCTTGAGCCTTTGCCCAATCCCGTGAGCCGGCCCGCGTTATCTGCTGAGGCGTGCGGATGCCGGCGACGACGTCCTCTCCCTGCGCATTGATCAGGAACTCGCCGTAAAGGTACTCGTGTTCGCCGCTGGACGGGCTGCGGCTAAAGGCGACGCCGGTCGCCGAATCATCCCCCATGTTGCCAAAGACCATAGTCTGGACGTTGACGGCGGTGCCCCAGTCGTGGGGAATGCCCTCGTGATTCCGGTAGGCGATGGCCCGCGCGCCGTTCCACGAGTCGAAAACCGCCTTGATGGAGAGACGGAGTTGCTCGTAGGGGTCGGTGGGGAAATCGGCGCCCAGGTGTTCCTTGTACATCGCTTTGTACTCGTCCACCAGGCTCTTGAGACCTTCCAGGCTCACCTCGGAGTCGGCGCGTACCCCTTCTTTCTTTTTCAGCTCTTCCAGCTTTTCCTCAAAGTGCTCGCGGGGGTATTTCATCACGATGTCGGAGAACATGGTGATGAAGCGGCGGTGGGCGTCGTAGGAGAACCATTCGTTCTCGGTCAGGCGGGCCAGCGTGGCGCGGGTTTCGTCGTTCAGTCCCAGGTTGAGAACAGTGTCCATCATACCGGGCATGGACTGGCGTGCGCCGGAGCGGACGGAGACGAGAAGCGGATTCTCCTGGTCGCCGAAGCGTTTGCCCGTCAGCTCTTCGATTTCCTCGAGCACCTGCAATGTCTGCTCCCACATCCCGGCCGGGAATTCTCTTGTCTTTATATATTCGACGCATGCCTCGGTGGTGATGGTGAAAGCGGGTGGCACGGGCAGCCCCATGCTGGTCATAGTAGCCAGACCCGCCCCCTTGCCGCCGAGGATGATCTTGCTTTCTTCCAGGCTCGGCTCGTGGCCCAGCGTCTCGGTCAAGTGTTCTTTGGCCGAGTGTGATGCGTATACCCATTTCTTGGTCACGATACTTTTCCTCCTGTGCCATATGTTCAGAATAAGAGTGGTTTGCCAACTGCTGATTATACGCATCTATTGTAACAAGTCAAATGCGCGCATTCCCCCCCACGTAAAATGTTAAAGTGGTAAAGTACCTGCCCATGATGCAGAAAGGCTACAACATCGCTCGTTTCGACTTTGTGACGAACTGTGATAGAATAGCGGTGTTCTAATGAGCGCGGAGGGCAAAGTATGAGCACACGTACCTGGGCCATTTTTATCGTGATCGGTGCCATCGTTTTAGCGGCGGTGACGTTGACTATCTCCTTTGTCCGGGAGCGCGCTCAATCCCTGTCTTCCCCTACTCCAACTCGGCTGTCCATAGCCGTCGTGGAGGCGACGCACACTCCGACTGCGCTGCCGGTCGTCTCTCCCACTGCCCGCGCTCCACTGCTGTATACCGTCCAGCAAGGGGACACGTTGGGCGCTATCGCCCAGGCTCACGGGGTCTCTGTGGATGATCTGATCGCCGCCAATGACCTCGCCGATCCCGACTTGCTCGCCGTCGGCCAGACGCTCATCATCCCGGTTGGCGATGTTCACGCGCCGACGGTGGTCTCTCCTACGGAAGTATCGCCTGAGCCATCCCCTGCGGCGACGCCGCTCCCCACTTTGCTGCCCAGTATCACGCCCTCCGGCCCTCCGCTGGTCGAGATCGGCCAGGTGCTAGGCTCCGGCGACGTGGCGGCCGAGGCGGTGATCGTGCGCAACCGGGGTGGGGTGGTAAGCCTGGAGGGGTGGACGCTCGCCGACGCGGAGGGGAATGCTTTTACTTTTCCGTCGCTGACCCTCTTTGCCGATGCCGAGGTGCGCGTGCACTCGGCCGCGGGTGGCTCGACGCCCCGCGACCTGTATTGGGGACGAGTGAACCCGGCCTGGGACGAGGGAGAATTGCTCACCCTGCGCGATGCAGCGGGAGAGGTAGTGGATACCTACATCGTGCCGTAGGGGGAAGCGAGACCCTAAAGGTTTTCTGAAAACCTTTAGGGTCTTTATGCGTAAATGCGCTCGATTCTGGCCCCCAGGCGGCATAGTTTTTCCTCTATCCGTTCGTAGCCCCGGTCAATCTGGCGGATGTTGCGGATGACGCTTTGCCCCTCGGCGCAGAGGGCGGCGCTGAGGAGCGCCATACCGGCGCGTATGTCGGGGCTTTCCACCTCGTCGCCGTGCAGAGGCGATGGGCCTTGCACGACGCAGCGGTGGGGGTCGCAGAGGATGATGCGCGCTCCCATCCAGATCAGCTTGTCCACAAAGTAGAGGCGGCTTTCGAACATTTTTTCGTGGAACAAGATCGTCCCGCTGGACTGGGAGGCCAGGACGATGGCGACGCTCATCAAGTCGGCGGGAAAGCCCGGCCAGGGAGCGTCGTAGATGGTGGGGATGGCGCCTCCGGCGTCCGGGACGATGGTGAGGGATTGGTCGGCGGGCACAAAGATATCTGAACCCCGGCTCTCGAACCGCACGCCCAGCCGCTCGAAAATCAGACGCACCATCCGCAGGTGTTGGGGGTCGCCGTTCTCGATGAGCAGTTCGCCGCCCGTAATCGCCGCCAGAGCGATGTAGCTGCCCACCTCCATATAGTCGGGGCCGATGGTGTGCTCGCCGCCGCTCATGCGGTCCACGCCGTGAATGGTGAGGGTGTTGGAGCCGATACCCTCGATCTGCGCGCCCATTCCGCTCAGCATGTGGCACAAGTCCTGTACGTGAGGCTCGCAGGCCGCGTTGCGGACGATGGTTGTGCCGTTGGCGAGCACTGCTGCCATGATTGCGTTTTCGGTGGCGGTGACGCTGGCTTCGTCCAGCAGAACGTCGGCCCCGCGCAGTTGTTTGCCGTGCAGGGAAAAGGCGCCGTCTATGTCCACGTCTGCGCCGAGCGCTTGCAATGCCAGGAAGTGGGTGTCCAGCCGCCGCCGTCCGATCACGTCCCCGCCCGGCCTGGGTAGGTGCACTGCGCCCGTCCGGGCCAGCATCGGCCCGGCCAGCGTGATCGAGCCACGGATATGTCCAAAGAGGCTAGAGTCTAGCTCGGATGTGCGGACCTCGCGGGCTTGCAGTCGCCAGGTATGTGGGTCGAGTTTTTCGACCGTGACGCCGACGTCGGTGAGCAGTTCGCCCATCGTTTCCACGTCGCCGATGGCCGGCAAGTTGTGCAGCGTGACAGGTTCGTCGGTCAACAGGCAGGCGGCCAGCAGCGGCAGAGCTCCGTTCTTGTTCCCGCTGGGTGTCACTGTTCCGGAAATCGGATGACCACCCTCGATGATGAATTTGTCCATTGTTCGTTTACTCCGTTTGTTTGTTCTGTATCTCTTCCAACCAGGAGAGCGTCACGCCATCGAGATATTCCTTTTGAGAGGCGAGCAGGGCCGTTATCGCTGCCCAGTTGGGGCACAGGTGATAGGTATAGGTCTGTTCTCCCAGCGCTTCAGTGCGCACGCTTGCCAGTCCGTGTTTCACCAGTCGGCTGATGAGTGTGTCCAGGACTTTTTCTTCGTCGGCGCTTTCGGTCGGGGTGAAACACAGCCACGCCTCTGGGCGCAGGAGGCGGCGTTGGCGCAGGTATAGAACGCAAAACTCTACCTGGGAGGTGTGGAGCAGGCAATTCAGCTTTTCCATCTGTGCTCGGATGGCGTTGGCTTGGGCCTCGTGATCCGCGATGCGGCGCTGCAAGCGCGCCAGCTCCCGCTCGGCCAGGCGGGTGCCCAGCAGCCGGTCGGCGATGGCGAGGATGGCGAACCACAACTGTACCCAAATGCTCATCGAGTTTGCACCGTCACTGTGTCGCCAGGGCGCAGCCCCAGTCGGCGGGCAGCGCTGCCCTCACGCACCGCGATCTCTAGGTATCCCTCGCTGCCCACCAGTGTCAGCGTTTTGCCCGGCTCGACCTCGGCGTAGGTGCGCCGCACGTCGCCGATCTCTTGCCCGCCCGCAAAGACCGTCACATCTTGGGCCTGGAACCGCGCTCGCCTCCCGCCTCCTGTCTCCTGCTTTCTACCCCCGGCCTCTTGAAAAGCCGGTTCAAGCACGAGTTCCCCATCGCTCCAAGTCAGCCGTCCGATGCTGGTCACGACGTTGCCAAAGTGATCGGTGTACAGTACCTCACCGTTGATGGTTTCGCCGCCGATCTCGAGGCGCGGGGGCGGAAGGGTGACCGGGTCGTGCACGGGCGGGCCGAGGGCCGTGATGGGGACGCCGGCCGCCAGGTGCGCGGCGGCGGGAGCGAAGAGGTCGCGTCCATGAAAGGTGTGGCTGACCTGAGGCCGCCGGTAGCGCGGGTCGGTCAGTTCCACCAGCGCCTCGACCGGCTGGCGGGCCATCACATAGCTAAAGAGGCCGTTATCCGGCCCGACGAACGCGCCCGCTGGCGTGCGCAGGGCGATGGGTCGCCGTGCGCTCCCCACGCCGGGATCCACCACGACCAGGTGAACGGTGTGCGGCGGGAAGAAGGGATAGGCAGTGTGAAGCACATAGGCGGCCTGGCGGACGTTCTGCGGAGCGATGTGGTGGGTGATGTCCACCAGGCGGGCGGTGGGAGCGATGGTGAGAATGACGCCCTTCATGCTCCCCACGTAGCCATCGCTGGCCCCAAAGTCGGTCGTGAGGGTGATGAGCGGGGTTCTTTCCATAGGCGCGTATTCTACAGGGAAGCGGGGAACTCGTCAAGCTATCTGGTTGGGGGGATGTTTATTTACCACAAAGGTAACTACTCAGCCTGACACGCGCTCAGACCTCCGAGGTCTTACAAAACTCGTTCAGGCGGGAAATTCTGACCTTTTTCGACATTTGCAGTGGGCAGAATGTATGTCGCAGACCTCGGAGGTCTTGACCTGAGTAATTACCCACAAAGGACACCAAGAACACAAAGGTAAAGCCACAAATGGAGAAATTTTGTGATTGCTTAGCTGCCCGGCACTTGTGTGTACCGCTTTCGACGAGAATGGCATCTGGTTGCCATCGCAAGAGCCATTTTCGAGGGCAATCAAGTGCCGGGCACCTCTCGGGATGCTGCGGGGTTCTGCTGCTCCGAAAATAGGCCCGTAGCCGCGATTTCCAATCGCGTGCGCGGCACAATAGGCGCGATTTGGAGATCGCGGCTACGAGGAGGGGAACAGAGCGCGGACGGCGTCCAGGCCGGGGGTGTCTGGGTGCGCGGCGGCGAATTCCTCCAGCTCCTCCAGCGCATCGGCGGTGGTGGCGGCATCCGCCAGCGGGAGGGCGGCCTGGTAATCGGCGCGGGCCGGCTCTGGCTGGCCCAGGGCCAGGCGGGCCAGGCCGCGGTCAAAGTAGAAATCCGGCTCCTCCTGGCGCTCGAGGGCGGCGGTGTAGTGCTCGATAGCGGCGGGGTAATCCTGGCGGGCGAAACTGAGCTGGCCCAGGCGGGCGCGGGTGTAGGGATGGTCAGGGGCCAGGGCGCGCGCCTGCCCGCAGTCCTGTTCCGCTTCGTCCAGCCGGTCGAGGTGTATCAGGCTGCTGGCGCGGTTGCGGCAGAGCAGCGCCTTGCTCTCGTCGTCAACAGCAAAAGCAAGGGCGTCAGTGTATGCTCCAATGGCCTGTTCGTGCTGCTTCTGACGGGAGTGAGCATTGCCGAGGGCGCTGAACAGCCAGAGGTCATCAGGTTTCAGGTCAATGGCCTGCCGGTAAGCCTCAATGGCCGCTCCATACTCTTCCAAATCACTATAGGCGTCGCCCAGGTTGCGCAGGTAGCGCGTCCGTGACCAGGGGGCAAGATGCTCAATACCAAGCGCCTGCTCGTAGCAGGCGATGGCGCGCGCCAGGTTCCGCCCCCGCTCCCCGGTCGGCAAGTTCTGGTAGGCGGCGCCCAGGTTGTTTTGGGTCATGGCGTAATCGAGGGGCGCGCTCTCCGCCGTCCGAAAGCGCAGCGCCTGCTCGTAGCAGGCGATGGCCCGCGCCAGGTTCTGCCCCCGCTCCCCGGTCGGCAAGCCGGCGTAGGCGGTGCCCAGGTTGTTTTGGGTCATGGCGTAATCGAGGGGCGCGCTCTCCGGGGTCCAAAAGCGCAGCGCCTGCTCGTAGCAGGCGATGGCCCGCGCCAGGTTCTGCCCCCGCTCCCCGGTCGGCAAGCCGGCGTAGGCG
>CAYMWP010000099.1:0-18163 GCA_964393895.1 uncultured Anaerolineales bacterium | reverse complement strand
CGGAACTGGCAGACGAGCGTGACTTAGGATCACGTGGGGCAACCCGTGCGGGTTCAAATCCCGCCTTCCCCATCTGACGCAACGGCAGAACAAGTAAACACCGGAGGCACACGAACTTGAAAATCGCTACCGAACCGTTAGAGAATTGCCAACTACGCCTAACCATCGAGCTGGACGAGGAACAGACCCAACGGGCCATGCGGCGCGCCGCGCGCAAGATCGCCAAACAGGTGAACTTTCCAGGTTTCCGCAAGGGAAAGGCCCCGTACAAGCTGGTCGTGCAGCGCTACGGCGAGGACACTGTGCGCCAGGAAGCCGCCGACGAGATGGTGGAAAAAGTCTACCGCGAGGCATTGGAACAAGAAGAGATCCAACCCTATGCTCCTGCCGCGTTGGAGGGCGTCACACTGGACCCTGTAACTTTTGAGTTCACCATCCCCCTGTACCCGATAGTGGATCTGGGCGACTACCGCGACTACCGCCTCAAGCCGCGCAAGGTCAGAGTCTATAAAAAAGAGGTGCAGCAAACGCTCCAAGAGATCCGAGAAAATAATGCCATCCTCGAACTGGTCGAGCGTCCAGCCGCGCTGGGGGATGCGGTCTTGGTCGAAGTGGAGGGGCGGGCGGACGGCGTAGAGTTCATGACCCTGGCGGACGAGCGCCTGCTGCTGGACGCCGAAAACACCAGCCCAGTGCCAGGATTAGCAGAGGCCATCGTGGGGATGGAGGCCGGCGATGAGCGTGTCTTCACGCTGACCCTGCCGGACGATTTTCCCCAGGAGGAACTGCGGGGCCAGGAAGCAGAGTTCTTCGTCGCGGTGGCAGAGGTATACGATAGCACCCTCCCGGGCCTGGACGATGACCTGGCACGCACCGTCGGTAATTTTGACTCTCTCAGAGAGTTAGAGAGATCGGTCAAGGAGCAACTACGAGAGCAGGCGCAGCAGGAGGCGGACGAGGAATACATGGAACAGGTAGTGAGCGACATCGTGGAACAGGCCCGGGTCGAATATCCGCCGATCGTGCTCGAAGAGATGCTGGACGAGATGATTGAGGATTTTGAGCGAAACATCAAGCGCCGGACTCAGCTCGCGCTGAGAGACTATTTGCGTCTGGTGGGCAGGAGCGAGGATGACCTGCGGGAGGATTTTGAACCCGTTGCCCAATCCCGGCTAAGGAACTCGCTGGTGCTGGGTGAGGTCGTGGCGCTGGAAGGGATTGAGGTAGACGAAGAGGAAATTGAGACGCACATCGAAGAGGTCAGCGCCTCGTGGGGCGATCGGGCCGAAGCTGTTCGCTCCTCTCTCTCTGCGGGCAAGGGCCGCGGGGCTGTCGTCAACCGCCTGCTGGCAACAAAGGCTGTGGAGCGGTTGGTCGCCATCGCCAGGGGAAAAGCTCCGCAGCCGGATTCTCTCGAAGAGCAGAGTGAAGAAGAAGAGAGCAAAGGGGAATGAGAATGATTTTGCCTACGTCGTTAATTCCGATGGTGATCGAGACAACGGGGCGCGGCGAGCGCGCCTACGACATCTACTCGCTGTTGCTCAAGCAGCGTATCATCTTTGTGGGCACGCCCATCACCGATCAGATCGCCAATTTGATAGTGGCCCAGTTGTTGTACCTGGCGGGTGAGGACGCAGAAAAACCGATCTCGATGTACATCAACTGCCCCGGCGGCGTGGTCTATCACGGGTTGGCGATCTATGATACCATCCAGCAGATACAGCCGCCAGTGGCGACCTACGCCGTGGGAGTGACGGCCAGTATGGGCACGGTGCTACTGGCCGCCGGCACCAAGGGCCATCGCTATGCGCTGCCACACGCTACAGTACACATGCACCCGGCCGGCGGCAGCGCGCAAGGATATGCCCCCGACGTCGAAATTCAATACAAGGAACTAAAGCGCGTCGAGGACCTGATCCACAGCCTGCTGGCCCAACACACCGGTCAGACGGTGGAGCAGATCGCAGCCGACTTTGACCGGGACCGCTTTATGACAGCCGAGGAGGCGGTCGAGTATGGGCTGGTGGACCAAATCCTCAAGTCGGCCGAGAAGAAAGAATAGCGCAACCATCCCTACCTGTGCCGTTTCGCTCGCGCCAGCGCTTGGGGGGCTGGCGATTAGCAACAACACTATGGAGAGGGACTATCAGTCTATCCGCGTTTTTCTGCGAAAATCCGCCGGGTTCCCAATCCCCCAAAAAAGCCCGCTATAACCACAAGATGCGACGCATTGATCGAGCGCGTCGCATTGTCCGCTGTAATGAGGATGGTAGCTTGGGGGGCTTTGCTACTGGTTCAAAACTCGCGGTGATCTATAACCCGTCTTGGGCCGGCGCTGGTTTGCTCTGCTCACGCCGTTCTTCCCACAGCATCAAGATCGCCAACAGGGAAACGCCGGTCACGATGGAAGCGTCCGCCACGTTGAACACCGGCCACTCGTGCAGCGGCCAAAAGTTCAGGTCCATAAAATCCACCACCGACCCCCAGCGCAGCCGGTCTACCAGGTTGCCGATGGCTCCACCAAGTTGAAGGCCCATCGCTACCCGCACCAACCACTGGCCGGCGGGCAGATGCCGCTGGTAAATGATGATCACCGCTATGACGATCACGGCGACGGCGACGAAAAAGTCACTCCATTTGGGAAACAGCCCAAAGGCTGCTCCCGTATTGGTCACGTGGGTAATGCGCAAGAAAGGAGATAGCCAACCCGCAATGTCCCACGACCGGCCTTCCTCTAACCGGGTCATCACCAAGTGCTTGCTGATTTGGTCAACCAGCAGTACCAGTGCTGCCATAGCCGGCAGGATCAGGATATCGCGTCTCTGTTTCAATGGGAGCCCTTCCGTGTCCCACTTTGCTCGCGGCGTGTTTGGCAGTCCAGGCAGTGTCTGGCTTGGGGCAATACCTCCAGGCGCGCGCGGTCAATCCTGCCGCCACATGTCTCGCAGATGCCATAGGTGCCATCGTCGAACTTGCTCAACGCTCGCTTGATCTCTTCCAGTGAAGCTTCGATTTTGCGCTTTAGCGCCACGTCCACGGCCTGGTCGAAAGCATTTGTAGCATCGTCGGCCATGTGGTTGCTGTAGCCGATGCTTTCGTACTCGGCGGTCTCGAGTTGTTCTAATTGCTCGCTTAACTTGGCGCGTTCATCTAGTAGTTCTTGTTTAGCTCTTTCGTACGAGAAAGGCATATTCGCTCCTCCCACCCCAGATCGTCAGACGTGCATATTCTACCCCACCCGGCTTGAATTGGCAAGGTGAACACCTGTGTCTCCATCGCGTGCGGTTTCGACGGGCAACGCTCGTTCGAGACGTCCGCCCGAACCTACACCTCGATCATACGTCAAAGTACAGTTCTACCTCGTAGGGATGTGGCCGGTTGCGAACCGGATGGCACTCGGCTTCCAATTTGTGCTCTATCCACTCTTGGATCAGTTCCGCGCTCAAGACCTCACCCGCCAGCAAAAAGCCGTGGTCGGCCTCCAGTGCGTGCAGGGCCTCGTCGAGGGAACTGGGCAGGCTCTTGATGCCAGCGCGGCGTTCGTCGTCCCAGGCAAAGACGTCTGCGTCAATGGGGCCAAATCCGGCCTCGCTGGGGTCAATCTGGCGCTGGATGCCGTCCAGCCCGGCCAGCAGTTGAGCCGCCAGCGCCAGGTAAGGGTTGCAGGCAGCGTCGGGCGGGCGGAACTCGAGGCGGGCGGCGTCTGGCCGGCAGGCATACTTGGGGATGCGGATGGCGGCACTGCGGTTGCCCAGCGAGAAGAAGGCGTTGATGGGAGCCTCAAAGCCGGGTACCAGACGACGGTAGGAGTTGGTGCTGGGACTGGTCAGGGCCAGCAGAGCCGCGCCGTGGGTCAGCAGTCCGCCGATGTAGTAGAGGGCCGTCTGGCTGAGGCAGCCGTAGCCATCGGGATCGTAAAAGAGGTTGCGCCCTTTCTTGAACAGGTGCTGGTGAAAGTGCATACCGTTTCCGGCCTCGCCGTAGAGCGGCTTGGGCATAAAGGTCGCCGTCTGGCCGTGAGCGTGGGCCGTCATCTTGGTCACGTATTTGACCAGCATGGTCGCGTCGCCGGCGGCCCCCAGGCCCATCATCGGCGTCTCGATCTCGACCTGACCGGGGCCGCCGACTTCGTGGTGGTGATACTTGACCGGCACGCCCATCGTTTCCAGGTGCAGGACTATTTCGGTCCGCAGGTTGTAGAGCTGATCCTTGGGAGGAATGGCGTGGTAGCCGCCGTGGAGTGGGATGTAGTGACCGTGGCCGCCCTCGGCAGCCTGCCAGTCGGCCTCCCGCGAGTCCACCCGGTAGCTGGCCCGGTTAATACCGCTTTCGTAGGACACGTTGTCAAAGACGTAGAACTCGAACTCTGGCCCCCAGCGGCTCTCGTCGGCGACGCCGGTCTCGCGCAGGTAAGCCTCGGCGCGGAGGGCGATGTTGCGCGGGTCGTTGGCAAAGACGGCTTTGGTGTCCGCCTCCAGCGTGGTGCAGATAAAGCTGAGCGTGACCACATCCCAGAAAGGGTCCACCGCGCCGGTGGCGAGATCCGGCACCAGCACCATGTCGCCGGCTTTGACGTTCTTGAGTCCCACGGCGGAGCCATCGAAGCCGACGCCGTTCTCCATCAGCGCCGGTGTGAACTGGGTCGGCGGTATGGTGAGGTGATGCCAGCGGCCCCACAGGTCGCAGAACTTGAGGTCCACCATCTGGACGTCGTTCTCGTCAACGTAGCGCCGCGCTTGCTCAAAATTCCCAAACATTGCAACCTCCAATCTCCAATTCCTGGATAGGCTGACACGAGCACCAATTGTAGCAGTCCAGGTACAACTTGCCAAAGCGCGGGGCAGGTGGCATCGTGCCCTAATCTTACCATCTTACCACGTCTTTCCCATATCCCCAAATGAAGAGCAACCCTGCCAAGATGGCAGGGCTTGCAGATCCTTCGCCTCTCTGCTGCTGAGAAGAGCGCGCCTACTCTTCACCCTCTACCTGCTGCACCGAAAGGAGCGGCAAGCCTAAATCCCCTAGCTCAGGACCAGGAAGCAGCCCCAGCCTATCGTCTCCAAGCGTTTGTTGAGGGCGGCCTTTGCGGGATCTCGAACGGCTTCCGAGCGCTTACCGCATCGGCGAAGCCCGCGGCCTCGTACCACCGGCTGGCCCGTTGGTGCAGGTCGGGCGCGAGGCTCTTCATCCCCACCGTGCGCAACTGCTGGCGCAGCAGCTTGGCAAAGAGGCGGTGATAGCAGTACCACTGCCGCGATTCGTCCAGGGGGACGATGAACAGGTTGGCCTGCTCCAGACCAAGCACAAGTTCGCGGCTGTCCTCCCGGTCGAGGATGGATGTCTTTAGCAGAAAATCCTGAGCGGCGGCCGGTTGCTGTTCAGCAATTCTCAATTTGAGGGTAACTGCTCAACTTGGTAACTATTTAGACCTCCGAGGTCTCATTGCAGCTTATTCGAGCGCAAAACATTGGCCGTTTTAAACATTTGCAGTGGGCGAAACGGTTGTCAAAGACCTCGGAGGTCTGACCTGAGCAGTTACATTTGAAGTGTCATTGTGAGCCCCGGACGTTTTTACCGGGTCTCGCAATGACACAATGAGAATCGCCGGTTGCTGTTTGAACACTTCCTCGATCAAATAGTCCAGGACGTAGCGGTGACTGCCGGTGAAGGATTGCACGAACTGGTGTACATCGTCGTGACTGCGCAAGGACAAGGCCGCCAGTTGCAGGCCGGCGATCCAGCCTTCGGTGCGCCGGTGCAGGGCGGCTACGTCGGCAGATGACAACTCGAGCCGCATCCGCCGCAGGAATTCGGCCGCTTCGTCCGCCGTGAACCTCAAGTCGTCCTGGCGGACTCGCGTTGTTCAGCCACTCGCTGATCAGGGTGGTCTTGCCAAAGCCGGCCGGCGCGGAGACGAGGGTCAGTTTGCGGTGCAGGCCCGCGTTCAGCCGCTCAATCAGGCGCGGACGAGAGACGAGGTCTGGTCGTGAGGGTGGGATATAGAGTTTGGTGGTCAGCAAAGGCGTGTTCATCGCACTATGATTATAGTGCAATGCCAGTGGTGGCACAAATCCCCGAACAAACGCCTTCAGTCAACAGTTGACCGCAATCTCTCGGAGGCAGTCTTGCTTCCCGCCTGCGAAACCCACACCAGGCTGATCAGGAACCCGACGAACATTACGCCTGCGCCGCTGAGATAGGGATAGTTCACATTCACGTCAAAGATGAACCCGGCCCAAATCGGCCCCACGATGCGCCCCAGATTCATAAACGAGTTGCTCAAGCCCATCGTCGCGCCCTGACCCACGGCGTCGCCCTGAGCGCGTTCGCCGAGCGACCGTTGCCGAGGGGCGGCTCGCTTGGAGGCCAGGGCGATGATCACCGTGCGCAGCAGCGTCTTGGAGAGGATGAACACACCCGTCGCCAGCAAGACCTGCGGATAAGTGGTCGCCAGCAGCAGGATCACGAACCCTCCCGCACTGGCAGCCAGCGAGACCTTGATGATCACCGCTTCGCCCCAACGTTTGGTGAGCGGGCCGATGAGGATGGCCTTGCCCAGCGTCGAGACGAGGCCGACCACCGCCAGGATGGTGCCCACCCGCTCCGGGCCATAGTCCAGCTCCTGTGCCGCGTACAGCCCAAAGATCGACTCGAAATTGGTCAGTCCAAAGCTGACCAGGAAGAGCAGGAACATCAGCAGGCCGATGGGGCCGCACAGCGCCTGCCACAGCGCGCCAAAGTCGATGGTCCTCACCTTGCCCGCCTGCCGACGTAACTCGACGGGCAGCGATTCGGGGAGCCACAGGGCCGCCAGCGCCAGGGCCAGCAGCGAGGAACCAGCGGCGATGAAAAAAGGCAGCGCGAGGGAATCGCTCCCCAGCCAGCCACCAGCCGCCGGACCGAGGATCAGGCCCAATCCCATCGCCGCGCCCAGCATGCCCATCCCGCCGCCCCGGTCGCGCTCCGAGGTGCTGTCGCTGATGTAGGCCAGCGCCGTCGCCGTCGTTGCCGACGAGAGGACGCCGGAGAGAGCGCGCGAGGCAAAGAGCATCCACAGCTCGGTGGAAAGCCCGAACAGCAGCGAAGACAGGGCGTACCCCAGCAGCCCCAGCAGCAGGATCGGCTTGCGCCCGATACGGTCGGAGACGCTGCCCCAGATCGGGCCAAAGAGCAGCTCCAGCAACGCCGAGGTGGAAATGAGTAAGCCTAGTTGGCTGCCGCCCGCGCCCATCTTTTCGATGTAGAAGGGAAAGAGCGGGATCACCATCCCATAGCCCAGCATCACCACGATCAGGGCAAAGGTCAGTATGGCGATGTTTTTGCGGTTGCTGGTGTCCATCTCGGTTTGCTCCCACACGGTCGAGACGGAATACGCAATATATGTTCCATACTGCGTATTCTGTGTTTACGCAAGAACAACAACTCCCTCACTGCCATCCACCGTAATCGTCTGGCCACTGTGAATCCGCTTCGTCGCCACGCCCGTACCCATCACCGCCGGGATGGCGTACTCGCGGGCGACGATGCTGCCGTGGCTGAGCGGCCCACCGACGTCGGTGACGACCGCGGCGGCCATGGCAAAGAGCGGCGTCCAGGCCGGCGTGGTCGTGGCCGCCACCAGCACGTCGCCGGGGCGCATCCGGTCGAAATCCTCCGGGCCGCGCAGGACGCAGGCGGGGGCCGTGACGCGGCCGGCGCTCGTGGCGACGCCTTTGAGCGCGCCGCCGGTCTGGCTCTCTTCCGATGCCGGCGTCCAGGCTTCCATGTCGATGCCCATGTACCTTTTCCTCGGCGGCAGCATCGGCGGCGGGGCGGCGCGCTGGAGCACGGCGTGCCTCGCCTGGCGCTGCGCGACGCCGTCCGCCAGGCTCGCGGGCGAATCGCCGCGCGTCAACGCCGCCACTGCACCTTCCACGTTATCCGCTCGCAGCCAGAAAATGTCCTCGGCCTCCGCGATGACCCCGGCCTGCGCCAAGCGGCGGCCCAGCTCGCGCAGCATCTCGCGCAGCAGCGGATAGCCCAGGCCGATGTCGGCGAGGGCGTTCTCGCGCACCTCGGCCATCGTCTGCGCCATCCCCAGCGTCTTGCGAAAGGCCCAACGGCGCAGCCCCTTCAGTCGACCGAGTGTGGCCTCGGCAGATTGCACGCGCCTTTCTTCGGCCGCGCGCTGGCGCTCGTGCGGATTGACGCCCTCGCCACGTAGATACATCTTGACCGTCTCCAGCATCGGCGTGGGGTCGTCCAGCGGCAGCGGCTTGGCAAAGTCCAGGTCGTAGATGATGTGGCCGTAGGTATCCAGGTGCGTTTGGAGGCGGGTTTGGAATTCGGGCCAGGCAGGAGGGAGGGCGGGCGGGAGTGTGGGAGTGCGGGAGGTGGGGGTGTCGAGGATGTGTTCGGCCAGGTCTGGGTGGGCGCGCGTCCACTCGGCCAGGTCGTAGAGCGATTTTTCGGCCTGAATGGGGGTGCTGTCGTAGCCCATCAGGAACACGGGCGCGGCGGGGTCGCCTTTGCGCCGGATCAGCTTGTCGTAGACGCGGGTGAACAGCAGCTCGCTGCCCGCCGACGCGCCCGTCGTCGCCACCAGCAGCGAGGCAAAGTGCAGCATCGCCGCATCGTCGACCTCCTGGATTCCGGCCCACAGCTCGGCGACCGACAACCCTTCCAGTGATCGGTTCTGCCAGCGCTCGACCGTTGCCGCGTAGCGCGGGCGGATCTGATCACGCCAGAGCGGGATGGCCTCACGCATAATGCGCGGCATGGAAAGTATCATCCGGGTAAGAATCCACCACCACTCCCGCAGCGTGTACGTGCCATTGATGTACGCATAGCTGTTGATGGTCAGGATATAATCGGGCAACTGCGGCTCGGAGCGGGTCAAAGGCCGCATCACTTCCTTGACGCCGACGCGGGCAATCGCCGGGATGGCCAAGGTCTCGAACAGCGGACTGACCGGATTCGGCATAAAGTCGGCGACGCTGGCGCGCATGTACTGACCCTTGGGGTTGGGCCTTTTCCACTCGATGGTTGTGTGCGGCGCTTGCTCATCCTTGGATTTGTGCAACACGACCTCACCGCTGGCGCCGTCTACGGTGATCGTCTGCCCACTCTGGATGCGCCGGGTGGCAACGCCGGTGCCCATCACGGCAGGGATGCCATACTCGCGGGCGACGATGGAGCCGTGACTCAACTGCCCGCCGATGTCGGTGACGACGGCGACGGCGCGGGCGAACAGCGGCGTCCAGGCGGGGGTGGTGAACTTGGCCACCAGGATGTCGCCCGGCTGCATCTGGTCAAAATCCTCCGGGCCGTGCAGCACCCGCGCTGTGCCGGTGATTCGGCCAGGGCTGGTGCCAGCGCCCCGGATGGTATCGCCGACCTGCTCAGCATCTTCGGCAGCCACAAATACGCTCAAATCCAGCCCCATCCACTTGGACTTGGGCGGAAGCACCGGCGGGGGCGTCGCACGCATTTCGGCTTGCCATACCGCCTGGCGCTGCTCGACAAGCTCGACGAACGATTGGACGGCCTCGCCCTCGTCGAGCGCCTCAGCGGCACGGTCGGCCTCGCCCTCGAGCAGCCAAAAGACATCGTCCGGTTGCTCGAGCGCGCCGGATTCGACCAACCGGCGTCCCAGCTCCCGCAGCATGCGCCGCAGCTGCGGGTAGCCCAGCCCCAGGTCAGATAGCCCCTCCTCGCGCAGGGGGACGCTATCTTGCGCCCAGCCGACCAGCTTGCGAAAGAGCTTGCGGCGCAGTCCCTTTAGTCGCCCCAGCATGACTTGCGTCGCCTGCTCGCGCTGCTCGGCGGCCGCCTGCTGGCGCTCGTAGGGATTGGGGCACTGGCCGTTGAGGAACATCTTGCACGTATCCAGCAGAGGGGCCGGATCGTCGGCCGGCAGCGGCTTGGCAAAATCGAGATTGTAGATGATATGGCCGAACTGCCGCATGTGCGTTTCCCAGCGGTCCTGCCATTCCAGCCAGTCCGCGGCTTCCACGCCGGACGGGGCCGGGCCTGCCAGTTGCGCCGCGAGCTGCGCCGCCGGCGTCCCTGTGACATAGGCGGCCAGCGCAGGGCGCGTGCGGCACCATTCGGCAATGTCGTAAATAGATTCTTCGGCCAGGATGGGCGTGCTCTCAAACCCCACCAGGTAGGTCAGTGCCTCGGGGTCATCGTCGCGCTTGATCAGCTTGTTATACACGCTGGTAAATAACATCTCGCTCATGTTGGCCCTGGCGAAAAGCGCCGACTGGTACGTGGCATACACGTCGAACGACGCAGCGGCAAGTTGGCGCACACCGACCAGAATATCCGTTGCCGGAAGTTCGCTCAAGGGTCTGGCCTGCCACCGTTCGATGGTTTCGACGTAACGAACGTGAACCACCTCGCGCCAGTACCTCTCTGCGTCCCGGATCATGCGCGGCATGGTAAATGGGGCGTGGGTCAGCAACATGAACACCTGTTTGGGTGTGAATCCAGTGGTATAGTAGGCATAGTCATTGATGGTGACCACCATCTCTGCCAACCCCGCTTCTTTCATGCCCCCCAGCTTGGCCATCAGTTTCTGGGTGCCAACGTTGATGGCTGCCCGGCCCAACGTGCCAAACAATGGGGTCAGCGGTTCAGGCATCAACTCGGCGATGCTGGCGCGCACATACTGTCCTTTTGGATTGGGCATCGGCCACTCGGTCGGCGGCTCAACCGCCAACTCCGGAAGCGCCGTGATAGGCCGGGCCTGGACGATAAAGAACCAACCATCCGCCCAGCACCACTCGATATCCATCGGCATGCCGTAGAGTTCCTCGATCTGCACACCCAAGCGCACCAACTCGGCAGCCTGCCCGTCGTCGAGCACGGGCGCGTCCCGCAGTTCCTCGGGCACGGGCTGCTCCTCCGTACCGCCCTCCACGCGCGCCGTCATCACCTGCTTGTCGGCCGTCTCGCGGGCCAGCACCTCGCCGGTCGCCTTATCCACCGTGAGGCTATCGGGTGTCACCAGCCCGCCCACCACCGCCTCGCCCAATCCCCAGGCTGCGCTGATGACGGCCTGATCGCGCGCGCCGCTCACCGGGTTGGCGGTAAACATGATGCCCGCCGCCTCCGCCGGCACCAGCAGTTGTACTACCACCGCCAGTAGGGGCAGATCGCGATCTGCCCCTACGCGATCTGCCCCTACACGATCCGCCCCTACACGATCCGCCCCTACCCGCGCCCGGTACCCGATGGCCCGCGCCGTCCACAGACTGGCCCAGCAACGCTTGACCGCCTGCAACACGGCCTCGGCGCCTCTCACGTTGAGATAGGTATCCTGCTGGCCGGCAAAGCTGGCCTCCGGCAAATCCTCGGCCGTGGCTGAGGAACGCACGGCAACGGAGAATTGCGAATTGCGAATTGCGGATTGTAGATTGGCAAGATCGGCGTAGGCAGCCTGGATGGCGTCGACAACGTCGGCAGGGATACGCCCACTCTCGAATAGAGCACGGATTTGGGCCGAGGCGGTCTCCAGCGTGGTGGGTTGTGCAGCGTCCGCCGATTCCAGGGCTGCCAGGATGCGCGGCTGCAGGTCGTTTGCGGCCACGAACTGCTTGTAGGCGGCAGTGGTCACGTGGAACCCATCGGGCACCGGCAGACCGGCGGCCACGAGCCGGGACAGTGAGGCTCCCTTACCACCGACAACTTGGAGCGTAGCCCGCTCGTCAGATAGCGGCAACATATACATCGCGTTCATCGCCATATTACACCTCCTACCAGATTCCCGGCGCCAGACGATAACGAACTCGTCTGGTATATTCCTCGTAGCCACAAGGTCTGCTTGTTCTCCATCGGAACACCTCCTTTGGGTCGATCATCGCAGGATCCCCCGCTTGCGCACGCTCTTCTTCCCCGTGGGCGGATACGCTATCCTGGCTTTCGCCCAACGAGCAGGGCATATCCCAAGTATTCTTTGTTCCCCTTCATCAGTTGGCTGTCGATCTTTTGGGCCTCCCGGATCTGTGGATCCCGCACGAGTCGCAGCAGCAGCTTGGGATAGACCTGGAAAAGAAAACTGAGCAGATCTCGCAAATTGATACGCGGCCTGGGAAGATCCGCAGACTGCATCTCCCTAGCCTCGACCATCTCCAGCCCGGATGCCTTGAACAGGTCGCACAGTGTCTCCACGGTGAAAGCGCTGTGGAACGCCGGATGCTCCGCCAGCAGCGCCAGGCCCTCCTGCGAGATCTCTGGGTCGACAATGCCTTCGTTGGCTCCCACCCTGCCTCCTGGCCGCACCACCCTCACTATTTCCCTCATAGCCTGTCTCTCATCGCCTGGCAGGGGCGTCAAGACGGATTCAAAGATCACCACGTCAAACCGTCCATCCTCGAAGGGGAGATCGCACACGTTGGCAATCCGGAACTCTAGCTTATCCGTCAGCCCATGCCGCTGTGCCCGTTCCTTGGCCTTGCCGATCATCACCTCCGATACGTCGATCCCCCAGACCTGCGAGCCATACATCTCTGCAATGAGACAGGCGGTGCTTCCCGGGCCACAGCCGACGTCGAGAACCTGGCTCGTCGACTTCAGATCACACATCTCCAACAGCGCTCGTGTGGCCTCTTGACCTCCTGGATGCATTTCAGGTAATAAATCTGCCAACTGGGCGACAAAGTCGTACCATTCACGGGTGCCAATAGGTTTTGATTTCGCCGCGATCTTTTCGGTCATTTCGTTTTCTCCTCCTTCTGCCCTCCGCCGCCCGCTTCGCAGCGGACGGAGATCAGGGTCAGGTTCAAGTCCCATAGCTTGCACAGTATCCCCCGCAGGGCGGCCTGGTCAATCGAGCCGACCAGCGTGGTGACAGGTGGGTTTCCAATCCCGTTTTCCACCGCGACCGCCAGGCCGCTGAACCACTCCGACCAGCGCTCGTCGAGCTTGCCCTGCACCTTGATCTGGTAAAGGGTCTGCCCTTCGACTTGATGATTTTCGAACTCACCCATCTATTTCTCCCTTGTGCTCCCAGTATACCGGCCAAATGGGTAGGTTGTCACTACCCAAAGCATGTGGTTGACAGGGGTGGTTCCACAAACCGATCATTGGGGGAAAATGGGCTGCCGGCGACGCTCAACCTGGTCGAAGGGACGACCTTTACCACACGCTCGGCAGCAGGCGATAGCGCGTCCGCTGGGTGTACTCGGCATAGCCGGGCAACTCGGCCCGCAGCGTGCGATCTTCGAGCGCGGTGCGGAGCACCATGAGCGCTGCGATCAGGAGGGTAGTCACCATCGCCCACCACGAGCCCAGGAACAGCGCCATACATGGAAAAAGCAAGACGATGCCTGCATACATGGGGTGGCGCACGTAGCGGTACGGGCCGCCGGTGACCACCTGGTGCCCGCGGTCCTCCTGGATGCGCACCATACGGTCCAAGTATGTGTTTGTGAGGATCGTCCAAAAGATCAGGCTGCTGGCCGAGAGGATGCCCACCAACCCGATCACCTGCAGGGCTACAGGCATTTGCGACCGCTGAGGCCGGCCCACATCCAGCCCGGCGAGAATCAGCGTAGCCAGGAGCAGGATCGTGTAGACCCCCAAGATGATTTTGTCCCAGCTCTTGACGTTCTCCGCCACCTGGCTGCGTTCCTTTAGCAAGTCGGGAGCCTTGAGCGTACCCCACACCGCATAGGCCAGCAAGAAAATGCCATAGAGCAGGGAGAGAATCCAGGCCGCCGGCCAGTCGAGACGGCCGGCCGGAACGAACAGCAGGAGGTCCATGATCAGGATGACGACGAACACCGCGACGACCCGCTTGAGCAGCGCGCGCCAAATGGCGGGCCGGGCTTTGTTAGCTGACATTGATCCCCTCCCTCCACCTACAGCAGTTCGAGCTCCTCGGCCCGCCGGATGGCCTCCGAACGGCGGTGGACGCCTAGCTTGCCGTAGATGTTCTTGACATGGAATCGAACGGTGTTAACGGAGATGAAAAGCTTTTCGGCGACCTCAGTACTGGATAGATGCGCGCTCAATAGGCGCAGCACCTCAAGCTCGCGCTCACTGAGAGGCTCGATGAGTGGTTGAGTATGGGAGTGTGGGGGGGATTGGGTATGGGAGTATGGGAGTGGTTCCCCCACACCCCCATACTCCGACACGCCAAATGATGCGAGCAACTTGTTAACGTATTGTGTGATCCCGTGTCTTGCCGCCTCCCGCAGCAACACCCGCATCGGCTCGCCCTCGCCGGTAAAGATGCCCACGTATCCCTTCGGCTCGGCAAGAGCAAGGGCATACGCCAAAGCATCCAGCGCTTGATCGAGGTTGCCCTGCGCGTGGTAGGCCAGCGCCCGGAGCGCGTGGATCTCTACCAGCATCCCCGGACGCCCGCGCCACTCGGCGGCCGGTATCAAGGACTCCAGCAGCTTTAGCGCCTCGCCAGGCCGCTCTTGGACGATCAGTAGTCGCGCCAACATGAGCAGCTCGTACTTGCGAATGCGAAGGTCGTACGAATCGCTGGTCTCTTCCTGCAAAGGTGTATCGATATACCTGAACAGATCGCGCTCCTCTGCCCAGCGCCGGGCCGGTTCGAGGTCCCCCTGCGAGATCCACATCCGCGCCCGGAACATTGCCACGGAAAGATCGTCCAGGTCGGTGACGTCATACTTTACGGCCAGTTCTTGCGCTTTCTGCAGCGCATCCCAGGCGCTTTCCATATCCCCCTGCGCCCACCGGATGCGCGCCAGTGCGATGTAAGCCTCCAGAGGACCAACCTCGGACCACTGCTCGGTCAGCTCGATACCCTCTAAAAGATAACGCTCCGCGACGTCGAGGTCGCCCCATTCTCGCGATAGCTCCCCCAAGCCGACCAGCGCCTGGCCGGCGATAGGCATGCGTCGCCCTCGCGCATCGGTTGCCAGTTCCACAGCCTCCTGGTAAGCTGCCGCTGCCTCGTGAGGTCGCCCCTGCCGCATAAAGATCTCGGCTCGATTGCAGGCTATCATGACGGAGAGCATGACGTTGCCGGCCCTTTGGCTCATCCTGAGCACATCGTCGAGCGGTTGCATATCGGTCTTGCCCTCGCCTCCAACTAGCTCGATGGCGCGCAGCAGCCAGAGAGCGAGCGGACGCACGAACCGATCTTGCTCCGGCAGTTGTTTGAGCGCAAGGCTGCACAGCTCGACAGTGCGCTCCGTTTGCCCTCGGAGGCCAGCGATCAGACCCCGCAGGGCGGTCGCCCTGCCGGAAACACGCTCATTTTCACCCTCGGCATCGCGCAAGAGGGCTTCGATGAGCTTGAGAGATTGCCCTTGCCACAACAGCATCCAGGCATACAAGACGCCTAGCTCTGGACGGGCGCGCACTAGGTCATCTGGCAGCGCGCCGGCCCAACGCAGGAAGGTGGCTACCTCGCCGCGCATCAGAGTTGCCTCGGCGTTCACTTCGATCAGATCTGCCGCCCGTTCGAGATCGTCTGCGGCCAGGGCGTGGTCAATGGCCTCGGCCATCAAGCCATTTTGCTCGAACCATTCGCTGGCCCGGCGGTGCAAAATCGGCGCGCGGTCCGGGTGCATCCGGTGCATTCGTTGGCGCAGCAGGTCGGCAAAGAGGCGATGGTAGCGATACCAGCGTCGCTCGTTATCCAATGGGAGGATGAACAGGTTTGATGATTCGATACGCTCCAGAACCGCCTGCGAATCGGCGAACGAGCGAGTCAGTGGGGTGTCGTCTTGCCGGTTCGCTGATTCGCCGCTTTCGAGGACAGCATTACACAAAGGAGCACACAGCCGATCCAAGATCGATGTCTGCAGCAGGAACGCCTGCACCTGCACCGGCTCGCGGCGCAGCACTTCTTCCAGGAGATAGTCGAGAATGTAACGATGGGAGCCCGTGAACGCAGCGACGAAGCGGGAAGCATCGCCCTGGCCCTGTAACGACAAAGCCGCCATCTGCAGGCCGGCGACCCATCCCTCGGTGCGCGAGAATAGGGCGGCGGCATCCTCGGCGGAGAGCGCCAACCCCATCACCCGGCCCAGAAATTCCCCGGCCTCGTCGGAGGTGAAGCGCAGATCAACCAGGCGTAGCTCGGTCAGTTGCCCGCGACCGCGCAGGCGCGCCACCGGCAGGGGCGGGTCGGCGCGGGTGGCGATCACCAGGTGCATGTTGCCCGGCAGATGGTCAAGGAGGAATGTGACCGCGTCGTGGATCGGCTGAGCAGTGACCAAGTGGTAGTCGTCCAGCACAAGGATGAAGGGTGCGGCAGCGGCGTTGATCTGGTTCACCAGCGTCGTCAGGAGCGCTTCAGTGGCTACCGGTGTGGTTGTGTCTGTGATCTCGGTCTCCACGCCCGCCGCCCGCAGCGCAGCCGCGAGGTAGGCCATGAAGCGAGCCGGGTCGTTGTCCCCCTCGTCCAGCGAGAGCCAGGCAACTTGCCGTCCCCTCGCTGACTCGCTGACTTGCTGACTCGCCCATTCGCTCAGCAGCGTCGTCTTGCCAAAGCCGGCCGGCGCGGAGACGAGGGTCAGTTTGCGGTGCAGGCCCGCGTTCAGCCGCTCGATCAGGCGCGGACGAGAGACGAGGTCTGATCGTGGGGGTGGGATATAGAGTTTGGTGGTCAGGACAGGCACGGTCATCGTGCCCCAATCTTACCACGTCTTTCCCATATCCCCAAATGAAGAGCCGCCCCGCCAAGATGGCAGGGCTTGCAGATCCCTCGCCTCTCCGCTATTTTGCCCCTTCACCTGGATCAAGGTGTGTTGCTAGACACGCAGAATGGAAAACAGGTTGGGGCGGCGTCGCATCTCGTCAATGACCACCAGTCTGCGCAGGTCATGCAAGGCTGTCGTCGGTTCATCCAGACGGGCCAGGCTGACCGGGTCTTCCAGGCCGAAATAGTTGAGAGAATCGGGCGGCACAAAGGTGCAGGCCCGCGTTCAGCCACTCGAGCAGGCGCGGGCGCGGCGCCAGCTTTGTACTGAGCCCAGTCGAGGATCGGGCCGGCTGGTTAATCGCCAACCCCAGGTAGAAAAAGCAAGTAGACGAGGAAGACATTTCCCTCGTCTACTCGTTTCCTCGCCGGTTCCTACTCTACCCGGGGCAATTCCACCAGTGCCTCCTCGATCTTTTCCTGCTCCAGCGCGTAATCCGGGAGATCCTGCCGGTGGAAGGCGTCGTAGGCTGCCAGATCCAACATACCGTGGCCGCTGGCATTGAAGAGGATGACCTTTGACTCTCCGGCCTCCTTGCAGGCCACAGCTTCGTCGTGGACCGCCTTGATGGCGTGGGCCGTCTCCGGGGCCACGATGAAGCCTTCAGACTGGGCAAAGCTCTCGGCCGCGACCAGAATTTCGTTCTGGTGGTAGGCGCGCGCCTCCGCCTGATCCTGATCCAGCAGGGCACAAATGCTGGGCGCCATGCCATGATAGCGCAGCCCGCCGGCGTGGACGGGGGCCGGGATAAAACCGTGGCCCACAGTGTGCATCTTTGCTACTGGTCCAGTCTTGGCCGTGTCGCCCCAGTCGTAGGCGTAGACGCCTCGGGTCATACTGGGGCAGGCGGTGGACTCTACAAAGATGGCCCGCAGGTCCGGCTTGCTGCCGTCTAACTTGTCCTTCATAAAGGGAAAGATGAGGCCGGCGGCGTTGCTGCCACCGCCCGCGCAGCCGATGACAATGTCCGGGTAATCGCCCGCCATCTCCATCTGCTTCCTGGCCTCCAACCCGATGACCGTCTGGTGCAGCAGCACAAAGTTGACCACGCTGCCCAACGAGTACTTGTATCCATCGTGCGTCATAGCGTACTCGAGCGCCTCGCTGATGGCGATGCCCAGGCTGCCCGTAGTCTCTGGGTCGCGCTCCAGAATTGCCCGCCCGGCGTTCGTCTCTGAGCTGGGGCTGGGGACGACGCTGCCTCCCCAGGTCTCCATCATGACGCGGCGGTAGGGCTTTTGGTGATAGCTGATCGTGACCATAAAGACCTTGCATTTGAGGCCAAAAAACTGGGTGGCGAAGCACAGTGCGCTGCCCCACTGCCCCGCCCCGGTCTCGGTGGCAAAGCCCTTCAACCCTTCCTCCTTGGCGTAGTAGGCCTGCGCCACGGCGGTGTTGGGCTTGTGGCTGCCCGGCGGGCTGACGCCCTCCCACTTGTAATAGATCTTGGCCGGGGTATCCAGCGCCTTTTCCCAGCGGGCGGCGCGGTA
>CAYMWP010000098.1:0-18331 GCA_964393895.1 uncultured Anaerolineales bacterium | reverse complement strand
TTAGGCCGGTGTGAGTGTGAAAAACTCGGCACGAATTTACGGCAGTCTGCACTAAAGGAGCCACACCAATGCGACTCAAAGAACTATACATGGACTGGAAACCGGTCGCCGTCATCGTCGTATCCACACTGGCACTGGTGGTTGACTATTACCACCGCATCTTTGCCCACAAAGCCTACGACCGGCTGCTCCTGTACCTGGGCCTGCCGCTGCTGATTATCGTGCTCTTGTTCCGCGAGTCGCCCGCCAGATACGGCTTCCGGCTGGGCGATTGGAAGGCCGGGCTGGCGCTCACGGCCGCGGGCTGCGGCGGGATGACACTGGTAATGTTGTTCGTGGCCCGCACCGGCTCCGTACGGGACTTTTACGCATCCCGAGGCCACTCGATCATCCCACTGATCGTTGATAACGGACTCGATCTCTTCGGCTGGGAATTTTTGTTTCGGGGCTTTCTGCTCTTTGCGCTCTACCCGGTCTGCGGGCCGTATGCCATCCTGCTGCAAGCCGTCCCCTTCACCATCGCCCACGTCGGCAAACCGGAGTTGGAGACGCTGAGCTGCATCTTTGGCGGCAGCGCCTTCGGCTACGTCGCCTGGCGCACCCGCTCGTTCCTCTACCCGTTCCTCATCCACTGGTTCCTGACGACCATCACCATGCTGATTTCCAGCGGCGCGGTGGGGTAGGGAGATTGCGGAGGATCGTACGCAACGGTATAATGGTGGTGAGAGGCCACTTTGGTTAGAGGAGTCAAACTCGTCTCCCAAGAACCAGAGCTTGGAAGAGAAAGCATGCACAAAAAAACCTGGTATTGTGAACTTGAAGGAGCCGCCGCCTTCTGGATCGCCGCCATACTCTTTATCCTGGTGGGCGGCGCGTTCACGGCAGTGGGTGTGGAGATCGAAGGGGCATTTCTCATCATCGGCGTCCCCTTCCTGGCCCTGGGTCTCCTCATCTTGCCCCTGTTGATCTACAGCCTGTACCTCAAATTCGCCCAGCCCGAGAACTACAAGACCTGGCTGTGGTGGGTGAACTTTATCGGGGGATTGGCCGGCGCGCTGACGTTCGCCGTCCCCAGCACGCTGGCGCTGCCCATCCTGCTGCTGGCAGAGATGGAGGATGAGGCGCTCCTGATCGGGGTGGGGTTTTCCGTCGTCGGGTTGGCAGTGACGATTGGAGTCTGGTTCGTGGCGCGAAAGCAGTACCGGGAACGGCCCAGGTGGATACGCAAGGACAAACAGACACTGTGATGGGAAGCTTTACTCTCCAACTGACCGCCATCGCTCACGGCGGCGCGGCCCTGGGCCGGCACGAAGGGCGCGTCATCTTTGTCCCCTACGCGCTGCCCGGCGAGACGGTGCGCGCCGAGATCACCGAGGACAAGGGCCGCTTTGCCTTTGCCAGCCTGATCGAGGTACTGGAGCCTTTCCCCGACCGTATCGCCCCGCCCTGCCCCCACTTTGGCCTCGCCGCCCACGGCGGCGCGGGTTGCGGCGGCTGCCAGTGGCAACACGTGGACTATCAGACCCAACTGCGTTTCAAAGCCGAGATCGTAGCCGACCAACTGACGCGCATCGGCAAACTCTCCGCTCCACTGGTTCGCCCCACCCTGCCCGACGGCTCCGGCTGGGCCTACCGCAACCACGCCCAGCTCCACCCTGTCCCGGACGGAGGGCTGGGCTTCCAGGCTGCCTCCGGCGACGAGGTCATCCCCATTGAAGAATGTCCCATCCTCCACCCGCTCCTCACCGACCTGTATGCCGCTCTCGACCTGGATTTCGAGGGGCTCCGTCGTCTATCGCTGCGCGCGGGCGTCGCCAGCGGCGAGCGGATGCTCGTCTTTGAGATGGCGGAGGATCTGCCGCCCGCTCTGGAGATTGACCTGCCCGTCTCCTGCGTTCTGCTGCTCTCTGATGGGAGGCACGCCAATCTCATCGGCCACAACCACATCACCGAGACCGTCGTCGGTCACACCTACCGCATCTCTGCCCCCTCCTTCTTCCAGGTCAACACCCCCCAGGCCGCCCAACTGGTGCGCCTGGTATTGGAGTACCTGGACCTGCGAGGAGACGAGACTGTGCTGGACGCTTACTGCGGCGTGGGGCTTTTCACCACGCACCTGGCCGAACGCGCCGGGCTGGTCGTCGGCGTCGAGTCGTCCCCCGCCGCCGTCGCCGACCTGCTGGATAACACCTCCGCCTTCGACAACGTAGACGTCATCGAAGGCCCGGTCGAAGCTGTCCTGTCTGACTTGGACACTCGCTTCGACGCGGCAATAGTAGACCCGCCCCGCGCTGGCGTGGATCGCTTCGCCCTCGACGCGCTCGTCGCCCGCCGGCCCGCCCGCCTGGTCTACGTCTCCTGCGACCCGGCCACGCTGGCCCGCGACGCCAAGCGGCTGGCTCGCGGTGGCTACCGCCTGGTCGAGGTGCAGCCGGTGGACATGTTCCCCCAGACGTATCACGTCGAGAGCGTGGCGCTGTTCGTATTAGGTGGGTGATTCCCCTCCCGGCGGCTGTTGACCCACGCGATCCAAGCCATCCTCCCTGTTCCGAAAATCGCCCTGGGACAAGATGGCGCCTTGTCATACGCCGCTCGACACTTCACTACAGGTCAGCCTCGGCGCAGCGCAAAGCGCAAAAGTTCGCGCCGCCAGGGACGCTTGTGGCCCAAATAGTCGAGGCAATCGGCCAAGCGGCAAGGCTCAAAATCAAAGTGGCGCTGGACCGTTACCAGATTGGTCGCGCTACCGACGGCCAAGAGGTCGAGCCACCAGGGCGGGGTCGGGGTGCGCGGCAGCAACGTATCGCAAAGCGTGATGGCGCCTCGTATCAGAGGCGTGCGCACGCGCACGATCCGCCGGCGCACTCCCGCCGCTGCCAGCACCTGCATCACCAATTGCTCAAAGGTGAAATGCTCCGGCCCGCCGAGAGGAACAACCTGCCCGATCAGATCGTCCCGGCCCAGCGTGGCCTCGATACACCGCACCAGGTCTATGATCCACAGTGGCTGGAAACGCGCCAGGCCAGGGTCGGGAATGGGAAGGAGGTGGGGAATCGTCTTGGCCAGCATCACCAGCAGATTGACGAACGTGTCATCTGGACCATAGGTGATGGCTGTCTGGAGGACGGTGCAATCTAGGCCACTTTCACGCACGGCAGCTTCTGCTTCCCCCAGGACGCGGAAGAGAGGATAGGCGGAAGTGCGGTCGGCTCCCAGCCGACTGACATAGATGAAGCGACGCACGCCCGTCTCACGCGCTGCCGCAACGAGATTGACCGTGTTCTCGGCGTGGGTATGCAGCGTTCCCCCCTGTTCGAGATCAAACTCCCCCGCCAGGTGCACGATCGCCGTCACGCCCTGCATGGCCGAGCGCAAAGCGGGCAAATCGTCCATACTGGCCGATACGGTGGAGAAGAGAAGACCCGTGGGTAGTTGCTGCTCGCGCCGAGAGGCTCGCAGCAGGCAGCGCACCTCCCGCTGATTGATGACCAAGCGGCGCACCAGAGCGCGTCCCACGAACGTCGTGGCGTCAGAGATCAGTATCATAGTCCCCTCGCTTTCGCGTGAGAGATTATACCATTGACGGCGCCAATTGCGAATTATCAGCGCCGCACCGAGATGGTGGCCAGCGGGATGGCGTCAGAGCCAGCGGCGCTGGTTAAACGCTCGCCGCCGGGGATGTACAGCCCGGCAGAGAGCACATAGTCGCCCGCCGGCGCGTCGGGCGGGATGGTGAGCCGGCGCGGGTCGGTGATGTATTCGCCGGGCAGCCAGCCGGTGGTGGGACGGGTCCAGTCGGCGGGGACGCCGTCGGATTGGGCCGCCAACGCGCCGTCGGGCCCGGTCAGGTGCACAAAGACATTGTAAGAAGTATGGGTCTCCGCCTCTGCGCGCCAAAAGAGCGTGACGGTAACGACTTCACCGGTGTGGATGGTCCCCGGCGACAGATCAAAACCGACCAGCGTCGCTACGTCGCCCAGGGTGATGTTTACAGGATACTGAAAAGGCAAAGGCGTAAAAGTGTGAGAGGGGGCGGTTACGTGAATGGAGGAGGGCAACTCGACGAATTGGTCGAACGGCCAGAGGGCAACCCGCCAGGTATAATTTCCATCATCCAGCGAGGCGGGTAAGTGAACGAGGTGCTGACCGCGCCAAAGGTCGCCCGCCTGCCAGAAAGAGGTGGGATGGGAAGCGCTGGTGGGAGGCAGATCAAAATCGGCGACAGGTGCGCCATCCGAGGCCACGAGTCGGAGGCGGGCCGTCAGATCCACCCCAGGAGACTCGTCGGCGAACCAAAAGAAGGTCACGAGAAATGGATCGCCTGAAGCTGCCTCGGCGCGATCCAAGTCAAAGCCCAGCAAAGTCAGCGGCCCCAAGTCGGCATCCAGGCGGCGCCCCATTTCCAGCTCATCCGGGTCAACGCAAGTGGAAGGGCGCGTCACGTCGAGTTGGCCCAGCAGCAGTTCGGGTGGTCCGGGCCGTCCTTCATCCTCCAAGACGCGCAGCGGCGCCAGCGTCTCCTTGTCAAAGAGGATCAGACGCAGATCATAGGTGCCGGGCGGGGTTCCGGCTAGAGTCTCGACGTAGTGGCTGTCTTGCGCGTACACTCCGACAGGCCAGAGCAACGTATCAGGTGGCCCGCGGAAACTGCGTGGCGGAAGGCTGTCCTGGTGATTCCAGCGCAGTCCGTCCGGCCCGATGAGGGCGATGGTGGACTGGTAACTGCGCGATGGCGGCTCCCGCGCCGTCCAGAACAGGTCGAGGCGGACGCGCTCTCCGGAGGAAACCGTCGTCCGCTCTCGATTAAAACCGAGCAGTGTCAACTCCCCTTCAAATGACGTGTTGTTCGTTGTATCCAGGCCGGGCAGGGTGCCATCCTGCAGTCCGGGATTGCGCAAGGGAGTGTTCACCCGCTGGAGCAAGAGAACCGTGCCCAGGAGCGCCAGCCCCCATCCGGCCCAGGCGAGGGAAAGCCCGCTGGTAGGCGCTGGTCCTTCCGTAAGCGATGCGGCCTTATCTGCGGGAATCTGCGGGAATCTGCGTCCGAGCCTGAGACTCAGGCCAACCGTCACCGCCAGGCAGGCCAGGGAGACGCAATTGGAAGCGCGCCGGAGCGGAGTCTCACCGAAGTGGATAGATACACGGTGGCGTCCCTCCGGCACAGGAAAGGTGATGCGGCCGTAGGGTGCGTCTGGAGTGATGGGGGCGGGCGCGCCATCTATCGTGACCCGCCAGCCGGGATAGTCGAACCCGTTGTAGACGGCGGTGAACGGTTGGGTCGCCGTGACGATCAATTCAGCCCCAATAGGGACGGCAGCCGGTTGAGCAACTGTGGTTCCGGGCGGAAAGCTGGCAGGGTCCAGTGGCGTCGCCGCCGTCTCTTCGGGGGTCACTTCCACGATACGCGGGAGGTATTCCCCCTTACTCGTCGTGCAAACAAGGTGTGTGGCGCGCTCGAAAGTGGCAATGCTATCAACAGTGTCGAACGTCTCCGGCCAGGGGCAGTAGCGGGGAGTATACCAGAACAGAGCGCTCAAGACCAGGATGGAAATGGCTATGGCCGCCAGGAACGACCCACGCCGGCCGGCGGGGAGCAGTTCGGCGGCCGCCCCGGTCAGCATAGCCAGGCATAGAGCGGCCGGCCCAAGCAATCGCCAGGGGAAATGAGTGTATTTGAGCAGCGGCGCGTTGTCCCAGACGACGCGACTGCTGGGCAGGGTCAACCAGGCGTAGACGACGAGGGAGACGGTGAAAAAGAGAGTGTATGCGCGCCTGGGCCGCTCCCGGAAGCGGTAGAGACCAGCCAGGGCCGGCAAACATAGCAGGATGGGCACCAATCCCAACCCGCGCGGCGGCGAGGGGTTCAGCAAGTCAGGGTGCACCACACTGGGCAGGGCGAAGAGTTCTCGCAGATCAATGAAATTGCTCCAGTATATGAAATCGGGTGGGAGGAGCAGGCGATCCATGTGAACGTACGCCCGTTCGATCAGCGCGGGCAGCCAGAAAAAAGTCGTCAGGCCCATTCCCAGGAGCAGGGCCGCCCCCGTAAGCGTCAGGCGGCGGATACGGGCCGGCGCTGGGGAAAGAGTGAACGCGGCTACCAGCGCGTAAGCGACCAGGAGCGGGCCGAAGGCGAGAGCAAAGACGTTGTGCGTCACCATGACGGCGGCAAAAGCGAGCGCCACAGCGACCAGGTAGCGCCGGTCGCCCCGCTGCGCCAGTCGCCCAATCGCCCCCATCGCCAGCGGAGGAAAGACCCAGGCCAATGTCTCGGCCAGGTTGCCGCGGAAAAAGGCGTCGTAGCCCAGATAGGGAGCGTAGGCATAGGCCACGGCGACGACGAGCGCGCTGCGAGGGGAGAAATGGCCTCGCGCCAGCCAATAAGCGGCCAGCCCGGCCCCCACGATTGACAGGGCAAAGGTGAGGAGCAGGGCCGACTGGATGCCGATCCCAGCCAGGCTGATGGCCACGGCGACATAGTACGAGAGCGGAGTAAACACGCTGAACAAAGGGCATCCATAACCAAAGACCATATCTGGCGCCCAGCGACTGAACAGGACACCCCGCCGGAGAAGCGACTCTACCTGTATCGCCCGCAGCAGGTGAAGGCTGAGATCGTCTGAGCAGACGGCGTCCAGTCTGAACCAGGGCCGGACGGCCGCCAGACACAAGGCGACTACACTCAGAGGCGGTACGAGAACGCGCAGGCGACGGACGAGGTTGGTCATTGTCACTGCACCTGAATCGGCGAGGACAGCAAGATACGAGCGCTGCCATCGGGCAAGCAAAGCCGCTCCCCGCTCACGGGGTCGTACATCCCCACTTCCAGGACATGGCGGCCCGGCGGAGCGTCTGGGGCGACGGTCAGTGTGAAAGTATCACGGATGATCTCTCCCGGCAGCCACCCGGTGGTCGGGCGGGCGCCGGCGGCCGGAACACGGTCGCTCTGGGCGCGGATGTGCTCGGCCCCGTCGAGCAGATGGGCAAAGGCGACGTAGCTCGTCTCGGCGGTGGCCTCGGCCCGCCAGTAGAGGGTGAGTGTGAGCGGCTGGCCGGGCGCGAGTTCCTGGTGAGAGAGAGCGTAGCCCAGGAGCGTCGCCTGGCCGCCCAACGTAGCCGAGATGGGGTGCTGCGCCGCAGGCGGATCGTAGCTCCGCTCCGGTGTGTGAACGGCAACGCTCAACAGACCGACGGGCGGGCCCAGCGGCTCGTTGGCCCCATCAACTAGGTCGAGGCGGAGTATGTGCTCGCCTTCTGGCGCGCCGGCCGGGACGAGAAAAAGTCGCCCATCGCGCACGACGTCGCCGGCGGGCCATTCCGACGTGGGATAGTCTGCCCGGCCGGGGACGGCGCGCTCCTCGGACAGCGCCGCGCCATTGGAGGCGACGAGGGAGAGGCGCGCGGTGTAATCACCGGCGGGAGCGGTGGTCGCCTGCCAGTAGAGGGTGAGCGGGAGCTGATCGCCGGCGTTGACCTCGGCCGGCGGCGGGTCAAAGCCGAGCAGGCGCAGCCCGCCGCCCAGCTCCACCTGGAGGCGACGGGCCATCCCCAGGTTGTCGGGGTTTGGCGCGCGCGCAGGACGAGTCACCCGCACGGAGGCCAGGGAGTGAGCCGTACCTATTGGAACACCGGCAGCGTTCCGTATATCCAGGCTGCGGCCGGTCGCCGCGTCGTAGACGCCAACCTGGATGGTGTACTGGCCGGGCGGCGCGCCGGGCCAGACGGCCAGACGATGCAGGTCGCGGCCATAGGTATCCACCTGCCAGCGGGAGGTGGGATAGCCAGCCGGGTGCTGGCTGTCCTTCTGGCCGTAGAGACGGCCCTGGTCATCCACCAGGTGGACGGCGATGCTATAGTCGCTATCCAGTGGGCGCAGGGCGCGCCAGTAGAGGGCCAGTTCGAGCAGCCCGTCGGCGCGGACGCCCTCTCCGGTCTCTCCCTCGCGGGTCAGGTCGTATCCGATGAGCATCAATTGATCGTCAAAGTTGATCTGCGACTCTGTTTGAACGTCGGCGACGGTCTGCCCGTCGAAGCGGGAGCGGCGAAAGACGGAATCGTTGTGATCCAGGTAGGCGGCCTTGAGCGCAAAGAGGGCCAGCGCGACGAGAGCAGCAGGGAGTAGGGGGTAGGGGGTAGGGGGTAGGGAGTAGGAAGTAGGGAGTAGGGGGTAGGGAGTAGGAAGTAGGGATTGGGGAGTAGGGAGTAGGGAGTAGGCCGCCAGACTCAGAACGGCAAGAAGGGAAAGGGCGGTTGCCCAGCGGCGCAGGGGGGTAGCGCCAAAGCGGACGATCAGGTGATGGCGACCAGAGGGTACGTCGGCACCGATGAGGCCCTGTTCTCCCAGTGGCCGCAGCTCGAGCGGCTGCCCGTCGAGCCGGGCCTGCCAGCCGGGGAAAAAGTACCAGTTGAAAACGGCGGTAAACGAGGTAGGCGCGTCGAGTGTCAATTCGGCAATGGTCAGACCGTAATGCGCCTCCACAATGCAAGCACCGGCAGGCAGAGAGGCGGCGTCCAAACGGGGGATGACAAAGCCGGGGCCGGTCTCCTCGTAGGCGGAAAGGAGGCTGTCCGCCGGGGGCAAGCGCTCCACCCAGATGGGCAGGTAATCGCCGGCCGAAGTCGTACCCAGCGCGCCGGTATCTCGCTCGAAAGCGATGAGATTGAGCGGTGTGGGATCAGCTTGCCGGGGGTAAAAGTGAGGGAAGAGCCAGGTAAAGGCAAAGACAACTATGCCAACCAGGATGAGGGGCAGTTTTAGCCAATCCGTGCCGCGCAACTTGGCGGCGCCCGATCTGCTTGAAAGGGGAAGCGAAGCGGCGCCCGATCTGCTTGAAAGGGGAAGCGAAGCGGCGCCCGATCTACTTGAAAGGGGAAGCGAAGCGGCGCCCGCACCGGCCAGAACAGCCAGGAACAAACTGGTCGGCCCCAGAAAACGCCAGGGGAACTGGACAAAGCGAAGCAGGGGCACGTTATCCCACACGACGATGGAGAGGGGAAGCATCATCAGGGTGAGCAGCGACAGTCCCAGCCCCAGCAGGGCGAGATGGACACGGGTCTCCCGACCTGGGAAACGGCGCAGGCCGAGGAGAGCGACCAATGCCAGGGCTAACTGGGGCCAGGCAAAGCTGAGCGGGATCAGCGGGTTGATGAGCGCCGGGTCTACCGGTTGAGGCGCGGAGAACAGTTGGCCCAAGCTGACAAAGTTGTTGTGATAGTCGAGGTCGGCCGGGGCGTAGAGCTGGTGGATCTGAACGTACTCTTTCTCGAAAAAGGCGGGGACCCAGAAAAAGGCCGCCAGCCCCAGCCCCAATGCCAGCGCGCCGGTCAGGAGCAAGGCGCGCCCGAGTCCCCGGCCATGCAATCCCCACAGGACGATAGCGTAGAGAATTAGCAGCGGGGTAGAGATCAGCGCCAGGATGTTGTGGGTGAGAAGCAGTGCGGCGTAGAGGAGGACGCTCAATACAAGATCGGCGCGCCGGCCACGCAGGGCCAGGCGTCTCCAGGCCCAAAAGATAAAGGGCAGCCAGGCCAGCCCCCAGGCTTCGGCCAGCGCCCCGCGATGAACGACGTTGTACAAGTTGTAGGGAGCGTAGACAAAGGCGAGCGCAGCGACGAGCCCGGCCAGCGGGCCGAACAGGTCACGACCGCACAGGTAGGCACCGATGGAGGCGGTAAGAGTTGCCAGGATAAAGGCAGCGAGAAGCGCGTGCTGGACGCTCAGGCCGGCCAGGTGGAACGGCTCGGCCAGGTAATAGCTCAGCGGGGCGTAATAGTTGAACAGCGGAAAGCCGAAACCGAACCCCATATCCGGCGACCAGCGCGGAAATAGGATGCCGTGCTGTAACGAGCGGTGGAGCTGCGCCAGGCGATAAAAGTGCAGCAGGCCATCGGCGCTCCAGGGCAGCACCCCTGCCAGGAGAGGTTGCACGGCGGTCAGGGAAGCGACGAGGAGCAACAATCCACCTCCCAACCGACGCAGCCGCAACCAGCCGCCGAGCGAGCGCAGCCAAGCAGCCCTCACTGCTCCACCTCCACTTGGCCCAGGAGCAAGCTGTCTCCGCCGCCGACCGGCAGGCGGCTTCCGTCCGCCATCCGGTAGAGGCCCGCTGTGACCACGTAACGGCCCGGCGGGATATCGTCCGGCAGCACGAGCGCCCGCCGGTCCAGCACTTGCCGGCCGGCAGCCCACGCGGCGGTGGGACTCAGCCCGTTGCGAGGCGCTCCGTCGCTCTGGGCCAGCGGCGGGGCGTCCGGCAATCCCAGGTGGACAAAGACGGCGTAATCCTCGTCGAGCGTGTCCAGCGCCCGCCAGTGCAGCGGCAGGGCCAACACGTCACCGGGGCTGAGCCGCGCGCCGATCAATGGGTAGCGCAACTCGATTCGCCCGTCGAACGAGGCTGCGCCCTCCTCCGGCCCAACGCCCGGCGTCTGAAAATCCGGGGCCAGGTACAGGGCCAGATGGTGGCGATTGTACCAAGCGCTCTCCACTTTGTACGCCTCGGCCTCCAGCCAGGAGGCGGGGAGGTTGTGTGGATTCTCGGCCGCGATGCGGTAGCTGAGCATCCACAGGCGCGCGTGCGAGGCCAAGATGGACTCGAGCTCTCGGCTCACGGTCTGCGACGTGTAATACGTGCGGTACAACGCCAGTTCGTTCTGGGGGTAGTAGGCGTACAAGTAGCCGGCCTGCCAGATGTAGCCGTACAACAGGGCGTCGCCTGGGCGGGATGCGGCGCGGATGCGGGCCATAACTGGGCGCGGTTCCTCGGCCTCGTCCAAGCGCCCGACGTCTGGCGCGATGTATGGTCGGACGTATACGCGCGCCAGGAACAGGCTCCACAGGCCAACGATGGCAACAACCAGGATTGCCGAAAGACACCGTCTCAGGCGAGGCGTGCCAATTTGCCCTATTCCCTCGCCGACCAGGAGGTAGTAGACGGGGCACAGGTACAGCAGAAAACGAGGGGAGAAAAAGGAATAGGCCGTCTGTATCCAATACGTCATCGTCAGCGGCACAGCTACCCAGGTGAGCAGAAAGGCTAGCTTGCGGCCGGGCAATGCGCCCAGCAGGCCCATCACGCCCAAAAAAGCCAGTCCGCCGCCCGCTATCAGAGCAATGTCGCTTTCTTCGCCCGGTCCCGCGCCAAATGTACTCGTAGCCTGGCCCAGGTAACCCCACACAGAAAGCGAATCGTTCACCGATACTCCTGCTACCATCTCGGCCGTGCCTTCGCGCACGACCAGCGCCCAAGGGATCAGGAGCATGGCGACTATTCCCATTGCCAGCAGCCACAGTCCCAGTCGCGTGAGCAACTGACGGCGCGTCCGTCTTTCCCGAAGCAGGGCTGCGCCCACGCTGCCCGCCACCCACAGCCCTTGCCACAAAACGAGCAATCCCAGGTAGTAATGAGCGCCTACGGCCGCCGCCGTGCTCAACACGTAGGCGGCCCACCAAAGTACGGGTCTCCGGGGGAAAGGCTTTTGGAGGTCCAGGTATCCCAGCCGTCGCGCCCAGACGTAGGTAGCTAACACTGCGCAGGTCGCGGCAAAGGCGTACCCTTTGGCTTCACGGCTGTAGTGAACGTGCATGGGAGATAGAGCGATCAACAGCGCGGCTAGAGAAGCGGTCGTCCTGCTCGTGAGCCAACGGCCTATGGCCCAGGTCAGGGCGACGGTCATTATTCCCAAAAAGGTCGAAAAGAGGCGCAGGGTGAAGGCCGAGCTACCGACCAGCGTCTTCCACGCCCCCATAGCGAGGCGATAGACCGGCGGGTTGGCGTCGTGGGTGATGAGCGTCTCGTCGAGCAGGGCGGAGGGGCTTTGGTGGGCAAAGTAGATGTTGAGGCCCTCGTCCCACCACAGAGGATGGTGATCCAGCCAAAACGTCCGTGCGGCAAAAGCCAGCAGCAGGATAACCAACGGCGCCATGGCCCACCCTCTGCGCCTACGCTTCGCCGCCGTGCCCAACGTAACTCCCCCTATCCAAGATACCCCAGGGCGCGGAGGCGTTCTTCTACTTGTGCGCTATCGTCCGCCGAAAGTCCCGCCTCGGCTTCCGCATCGTCCAGCCCTGCCGGCCGGTACTCGACGGGGCGAGAGGTCGTCAGCGCCTCGGTCAACACGCGCCCGTCCATATCGTCCACCACCGGCTCTCCCATCAGGTGCAGGATGGTCGGGGCCAGGTCCCAAATGCGGGCATCCGCCACTTGCGCGCCCTGCCGAACCTGCGCTCCCCAGGCGATAAAGATACCGTGCCGCCGGTGGCAGCCAGAGTCGCCCCGAATCTGACGGGTGACGATGCGCCCGTCGGTGGCAAAGAGCGGAAAGACTATGGTCTTGTAGCCATCCAGAATGAGGTGCAGGTCTGGGCCGCGATGAGCGTAGGGGCCATAGGCGACTTGGTCGCCGGGAATCACCTGGTCTGTGAGTGGCCGGCCGGTCTGGGGATGACGCAGTTGGCCCAGCGCCTCTGTCACCCGCCGCCGCACATCCTCGTACTCTGCGCCCGGCTCGACGATGCCCTCCGGCTCGCGCCCCTTGAGGTTGACATAAACCTGGCCGACGTGTCCGATGGAATAGGCCAGTGTGCGCGACCAATCCACGTCGTCGAAGGAGAGGAACTTGCCCACGACTTTGTTGCGGGTGGACTTTGATACTTGCCAGACATAGTTCTGCAACCCGGTGCGCTCGATCAGGTGCCAGATGGAGGCCGGCGTGAGGCCGGCGCGAAAGAGGGCGGACTTGAGCCGCGTCCAGGCCCCGTGCTTTAGCCGCAGCAAGCCCTGCTCCAGGAAGAACAGGTTCAGGTTTAGGACATAGTGCAGCGAGCCAAAGCCATGATCGGACATCACGATGATGGTAGTATCATCGGCAAGTCGCTCTAACATCTGGCCGATGGCGTCGTCCACACGCCGATAGACCTGTTTGAGCGCGGGGCCAAAGCGAGCGGCGGCCTGGTGCTCGTAGAATGGGTGAGTGGGGTCCACAAACTTCCAAAAGGCGTGTTGCAGAACGTCGGTGGCCTGAAAGTGGAACATCATAAAGTCGTGGGCATAGTCGACCATCAATTGCAGCGCGTACTCTCCCCGCCGCGCGACCAGGTCGAGAAGGTCGGCGGCGAACTTGGCCTCGTTGCCCCGTTTGGGTTGCACGTGGGGCGCGATACGGTAAGGGGGCAGCCGGTCAGCGTACCGGTCGAGCAAGTCGCCTGGATAGGTGAAAGCGCCGTTCACGGGCGAGAGCATACCGCCGATGATGAATCCATTGACCGGAGATGGGGGGTAGGTGACGGGCACGTTCATCACACCGACCGTGCGACCGGCCTGGGACAGGATTTGCCACAGCGTCGAGGAGCGGATAGAGGACGCGTTTACCATCTCGAATTGGCCTCCCACGGGCCGGATAAAGTCGAACACGCCGTGCTTGCCGGGGTTCTTGCCGGTGGCAAAGGTGGGCCAGGCCGGCGACGTGACGGGCGGGAGCGTGGATTCCAGCGGGCCGTGGACGCCCTCGTTCATCAGCCGGGCCAGGTTGGGCAGGTCACCCGCCTCCGCCCAGGGACGCACCAGGTCGAAGGTCGCCCCGTCAATTCCAATGACCAAAACGCGGCTCATATTTCCTCCCGCTGCGAGGCTTCCAGCACCCGGCGAACGACGTAGATGGGTTTCCCTTGCGCTTCGTGGTAGGTGCGGGTGAGGATCTCGCCCAGCAGCCCCATCATCAAGAACTGGACTCCCAAAACGGTCAGCAGTACGGCCAGCATCGTCCACGGGTTGGTGCCGATGCGAAAATCACGGAACGCCTGCTCGCCGTAAAGCAGCCCTCTGACGATTTTGCTCCCCGCCAGGTAGGCGAGCAGCAGCCCCCCCACCCCGCCACTGAGCAGCCCAATGCCACCAAATAGCTGCATCGGGCGGCCAGAGTAGCTGAGCAGAAAAGAGACGGTGAGCAGGTCCAGGATGACGTGGGGGGTGCGGGAGAGCGCGCCATACTTGGAGAGGCCAGCTTCGCGCGGGCGGTCGTTGACCGGCGTCTCGGCCACGCGCGCGCCGACCAGGCTGGCGACCTCCGGGATGAAACGGTGCAGCTCGCCGTAGAGATGTATCTGCTCTACCAGGTCGCGGCGCATTGCCTTGAGCGAGCAGCCCCGGTCGTGCAGGCGGATGTCGCTGGCGCTGGCGATGAGCCAGTTGGCGATCATCGAGGGCAGTTTGCGGGTCAGAAAGGGTTCCTTGCGGTTGCGTCGCCAGCCGTTGACCAGGTCATAGTCCCCCTCCTCCATCACTTCCAGCAGACGGGGTATGTCGGCGGGGTCGTTCTGGCCGTCGGCGTCCAAGGTGACGATGACGTCGCCCCGGGCATAGTCGAATCCGGCAGCAAAGGCGGCCGTCTGACCAAAGTTGCGGCGGAACTGGACGATGCGCAGATGTGGTTCTTGTTCCTGCAAGCGGTGGAGGACGGCGACGCCGTCGTCGGAACTGCCATCGTCCACGGCGACGATCTCGTAGCTGCGATCTAACCGCCGGAGCACGGCCGTCAGTTCGGGGATCAGGCTGGGCAGGGAGCCGGCTTCGTTGTAAACCGGCAGTACCACAGAAAGATCAAGAGCGGATTCAGATACGTCCAACTCGATTCACCCTCCTCACGTTTCACGTATCAGATTATAACATGCCGCCACAGCGGGTCAATGTCCCGCCAGGCCGCACAACAGCGCCTCTAGTTCCCCAAAGTCAGCTCTGGACGTCAGATCCAGGCTCAGCGGCGCGACGGAGACGAGCCGCTCGACCCTCATAGCATAGATGTCGGAATCAGGCTCGGCGCGCTCGGGATGAGATAGCGGTTCGTAGTCGAGCAGCGCGACGTCGTCGAGGCTGGCGCGCTCTGGCGGGAGGAGTTCAAACCCGGAGCAGCGCGAGGCGCGAGTCAGCCGCCAGGCAGTGTCCGGCGTGGCGTCGTCGGGCAGGTCTATCTTGAGCACGTCCACGTCAAAGGGCAAAGTCACCTGTAGCATCTGCCGGGCAAAGAGACGGGTAAAGTGGGTGGCGGCGGCAAAATCCACGTCGTCGCTGTGCTTGGTGTGGTTCTCCTTGGGGGTCTGGAGAGAAACGGCCATAGAGGGCACACCACAGACCGCACCTTGCAGCGCCGCGCCGACGGTGCCGGAGGATGTCACGTCGCTTCCCAAGTTCTCGCCAAAGTTGATGCCAGAGATGAGGAGCGCGGGTGGGCGGGAGGCCAGTCCGAGCAGGCCGTGCAGTACGGCCAGCGCCGGCGATGCGTCCACCTGGTAGGCCACGACCGCACGCCCGTCCACTTCCAGCGGGTAGCGCGCGACGCGCCCCGTGGAACCGGGAGGCATACTGCGCCCCGCGCCCGACCGCTGCCGGTCAGGAGCGACGACGAGGGGTTCGCCCAGAGGCAAAACGGCCCGCACCGCGGCCCGCAGCCCCGGCGACGTTATGCCGTCGTCGTTGGTGAGCAAGATCAAGGGAGGTCTCGTGTTACGCATAGACACGGGCGCAATGATAGCAGGAAAGGTGGTTTTGGACAAGCGGCTATTGACAGCGCCGCCAGAATAGCATATACTACGCCGCAAGGTCAGCCACATCCGGCAGATCGAACACCGCAGTGGACGTGCCCTCACGGGGCGCCACAAAGTATGAAAACTTGCCAGAGCACTGAGAAGCTCTCAAAATTCTCTGCGTCTCTGTGGTGCAAGCTATTTTCAGACAAGGAGGGTAAAAGTGCGCGGCTTTTACAATCGGCTTCTGTGCGTGGAGCTCTCCACGCAAACCTGGAGCGTAGAAGAGATCTCTGACGACATCCTGGCCCACTATCTGGGCGGCAAGGGCCTGGCGGCCCATCTTTTGCTGGAAAACGCGCCCGTGGGCGTCGAGCCGCTCGCCCCGGGCAACCCGCTCATATTGGCGACCGGCCCGGCCACCGGGACCGTGCTGGCTCCTGCCAGCCGGTACGGCGTCTTTACCAAGTCGCCGCTGACGGGCATTTTTAGCGAGTCTTATGCCGGCGGGCACACAGCGCCCCAAATCAAGGCCACTGGTTACGATGCCATCCTGCTCCGGGGAGCAGCAGAGCTTCCCGTCTACCTGGAAATCAGCGACCGAGGGGTCATCTTTCACGATGCGGCTCCTTTCTGGGGGATGGACACTTATCAATCGGAGGAAGCGCTGGAGGCGGACGTGGGCGTGCGCGGGGCCAAGGCTATCGTCATCGGCCCGGCCGGCGAGAGGCAGATCCCCTTTGCCGTGATAGGCAACGACAGGGGCCGCCAGGCCGGACGGACGGGCGTGGGAGCGGTGATGGGCTCCAAAAAAGTCAAGGGCATCGTGTTCCACGGCCAGGCGGAGTGCCCGCTCTACGATGCGGAGGCCATCAGAGCCTACGACCGCGAGCTGCGGGAGCGTGGCAAGGACGACGCCGGGGCCCGGGCCTACCGCCAGTTCGGCACACCGATGGTGGTAGCTATCGCCAACAAATTCGGCTCCTTCCCCAGCTACTATTGGTCGGCGGGCACCGTGCCCCACTGGGAGCAGATCAGCGCCGAAGCGCTGGTGGAGCGGTTCAAGCCGCGCCCCAAAGCCTGCCAGCGCTGCTTCCTGGCCTGCGGCAAGCTGACCACCGTGCCCGACGGCCGCCACGCCGGGCTGACCCTGGAAGGGCCGGAGTACGAGACTATCTTTGCCTTTGGCGGCCTGTGCGCGGTGGACGATCTGGCAGAGATCATCTACCTCAACGACATCTGCAACCGGCTGGGGCTGGATACCATCACCGCCGGCAACGTGGCCGGATTCGCCATCGAGGCCGCGCGGCGCGGCGCGCTGGACTCGAAGCTGGACTATGGGGACGTGGACGGCATCGCCGAGTTGCTGCACCAGATCGGCCAGCGCGAGGGGGTGGGCGAACTGCTCTCCCGGGGGGTGCGCGCCGCCGCGCAGGAGTTGGGACTGGAAGAGTTAGCCATCCACGTCAAAGGGTTGGAGCCGGCCGGCTACGACCCGCGCGCGCTCAAGGGGATGGGGTTGGCCTACGCCGTCTCTGATCGGGGAGCCTGCCACCTGCGGGCCACGGTCTACAAAGCAGAGTTCGCCGGTTGGGTGGACCGCGCGTCGGCGGAGGGCAAGGCGGACGTGGTGCTCGATTTCGAGGATCGCCACACGCTGTTCGATACCCTGATCCTGTGCCGTTTCTACCGGGATCTGATCGGCTGGGACGATCTCCCGCTGGTCATCCACGGGCTGACGGGCCTAAAGTTAGATAAAGCCGGGCTACAAGCCCTCTCGGCCCGCATCGCCGATGCCGTCCGCCGCTTCAATATGCGGGAGGGAATGACGCCGTCCGACGACACACTGCCGGAACGGTTCCTGCACGAGCCGCTGGAGCCAAGCGGAGCAAGTCTGAGCGAGGGGGAGTTGGAGCAGATGGTGGCCGAGTATTACGCCCTGCGAGGATGGGAGGGAAAAAGCCGAGTTTAGTCCCTAGAGGGGGGATTTTTGAACCGCAAAGACGCAAAGAAGAACGAGAAAAATCTTGGCGCCCTTTGCGTCTTGGTCAGCCGTGGCGTGGAGTTGGCCGTCCACGATGTCAAACTCCCCGGCCACCTCCTCCCACGCCGGCCCCAGGTCGCTGCTGTCGGGCCGGTTGAAACTATCGGCAAAGATGGAGGGTATGAAGCCGCTCAACTGCCCGCCCCACATCCGGCCTCCTCCGGCACCTTCAGCTTCCAGATGACTTCCCAGGGGTAGAAGATCGCCCCGTCCGATCCGCCGCCGATGGCCATCCGAACGTATACCCCGCTGTCATCGTGTGCCCAGCCTAGAACATAGAAACTCCACCCTTCCTTGGAGGCTTGAGCGAGCAGTTGCCCATTGGAAGAGTAGATACCCACCTCCTGGTCTCCACCGGTCGCATAGAAGCATTGCGTACGGGATTGGAGCGGCTGCACCCAGCCTGGCACTGGCCGCGGCACTTCAATGTGGGGGATGGCCGCCGCCCAGGGAGGGGGGCAGCTGGCATCTTCAGGGTTATGTAAGTGCATCACGAAGGGATCGTCGCCCAGGGCGAAGGCAGTGAAGCCGCCCATCACCAGGCTCTTGGTGACGTAGATGGGTGGGGAAGCCTGGGCCAAGCGCTCCGGATCCTCAGACACAACGGGCAGGGGAGTTGTAGTCACCTCCGGCATCTCGACCAGGTAGTAGCAGCGGGAAAGTGGGGTGGTGATGGCAAATTGCCGTTCGTTCAGCCAACGCGCCCAAGTCCAAGAGTCTCAGTAGATCCAAATTCTCATAATCGAGGCGCGGCAGGCGCGACGATCTCT
>CAYMWP010000097.1:0-18565 GCA_964393895.1 uncultured Anaerolineales bacterium | reverse complement strand
CCCCCCCACCGATACCCCGCCCCCCCCCACCGACACACCCGCGCCCCCGACCGACACTTCAACTCCGGAGGCGGCGACCGACACTCCGCCCCCACCGACTCCCGTGGTCTGGTTCCGCCTGGACGAAAACCCCATCGCCGCCGGCGCTTGTACGATGGTGCGCTGGGACACGACCAACGCCCACGAGGTCTACCTGGATGGAGAAAGTGTGGGGTTGAACGGCAGCCGCGAGGCCTGCCCCTCGGCAGCGCAGGAATACCACTTGCGCGTCGCGAGCGCAGCGGGGGAGCAAACTCACACACTAGTGCTGGGAGTGACCGGCGCATTGCCGTCGCCATCGTCAACGCCGCTGCCTGTTTCTCAGCCTGCGGCCGGCCTCTCCTCGTCGGTCTCTCCCACCCCTGGCCTCACGGTAATTCCGTCGTCGCCCCCCTCTCCCTCTCCTACCCCGCAATCCGTGGCGGCCGTCTCTCCACCTTCTACTCCAGCGCGGGTAATGTCCCTGTCTTCACCTACTCTCACTCCACACGTCACACAGCCGTTGCCCACACCCACCGGCTTGGACGCTGCTCGTTCGGCGACCGGCGAGCAGCCAGCCGCGCCCAACGGTGAGAGAACGGCCTCTGCCCTCGTCCCAATCGGCTACATCGTCTTCAGCCTCATCGGGGGCGGGCTGGGTGGTTGGCTGATCTTTTTCATCCGCCAGAAATGAGCGTGCGTCGGATCGTCGGCGGGGCCATTTACGCCCTCAGCGCAGCCATCGGTGTTTTGGCTTTCGTCTATCCTTTCCTGTTCGATGCCCAGGCCGGCGGCTCCATCGGCGCCGCCCATAGCCAGGACGCGGTGCTGGCGACCACGGCGTTGGTCGGACTCTCGCTGGTCGCGCTGCTGGTGGAACTGCAAGGACAGGCGATCAGCGCCAAGACGGTGGCGCTTCTGGGTGTGCTGGTCGCCATCACCAGCACGCTGCGCTTCATCGAGGTTGCCGTTCCCATGCCGGGCGGCTTTTCCCCCATCTTTGCGCCCATAATTCTGGCGGGCTACGTCTTTGGCAGCCGCTTTGGCTTCCTGATGGGCGCTTTCACGCTGCTCGTCTCCGGGCTGATCACCGGCGGCGTGGGGCCGTGGCTGCCTTACCAGATGTTCGCGGCGGGATGGATCGGCCTCACTGCCGGGTGGCTCAAAATCTCTAACCTCCGATCCCTAATCTCAACCCCTGGATATTGGAGATTAGAGATTGCACTCCTCAGCATTTTTGCCTTCATCTGGGGATTGCTCTACGGCGCGATCATCAATCTCTACTTTTGGCCTTTTGCCGTGGGGCCGGTTGAGCAGAGTTGGACGTCGGGCATAGGCCTGGGGGAGACATTGGCTCGCTACGCCGCCTTTTACGCCGTGACCTCGCTAGGGTGGGACGTGGCGCGGGCGGTGGGCAACGCGAGCTTGATTCTGCTGTTGGGCGCACCGACGGTGCGGGTGCTCGCTCGCTTCCGGCGCCGGTTCTACTTCGAGACAGACCCTAAGGGTTTTCTGAAACCCTTAGGGTCTCGGGGATCTGCCGATGCTTGACGCGCGCACCTGGCTTTTCTGGGCAATGACGGTGCTGGTGATAGCTTCGTCCACCCGCAACCCGCTCTACGCCATTCTCTTGCTGCTGATCGTGACACTCGTATCCGCCATCTGCGCGCCCGACCAGAACCGGCGGGCGATGCTGCTGCCCTTCCGCTTTGCGGCCACAGCGGTGCCCCTGGCGGCCCTGTTCAACGCTCTGACCGCCCACCTGGGCGATACTGTGCTCCTCCGCTTGCCCGATTGGCTCCCGCTGCTGGGCGGCCCGTTGACACTGGAATCGCTCCTCTTTGGCGCTACGAACGGCCTCGTGCTGACGGCCATCTTTGGCGGGTTCACACTCTTTAACCGGGCGACGCCGGTGCGCGACCTGGTGCAACTCGCGCCGCGCGCCTTCCACGAGGCCGGCGTCGTGCTCTCCATCGCCCTTACCTTTGTCCCGCAGACGACCCGCAGCCTGGCCCGCATCCGCGAAGCCCAGGCGGTGCGCGGTCACCGCGTGCGCGGCCTGCGCGACTGGCTGCCCATCGTCGTGCCGCTCCTGGTGAGCGGGCTGGAGCACTCGATGGGGTTGGCCGAGGCGATGGTCGCCCGTGGCTACGGAGCCGTCTCCGACCGGGCGCAGCCGTTGCGCTCGCAGGCGCTGCTGGCGCTGGGGCTGTTGATGCTCCTGGGAGGCTGGCTGGCGTGGCTGTTTATGCCTTGGAAGCGGGCTGCTTTGAGCGGGATGATCGCGGGAGCAGGATTGATCCTCGCCGTGCTACGGCTGGCCGGGCGGGCCGCCCCCCGCACCGCCTACCGTCCGCGCCGCTGGAGCGGGCGCGACACTCTCACCGTGCTGGGGTGCGGGCTGGCGCTGGCCGTGGTTCTGCTGCCCTTGCCCGGCCGGGCGACGCTCGCCTACGCCCCCTATCCACGCCTGAGCCTGCCCCCCTTCGACCCACTCGTCGGATTGGGGTTGCTGGGATTGCTCGCGCCAGTGACAGTGAGCGGAAGCCGAGCAGATCACAAATGATCCATTTTAACCACCTCACCTACACCTACCCCGGCGCCTCCCGTCCCGCGCTCGCCGACGTGACGCTGCGCATCGCCGAGGGTGAATTCGCTCTCGTGGCCGGGCCCTCCGGCGTGGGCAAGTCCACGCTGTTGCGCTGCCTCAACGGATTGGTGCCCCACTTTACCGGCGGCGTGCTCGGCGGGCGCGTCGCCGTCGCCGGTCGTGACCCGGTCGCCGAGGGGCCACAGGCACTCAGCCACGTCGTCGGCTTTGTCTTTCAGGATCCCGAGTCCCAGTTCGTCGTGGACCGGGTCGAAGACGAGATCGCTTTCGCGTTGGAGAACGCGGCCGTCCCGCCCGCCGAGATGCGAGCGCGCGTCGAGGAAGCGCTGGATCTGCTGGAACTGACCTCCCTCCGCGTCCGCCCATTGGAGTCGCTCTCCGGCGGCGAGAAGCAGCGCGTCGCCATTGCCGCCGCGCTAGTCCTCCGCCCGCGCATCCTGGCGCTCGATGAGCCCACCTCGCAACTCGACCCCCAATCGGCTCAGGATGTGCTTTCTGCACTGGTGCGCCTCAATCGCACCCTGGGGCTGACCATCGTCCTGTCCGAGCAGCGCCTGGAGCGCATCCTGCCCCACGCCGACCGTCTGATCCACCTGCCCGGGCCCGGCGGGCCGGCGCTCAGCGGCCCGCCACGCCAGGTATTGCACCAGATGGATTTGATCCCGCCGCTGGTCACGCTGGGCAAAACGCTGGGCTGGGAGCCGTTGCCGCTGACCGTCGAAGAAGGTCGCTGCTTTGCAGCGAAATCCCAATTCCCGATTCCCAATCCCCAACCCCAAATAGCCAACCCCCCATCTCCAATCCTCCAAGTAGAGGGACTTTCCTTTAACTACAATGGCACGCCTGCCCTGCGTGGTGTCTCACTCACTCTTGGCAAGGGGGAGTTGGTCGCGCTGATGGGGCGCAACGGCTCCGGCAAGACCACGCTGCTCAGGTGCATCGTCGGGCTGCTGCGCCCACGGCAGGGAGAGGTCGTGCTGGCGGGCGAGTCGCTCGTCGGACAGGAGACGGCCGACATCTGCCGCAACGTCGGCTACCTACCCCAGGAGCCAGGCGCGCTGCTCTTTGCCGACACCGTCGCCGACGAGCTGGCGATCACGCTGCGCAACCACGGCATGACCAATAGCCCTCCCATCGCGCCCGCCGACCTGTTGACCCGCCTGGGTTTGAGCGATCTGGCCGCGTCCTACCCCCGCGACCTGAGCGTCGGGCAGCGGCAGCGGGTGGCGTTGGGCGCGGTCACAGTCACCCGCCCCCGGCTCCTGCTCCTCGACGAACCGACGCGCGGCCTGGACTATCCCGCCAAGCGGGAGCTGACGCGGCTACTGCGGGAGTGGCAGGCGGATGGGACGGGTGTGCTGCTGACAACCCACGACGTCGAATTGGCCGCCCAGGCCGCCGACCGGGTCGTGATCCTCGATCAGGGCGCAGTCGTCGCCGACGGCTCCCCCGCCCAGGTGCTGACCGCTTCACCGCCCTTTGCCCCGCAGGTGGCGTGTCTCTTCCCGGATACCGGCTGGCTGACCGCCCGCGACGCGCTGGCCGGGTTGGGCCGACTGCCCGCTTGAGCCTGTTGGAACACTTGGCCGAGAGGCAACTTTGATGGTATAATAATTGTCACGCGGCGCATTGGGACAGCGGTCGAGCAGCCTGAGAAAGGGTGTAGGGGCGGAATGTATCTTCTCAAAGATTTGGGGAAAGAAACCAGGTTTTTGTCGCTTTGGGCGAAGCAGAAGCGCCTTCGCTTACAGAAAAACCTGGTTTCTCACCAGCCAGCCAGTGAGGTGTACGATGAAATGCCTCAAATGCGGCTTTGAGAACCGCTCCGGCGTTCGCTTCTGCCGGCAGTGCGGGCAACCACTGCGTACCGCTCCGCCTGCGCCTCCATCACCTTCCGTCGCCTCCTGCCCGGCCTGTGGGGCAGCCGTCAGACCGGGCGCCCGCTTCTGTAACAAGTGTGGGCAGGCTATGCCGGCCGCTCCACCCGCGCCCACGCCGTCTGCCACCACCTGCCCCTCCTGTGGAGCCGCCATCAAGCCGAAAGGCCGCTTCTGCCCACGCTGCGGCCAGCCCCTTGCCGCCGAGCCTGCTCCTCCCATCCCCCTTGAAGACGTAGAGGTACACATCAAGGGCGGCGTCAGCGGCCAGATCGCCATCGGCAACAACATCATCCAGATCGGAGACGTGCACGGCGGCGTGGTCAACGTCTCTATGCCGGAGGAAAAACCCAAGCCCCGGCCGCGTCCCACTCCCGTTGCCCTGCTGCCCCGCCCATTCCCCGGCCTGCTGGATCGAGAGACGGAGAGCGCCGCTGCCACTGCTGCTTTCCAAGCGCCCGCCCCCGTCGAGTTCCACGGCCAGGAAGGAGTGGGCAAGACCGCCCTCCTGCGCTACCTGGCCCACCACCCCAACGCCGCCTCCCTCCCCGATGGGATAGTCTACCTCTCGGCCCGCGGCCAGCCCCTGAAAGATCTCCTGCAATCCCTTTACGACGCCTTCTATGAAAGCGACGTCCCCTTCAAGCCCACCGAAGCCGAGCTACGACACGCTCTACAGGGTAAACGGGCGCTCATCCTGCTGGACGACGTAGAACTGGAGCGGGACGAGGTGGAAGCGTTGTTGGACGTCGCGCCGGCCTGTGCCTTTATGCTCGGCTCGCCGGAGCGCCGCCTGTGGGAAAAAGATCAGGCCATGGAGCTGGGCGGCCTGCCGCCCAAAGACGCGCTGACGTTGGTGGAACGCCGACTGGGCCGCTCCTTGACCCCCCAGGAACGGCCCGCCGCCCGCGCCCTCTGCACCGCCCTGAAATGCCATCCCCTACACCTCATCCAGGCGGCGGCGCTGGCGCGGGAGAAGGGCCTGTCGCTGACCCAGGTGGCTCACCAGACGATAACCCCCTCGCCCGTCGAGGCGCTGACGACCCAGGTACTAGACGCGCTCTCAAAACCGGAGCGGCAGATTCTGGCGGTGCTGGCCTTGCTCAAAGGGGCATCCCTCCCTGCCGAACACCTGGGCGCCATAACGGGCCTAACCGACGTCGGGCCTGCATCCCAAATGCTGCTCCGGCGCGGCCTGGCGCAAGCCCACAGCCCCCGCTACAGCCTGACCGGAGATCTGGCCCAGACGTTGCAGCAAGAGTGGGATCTGGCCCCATGGGGGGAGCGGGCGCTGGCCCACTTAACCACGTGGGCCGAAGGGCAACAGCAAGCGCCCGATCGTCTACTGGAAGAGGCCGACGCCATCCTACAGACGTTAAAATGGGCAGTCGGCGCCGACCGTTGGGCGGAGGTCGTGCGCCTGGGGCGGACGATAGAGGGCGCACTGGCTCTGGGCGGACGTTGGGCAGCCTGGGCACAAGTACTGCGCTGGATACTCCAGGCGGCCAAAGCGGTGGGGGAACAAGCCGCCCAAGCCTGGGCGCTGCACCAGCTCGGCACCCGCGCCCTCTGCCTGGGAGATAGCTCCGCCGCCCGCACCGCCCTGACCAAAGCCCTCCGCCTGCGGGAGGCGCTGGGCGACAAGGCCGGGGCCGCGATAACCAAACACAACTTGAGCCTGCTCCTGACGCCGCCCGCCCCACCCAAAAAGCCGCCCCAGAAACCACCCCAACCACCGACGACCACCGGCGTGCCGGCGCTGGTCAAGGGAGCCATCGCCCTCGTCACCGTCTCACTCCTGGCGCTGGGCGGATGGGGGGTCTGGAATCTCCTCCAGCCCACGCCCACGCAGCCGCCGGCCACAGAGGCGCCGCCCCCAACGGCAACCCGCACGCCCACCCGCACGCCCACCCGCACGCCCACCCGCACGCCGCCCACAGAGGCCCCGCCGCCGCCGCCGGAGGTTCCACCGGAAGTCCCGATGGAAGAGCCACAGGTCATCTTAGAACTCGCCGACGGCTGCTACCGGGAATACGACCGCGACGACTATACCATCCTCTTCGTCGAGACCAACATCGAGGGCCGGGTAGAGATATGGCTGGACGACACGATCTTTGAGGAGATATGGCTGGCGCCGGGGGAGGTGTGGGAGATAGAATGGGCTTTCGAGAACCTGCAATCCGGGGGACACATGCTCTGGGCCGTACTCTACGACGTGGATGGCGACGAAGTGGCCGGGACGGAATGTCCCTTCGACGTTGCGCCCCCCGCGCCCACACCTGTCACCCCGTCGCCAACACCGATCACCCCATCACCGACGGCGTTCATCCCATCACCGACACCCACGCCGCAATGCGTGTGTGGAGATGGAATCTGTGACAGGGACTACCCTTGCAGCGAAGACGGAACTACTTGCATGTCCGACTGCTGCGTATGTGGAAACGGGATCTGTGATAGCGAGTATCCCTGCAATGAAGACCATTATAATTGTGACTCCGACTGTGCGGAGTCTCCCAGCAGCGGCTTGGATCACACACTTGCTCCCAACTACGGATCATTGAGTATGACAGGCCCGTGTCCAAACCCGGATCCGGTGTACATGACTAGCGGCGGCCCCGTCAATGTAAGCGGCCTTGGCCTGGGCAGCGAGTGTAGAGGATACGCCACGAGTGCGCCAGACTTTCGCCTCCAGTGGTCAGGAACCACCTATAACCTGAGTATCTACTTCATAGCAAACACGGCAGGAAAAGACACCACTCTGATCGTAAGGGATGAGTACGGGACGTGGCATTGCGATGACGACTCCTTGGGCAACGGAAACCCGCGGGTAGATATTCCGTATCCTCCCGGCGGGGAATACAACATCTGGGTAGGCAGCTATTACTCGGGGGAAAGCATAGACGGAAGGCTGTACATCAGAGCAGGATGCATCGAGTAAAATCTTTCTAGTGCAGTAATTTTTGGAGAAACAGACCATGACCACCTTTGACCAAGGACATGCCCTCGTCGTCGGTGTCGGTGCCGACCTGCCCAACACCGTGGATGACGCCATCGGCATAGCCAAGATCCTCCAAGACCCGGCCCGTTGCGCCTACCCGCCCGACCAGGTTCACTTACTAACCGGCGAAGAGGCTACCCGCGCCGCTATCCTCGCGGCTCTCGACGACCTCTCCAGTATCCAATCTCCAACCTCTAACCCACTCACCGTCATCGTCTACTTTTCCGGCCACGGCTACCAGGTCACCTCTCCCACTGGCGAGTTCTACTACCTGCTGCCCCACGGCCACGACCTGAACCGGCTCTACCAGACCTGCATCAGCGGGGCCGAGTTCACCGACCGGCTGCGCGCCATCCCGGCCCAAAAGCTTCTGTTGCTGCTCGACTGCTGCCACGCGGGTGGTGTGGGCGCGCCATACGATGGCGGAGCCAAAGCGCCGGGGCTGCAAATGGCAAAATCACCCCTGCCGCCCGAGGCCCAGGGGTTGCTGGCCGAGGGGAGCGGGCGGGTGCTCGTCGCCTCCTCGCAGGAGGATGAGCTGTCCTACGCCGGCAGGCCCTACAGCGCCTTTACCCTGGCGCTGATCGAATCGCTATGCGGTGCGGGCGTCTCGAAAAAAGACGGCTACGTGCGCGTGGCAGACCTGGCCTTGCACGCCCGCCAGATGGTGCCGGGCCGCACCAAAGACCGACAGCACCCCGTCCTCCACTTTGAGCAGGCCGATAACTTTGTCCTGGCCCACTACGCCGGCGGAGAGACCCAGCCCAAGGGATTGCCTTTCACCGTCGAGCCAGAGATCGAGCCAGAACCAGGAGCGTGGACGCTCATCGAGCAACACGGGCAGATCAACATAGCGGGAGACGTCAGCGGGCAGGTAGCGGTGGGTGGAGAGGGACCCGTCATCCAGTTCGGGAACGTCAGTGGAGGGCAGATTACAGTCGGGGAGAAAGCGAACAACAGAACAGAGATGACAACCTGCCCCTCATGCGGCCATCGGCTCAGGGCGGGAGCCAGGTTTTGCAATCGGTGTGGGGCGCCGACTGATTTTCGATAAGGAGGATGATGGCACAACTTGTTCGTGACCAGGTTTCAAACTTGATCGTCGCGGGACTGCACGCCGCGCAGGAGAAGGGCGCTCTGCCCGAGTTCGAGACGCCGCCGGTCGTCGTGGAGCGGCCGCGCCAGCTCGAGCACGGCGACTATGCGTCGCCCGTCTGCCTGCAACTGGCAAAAGCCGCCAACCCGCCAGGTGTAAAGGGAAGCGCAGCGACTATGTCACCACGGCAGATAGCCATGCAAGTGGTCGAGCACATCCCACCGGCCCCGTTCGTGGGCCAGGTAGAGGTGGCCGGGCCCGGCTACATCAACCTCACGCTGAACGTGGACTGGCTGGCTGCTCAGGTCGAGGCCATCTTGGACGCCGGGGAGAGCTTTGGCGCCTTGGATATTGGCCGTGGGCGGCGATACCAGGTCGAGTTCGTGAGCGCCAACCCCACCGGGCCGCTCCACGTCGGCTCGGTCCGCAATGCCGTCATCGGCGACACCCTGGTCAGCCTGCTGGCGGCGGCCGGCTTTGAGGTGGAACGGGAATACTATGTCAACGACGCCGGTTCCCAGATACGTCACTTTGGCGAGAGCGTCTATGCCCGCTATGCCCAGGCCCTCGGCCGGGACGAGCCCTTCCCGGAGAACGGCTATCGAGGCGACTATGTCGTGGAGATGGGGCGCCAAATAGCTCGAGAGGAGGGCAACCGGTATCTCGATTTGCCTCGCCGCGAGGCCGTGCGCGCTCTGGGGCGAGAGGGTATAGCGCGCGTCCTCGCCGAGATGCGCCGAGACCTGGCCGACCTGGGAGTAGAGTTCGACACCTGGTTCCACGAAAAGAGCCTGTACGAATCTGGCCTGTTCGACCGTATGCTGGAAGCGCTGCGAGACGGGGGGCACATCGTCGAGCGGGACGATGCGACCTGGTTCACTACTCCTGACCTGGAAGCGGACGCCGTCTTGATCCGCTCTCCGCGAGTCATACCGGAGCCGGACGAGCGCCCCACCTACCTCGCCTCCGATGTCGCCTACGTGTGGGACAAGCTGGTCGAACGCGGCTTCGATAAGGCGATCTATGTCTGGGGAGCCGACCATCACGGGGACGCGCCCCGCGTGAAGGCGGCGGCGCGGGCGTTGGGACTTGATCCCGAGCGCGTGGTGATCATCCTCTACCAACTGGTCAGCCTGAAGCGGGGCGGCGAGGAAGTGCGCATGTCGAAGCGGGCCGGCGAGTTCGTCACGCTGCGCGAGCTGCTGGACGAGGTCGGCCCGGACCCCATCCGTTTTATGCTCCTCACCTGCACCGTCGACTCGACGATGGATTTTGACCTGGACCTGGCGGTCGAGCAATCGGACAAGAACCCGGTCTTTTACGTGCAGTACGCCCACGCCCGTATCGCCAGCATATTGCGTCACGCCGTTGACCTGGGGTGGGATACAGAGGCCGCGGGCGACGTCTCACTACTGACCCACGAGAGCGAGCTGGCGCTGATCCGCAAGATGTTGGAACTGCCGGAAATCGTGGCGCTGGCGGCGACGCAGTTGGCCCCACATCACCTGACATTTTATGCCCAGGAATTGGCCGCCGTCTTTAGCGCCTTCTACCGGGATTGCCACGTCGTCGCGCCGGAGGAGCCGGAACGGACCCAGGCGCGCCTGATGCTGACGCGGGCGGCCCGCCTGACGCTGGCGCGAACGTTGAACCTTTTGGGTGTAAGCGCGCCGGAACGTATGTAGCAGGAGGCAAGTGGGCAAGTGACAAGCGGACTTGATTTGCCCCCCGTCTCTTGTCTCCTGCCTCTTGCATCTTCTCGGGAGGCTTATGGGACTAAAACCTGATCGTTGGATTCGCCAAATGGCGTCTGAACATCGCATGATCGAGCCGTTCGTGGACGGGCAGGTGCGCGACGGGGTCATATCCTACGGACTCTCGTCCTACGGCTATGACATCCGCGTGGCCGACGAGTTCAAGATTTTCCAGCCAGAGATCACGGCCTCAAAACTCTCGGACGTGCAATGTGCTTACGTGGCCGGCGTGCTCGACGCACGAGGGCGGATTGGCTACGTTGCCTCGGAGACAGATGGAAAACCGAGCCTGGCCCTCACCATCGCTGGCGACGACCACCGGATGTTGGAGGGACTGCAGGCCACTTTTGGCACTGGTTGGTTGCGGGAGCCGGATGATGGGCAGAGCGAGTTGGTGGTGAGCAAGGGGGCCGATGTGCAGTATATTCTTTCACAGGTGTGGCCGTACCTGACGCGCCGCCGCGACGCCGCTTCTCGCGCACTGGCCGAGTTAAAGTCCAGCAAGTCCATCGTGGTGGATCCCAAGAATTTCGACGCCGCCTCTTTTGCTGATTTCAAAGGCGAGGTGTGTGTCATTCCCCCCAATTCTTTTGCGTTGGGCCGGACGGTAGAGTACTTTCGCATCCCGCGCAGCACGTTGACCATCTGCGTTGGAAAAAGCTCGTATGCCCGCTGTGGCATTATCGTGAATGTGACTCCCTTTGAGCCAGAGTGGGAAGGTTACGTCACACTAGAGATCAGCAATACCACCCCCCTGCCGGCCAAGATATACGCCAACGAGGGCATCGCTCAGGTACTCTTCTTTGAGGGGGACGAGGAATGTGAAACCTCCTACGCCGACAAGAAGGGCAAGTACCAGGCTCAGCAATCCATCGTTCTGCCCCGGCTGTGACGTTGACGGATACGTATTTACGGCTATAATTACCCTGCGGGCGGTTAGCTCAGCTGGTCAGAGCGCCTCTCTTACAAGGAGGAGGTCACAGGTTCGAGTCCCGTACCGCCCACCAACAGCGCCGGGCGCTTCGAGCACCCGGCGCTTGCGTAACCTCAGCCCTGGTGTTACAATCACCCCGCGATGATTTGCCTAGATGATCTCTTATCCGCCACCGGCGGGCTACATATTGGGCCTCCCATTCCCACCCAATTCCCCGCCTTTTGCTACGATTCACGCCGCATCACCCCCGGCGAACTGTTCGTCGCCGTCAAGAGCGAGGGGGGCGGCGACGGCCACGACTATATCGCCGACGCCATCCAAAAGTGGGCTGGCGGGGTGCTTTGCCAGTTCCCCCCTCCCGGCCCCACCGTTCCCTGCATAGTGGTTCCAGATATCCAACTAGCCCTCACCGACTGGGCCGATCACGTCCTGCGCCAGCACGGCACTCAGGTCGTGGGCGTCACCGGCTCCACCAGCAAGACCGATACGTGTCGCGCCATCTCTGCGGTCCTGGCTACCTGCCACCGGGTGTTTTCCAACCCGCCAGACCTGAGCAGCCGTTTTGGCCTGCCCATCTCCCTGGCCGGACTGGGGACAGAACACGAGGTGGCTGTCCTGGAGATGGCCTGTCACGCTTTTGGGGACATCACTAACCTGGCCGAACTGACCCGCCCGCGCGTCGCCGTCGTCACGGCCGTCAACCGCGCCCACCTGGCCTACCTGGGCAGTATGGAGGCTATCGCTCAGGAGAAAGGTAGACTGGTCGAATCCCTGCCGCCCGATGGTGTGGCCATCCTCAATTACGACGATCCCCACGTGCGGGCGATGCGGGAGCACACCCGCGCCCGCGTCGTCACTTACGGTCTCAGCCCCGATGCCGACATCGTAGCCTCCGACCTGCGACTCGACCGGGAGGGGCTTCAATTCGTCGTCCATTTTCCCGGCGTCAGCGGCCTGGGCACCCCCGGTTACCCGGCCAAAGCGGAGATTCGCACCAGGCTTCTGGGTCGCCACCAGGCACACACCATCATGGCAGCCATCGCCGTTGGCCTGGCATACCGTGTTCCGTGGGACGACATCCTCGACGCGATGGAGGAACTGCAACCCGGCCCTGGCCGGCTGCGGCTATTGCCGGGTCACGGCGACTCGCTTCTGCTCGACGGCTCTGCCAGTTGCAGTCCGGCCACCGCGTTACAGGCTCTATCCACTTTGGCCGACTATCCTGCCCAACGCCGCATTGCCGTTTTGGGAGATATGGCCCAACTGGGCGGCTATGCGGTGGAGGGCCATCGCCACCTGGGACGGGTCGCCGCTGCCTTTGTGGACAATCTGATCGTCAAGGGCGAGCGCGCGACCTGGATCGCCGAGGCTGCCGCCGAGGCCGGCTTGTCCCGCGAACACATCCTAGTTACCTATACCGCCCGCGACGCAGTGCGTCATCTCAAGCCCCAATTGAGACCAGGAGACGTGACACTGATCAAAGGGGACGTGGAAGCCCGGATGGAACGAGTGGTGGAGGGACTCCTGGCCGATCCAGACGGCGTCAATCTCTTGGTGCGCCGCATGGACGGGCTGGCGATACGCACCACCCGTCCTGCCAGACCCACGTGGACCGAGATAGACCTGGAAGCGCTTGCCTACAACGTCCGGCAAATTAAAGAGATCGTCGGGCCGGAGGTAGACGTCATGGCCGTGCTCAAGGCCGACGCCTACGGGCACGGGGCCATCACTGTCGCCCGCACCGCCCTCAACAACGGAGCATCTTGCTGCGGAGTGTCCTCGGTAGACGAGGCGCTCAAGCTCCGCGATGGCGGCGTGGATGCATCTATCTTGGTGCTGGGCTACACCCCCGTCTGGTTGGCCAAGGCGGCCCTGTTGCGCGACGTCACGCTCACCCTCTACGATGCCGACGTGGCGCGGGCTTTCAGCCGGGCCGCCGCCGATCTGCGCCGCACCGCCCGAGTGCACATCAAGGTGGATACCGGTATGGGGCGGCTGGGATTGCTGCCTGACCAGGTTATCCCTTTCGTGGACGAAATCCGTCGCCTGCCCGGCCTCGATCTGGAGGGTATCTTTACCCACTTTTCCGTCGCAGACGACGCTGACATAGAATACACTCGCTGGCAACTGGCCCGTTTCCGGCGCGTGCTGGATGGTTTGGCCGAGACCGGCGTCACTTTCCGGGTCGTTCATTGCGCCAACTCGGCCGCCCTGTTGCAGCTCCCAGAGAGTCGCTTCGATATGGTGCGCTTGGGCCTGGCGATGTACGGTCTCCAGCCCTCTCGTCAGGTCTCGCTCCCGTCGGACTTTTGCCCTGTGCTGGCGTGGAAGACTACCGTCGCCCAGGTCAAGACCCTGCCGCCGGGCAGTCACGTCAGTTACGGTAACACCTACCAGACGGAGCGGGAGGAGACCATAGCCGTCATCCCAGTGGGTTACGCCGACGGCTTCCGCCGCGCGCCGACTCGCTGGCAGGCGGTGCTCGTCCGTGGTCAACGCGCGCCCATCGTGGGCCGGATCTGTATGGACCAAACGATGATCAACGTCAGTCACATCCCCAACGTCCGCATAGGTGACGAGGTGGTACTCATCGGTCGCCAGTGGGAAGACGCGATCACGGCCGAGGAAGTGGCCGAGTGGCTGGGGACGATCAACTACGAAGTGGTCTCCGAGATCCTGGCGCGGGTGCCGCGGGTTGTGTAGCGGGTGGGAAAATCTGGCTTGCCCTGGCAAAGTTAGTTGATATAATATGGGCGCGAGGTTGGCGGCGGGTAATCGAGGCCCTAGCAGCCTGTCGGAGAGAGTAACTCGACAGGCAAAAACGGGCACAGGCCCTTATATTACAGGGTTATCCGACAAGCTGCTAACCCAGCAGCGATTGGCAGAGGGAAAACAACTCACATTTAATAGAAAGGAGCAATAGCGATGAAACTGGATCCCAGAGCGCGATATACCGAGAACCACGAGTGGGCCCGCCAGGATGGGGAAGAGATCATCTGCGGCATCACCGATCACGCCCAGGAATCCCTCTCCGACATTGTCTACGTGGAACTGCCGGAGGTGGGAGACACGTTTGACAGGAAAGATGCCTTTGCCGTCGTCGAATCGGTAAAGGCCGCCTCCGACGTCTATATGCCGCTGGGTGGGGAGATCACGGCCGTCAACGAGGATCTGGAGGATGAGCCAGAATTGGTCAACCAGTCTCCCTACGACGATGGCTGGATGATCCGCTTTATCCCCGATGACCCGGCCGAGTTTGACGAACTTTTGGATACCAAAGAATACGAAGCGTTCGTCGCCGAGGAAGAGGCTTAATTCATAGTGCTTGGGAGGTGATTCTATGCCGTATATCCCTCATTCTGACAGGGATCGGGGGACGATGCTGGCTGCCATCGGCATCCGGTCCATTGAGGAACTGTTCGAGGACGTGCCGGAGCATGTCCGCTTTCCAGAGTTAAACTTGCCCACAGCCCTTTCCGAGATTGATGTTCGGTGGGAACTGGAGACGCTGGCCGGCGCCAATCTGACCACCGCCGAGTGTCCCTGCTTCCTGGGGGCCGGAGCCTACCACCACTTTGTCCCGTCCGTGGTGGACGCTGTCCTGAGCCGGGGCGAGTTCTACACCGCTTACACTCCTTACCAGCCAGAGATCAGCCAGGGGACTTTGCAGGCCATCTTTGAGTATCAAACGATGATCTGCGCCCTGACCGGCATGGAGGTCTCCAATGCCTCCCACTACGACGGCGCGACCGCCACTGCCGAAGCGGTCATCACCGCCATCAACGTCCACCGCCTGAAGCGGCGCAAGGTGGCGCTCTCTCCTTTCGTTCACCCCGAATATCGAGCCGTAGTGCGCACCTACACTCAGGGGATGGGGTTGACCATCGCAGGGGACGAGGGCGGAGGAGCAGCAGAATTGACGGGGTTACTCGATGAAGAGACCGCCTGCCTCATCGTCCAGTACCCCGACTTTTTGGGGCGCATTGAGGACCTGGGCGCTCTGGCCGCAGCGGCGCACGCGGCCGGCGCGCTCCTGGTCGTCGTGGCCGACCCCATAGCACTGGGGTTGCTAAAGCCTCCCGGTGAGTTCGGAGCCGACATCGTAGTGGGCGAGGGGCAGGGGCTGGGGGCCGGTCTCAACTTTGGGGGCCCGTACCTGGGCTTTTTCGCCGCCCGCCAAAAGTACGCGCGCAAGATAGCGGGCCGCATCGTGGGCCAGACGGTGGACGCGGCCGGGGAACGGGGGTTCGTCCTCACCCTCTCCACCCGCGAGCAGCACATCCGCCGCGAGCGGGCCACCTCCAACATCTGCTCCAATCAAGGATTGGTGTTGCTGGCGGCCGCGGTCTATATGGCTGCGCTGGGCAAATGCGGAATGCGGCAGGTGGCGGAGCTGTGCTACCACAAGTCCCATTACGCGCAGCGGCGGATCGGGGAAATTGATGGATTCACTGTCGTGGACGACGAGCCCTTCTTCAAAGAGTTCATGGTTCACTGCCCCAGGCCGGTGGAGGAGATCAACCGCTATCTGCTGGAGGAATGGGACATCGTCGGCGGCTACGACCTGGGGCGGGATTACCCGCACCTGCAAGACCACATGCTCTTGTGCGTGACAGAGATGAACTCGCGCGAGGAGATTGACGCGCTGGTGGAGGCTTTGGAGGAGGTGACGTCGTGACCAGACCTTTGATCTTTGAAATCTCCCGTCCTGGCCGTTGTGCAGCCTCGCTGCCGGCCCTGGACGTTCCTCCCGCTGACTTGCCGGAGGAGTTGGTACGGCGCGACGTGTCGCTGCCGGAGGTGGGCGAACTTGACCTGATCCGTCACTACACTCGCCTCTCCCAATTGAATCACGGAGTGGATGTCGGCTTTTACCCGCTCGGCTCCTGCACTATGAAATACAATCCCAAGATCAACGAGCAGATGGCGCGCCTGCCGGGCTTTGCCCGTCTCCATCCCTACCAGGACGAGGAGACGGTGCAGGGGGCGCTCTTCTTGATGTATCATCTGCAAGAGTTTCTCGCTGAAATCGGGGGCTTTGCAGCGGTCAGCTTGCAGCCGGCGGCGGGCGCGCACGGCGAGTTGACCGGCGTGCTGATGATGCGCGCCTATCACCTGGCCCGGGGCGACGAGCGGCGGGACGTGATCCTGGTCCCCGACTCGGCCCACGGCACCAACCCGGCCACCACGACCATGAGCGGGCTGCGCGTGATAGAGATCCCATCAGACGCGCGCGGCAACGTGGACCTGGCGGCGCTGGAAGCAGCGTGCCGGGAGCACGGCGACTGTCTGGTCGGCATGATGCTGACCAATCCCAACACGCTGGGGCTCTTTGACGAGCACGTCGAGGAGATAACGGCCCTGGTCCACGAGCACGGGGGACTGATGTACGGCGACGGGGCAAACATGAACGCCCTGTTAGGCATCGCCCGTCCCGGCGACCTGGGATTCGACGTGCTCCACTACAACCTGCACAAGACCTTTAGCACTCCTCACGGCGGCGGCGGCCCTGGCTCCGGCCCAGTGGGCGCGTCGGAGCGACTGGCCGACTTTCTGCCGGCGCCCATCGTGGACGTGGACCCCGAACGGTCGAGCGACGAGGGAGAATTCTATACTTTCGTGGACCCGCCCAAGTCCATAGGCCGGGTGAAGGCTTTCTACGGCCACTTTGGCGTGCTGGTGCGGGCCTACGTCTACACCCGCATGCTGGGAGCGGGCGGCCTGCGGCGGGTGGCGGAACACGCGGTGCTCAACGCCAACTACCTGAAGGAGCGTCTCAAGGCGACTTATCCGCTGCCCTACGACCGCACCTGTATGCACGAGTTCGTCCTGGCCGGGCCGCCCGAGGACGTGCAAGAGGCCGGCGTGCACACGATGGACGTAGCCAAGCGGCTGATGGATTACGGCTTTCACCCACCCACCGTTTACTTTCCCTTGATCGTTCCCGAGGCGCTGATGATCGAACCGACAGAGACGGAGAGCCTGGAGGTGCTGGACGGATTCGTCGAGGCGTTACTGCGCATAGCCGAGGAGGCGCGCGCCGACCCCGACTTGCTCCACACCGCGCCTCACGACGCGCCGCTGCAGAGACTGGACGAGGTACACGCGGCCAAGAATCTGATCCTGCGCTGGGAGCCAGAGTAGGATACGGTGAGAAAAATCTACTTTGCAGGCTCTATCCGTGGGGGACGCGATGATGCTGCGCTATACCAGCGCATCATCGCGCTGCTGGCGGAATACGGGAATGTGCTCACCGAGCACGTCGGCGACGCGGGGTTGACCCCCGTTGGCGAGGATGGACTGTCTGATGAGGCCATCTACGAGCGGGACGTGGCGTGGCTGGCGGAAGCCGACGTCGTGGTCGCCGAGGCCACAATCCCCAGCCACGGCGTAGGATACGAGATCGGTCGGGCTGAGGCACTGGGCAAGCGGGTGCTGTGTCTCCACCGCCCGCGCGCGGGGCGGCGGCTTTCGGCGATGCTGGCGGGCAACTCTGCGCTGCGGTGCGAGGCCTACGGGAGCGTGGAGGAAGTCAGAGTCATTCTGGAACGGTTCCTGCCAGATTAAAAAGTGCCCGGCACTTGCCAGGTGTGCCGGGCGCTCTATTTCAACTTTGTCCCGCACCGACTGCAGAAATGGGCCTCTTTGGAGAGAACAAACCCACACGTTGGGCAGGCCACCGGCTGCACTTCCGCCAGACTTCCGCCGCAGGCCGAGCACGTCCCCGCCCCGACCGGATTGCCCACCCCGCAGTAGGGACACGTGACCATCAACTGTTTCTCGGCCAGCCCCAGCTTTGCCCCGACGCTGTCCACGTAATGCTCAACGGCATCCCATACCTGGTCGGGCAGCGTCAGCTTGCCCACGTCGCGGGCAATATCGTCAATGCGCCCCAGGAGCGAGAGCGGACTGATCAGCGCGCCCAGCCCGGTTATGGCCAGGCTGGCGACCGCGTCTATCCACTGTTGCTGCCCCACCGTCACGCGCACTCCCTCTTCTACCGGGGCGATGCCGACGGTGAGCGCCGAGCGGGCCGCGCCCCAGCCCCACTCGCGGGTGGCGATCTGCACCATCAAATGGCCTTCCTTGCCCTCCACCTGCTGCGCTTTCATGTCACCGTGGTCAAAACGCGCCATCAGCGCGTTAGCCAGGCCCTGCGGGTCAATGTCCCCGCGATACGTGCGCTGTTCCATTTTCTCAAGCCCTACCAATCCAGTTATTCCTGGTGATTACCCACAAGTATGCAGATGTCTATTCGAGGTGATCGTTTTTTCACC
>CAYMWP010000096.1:0-18732 GCA_964393895.1 uncultured Anaerolineales bacterium | reverse complement strand
CACTCCGTTACACTCCGTGCGTGACTACGAGCCGAATGTAACATTGTCGAACTACAATGGAGGCAAAATGACCGAAGAAGAAAAGCAGAGCCTGCTGAAACGAGTCGGCCAATTGACCAAAGAGTTCCTCTACGGCATGGCCGGCCACGACATGACCCGCTTTGCGCTCAAGACGCGGGGGAGCATGGAGCACTTGTTCATCCTGATCACGATGGGTGACCTGCTTGGCATCCCCATCCTGCCGCCCTACTACTCGCTGCGCCTGCTGCCCTACGTCGTACCGCAGATTTCTACCTGGAAGCGGCGCATGTTGCGCGAGCGCGACCTGACCGACGCGCTGGCGTAAAAGAGGCAGTAAGCAGGAGGCAAGAGGTGCCCAGTCCCTTTCCCGGAATGGACCCATATCTGGAAGACCCGGCCCGCTGGCCGGACTTGCACCACAGGCTGATCACCTACATCAGCAACGCGCTCCAGCCGCAGGTGCGCCCACGCTACCACGCCCGCATCGGCGAGCGCATCTACATCCTCCAGCCGCCGCGGGCGTTGTATCCAGACGTTCTCCTGGTGCGGCGCCCCGTCAGGGAGCCTGCTCCGGTAGATGTCTATACCCAGACCACGGAAACGGCAGCGACCACCGAGGATGAAGAGTTGCAATTCCCCATCGTGTTCACTCTACCGCCGGTCGAGCACCGGGAACCTTTCATCGAAATCGTCCACGCAGCCGGTGAAGAGGTAGTGACCGTCATTGAGGTGCTCAGTCCTGCCAATAAGGCGGCGGGGGAGGGGCAACGTCTCTATCGACGCAAGCAACAAGAGATCCTGAACAGCGCCGCGCATCTGGTAGAGATTGATCTGCTGGCGGAGGGGTCGTACACAGTGGCGCTGCCGGAGGATGGGCTGATTTCTCTGCCGCCGCATCGTTACCTGATCAGTGTGAACCGGGCGCCGGACAAATACCGCTTCGAGCTGTATCCCATCCCGTTGCAGCGCCGCCTACCCCACATCCGCGTGCCCCTGCGTGAGCCTGACCCTGATGTAACAGTGGACTTGCAGGCTGTGTTCACGCCATGCTACGACGATGGCGGCTATGCGGATTTTGTGGACTACCGGCAACCGCCGCAGGCGATGCTCTCGCCGGAGGAAGCGGCGTGGATGGTCTGTTGAGAGGGAAGGGGATAAGAGGCAAGAGGCATGAAGCATGAGGCAAGAGATAAGAGGCAGGAGGCAAGAACCTTGCATCTTGCATCGTGAAAGGAGCAAACGTTGTCACTAGCAAAAGTATTTAGAGAACATCCCAACCGCCGCTACATCGAATTCGGCGGCAAGGGCGGATTGGGCAAGACCACTTTTTCTGCCGCCACCGCCTACTGGCTGGCAAAGCAGGGTCACAAAGTGCTCGTCTTTTCGGTGGACCCCCAGGCCTCTCTCTCCGACATCTTTGAGCGGGACATCTTTGGCAAAGGCGCGGTCGAGATCATGCCCAACCTCTTTGCCCAGGAGATTGACGCCGACCAGCACATTCACGAGTACCAGGAAGAGATCCGTCAAAAAATCCGCGAGATGTACGGTATGGACGAGATCCCGGAAGAGATCGAGAACTATATCCAGGCTGCCGCGGCCGAGCCGGCCATGGAGGAGAGCGCCATCTTTGACGCCGTGGTGGATATCGTCGTCGGCGCAGAATACGACTATTACATCTACGACCTGGTGCCCCTGGGCCACGCGCTCTATTATCTGAGTATGGCCAGTGTCTACGACGAGTGGATCGGCAAGATCACGGCGCTGCGCGAAGAGATGCAAGAATACGCCCAGGTGGCCGCCATCCTGGAGCGCAAGAAAGAGTCGGATGAAGACCAAATTCTGGCCGAGTTGCAGTACATCAAAGATCGCATCAACACCTCCTCCAGTATCCTCACCGACCGCGAGAAGACCGCCTTTTTCTTCGTCGTCACGCCAGAGGAAATGATCATCCTGGATACGCTCAAGGCGGCGAAACTGTTCGCCAAGTATCAGGTGCCCATCTCTGGTTACATCGTCAACCGCGTCATCCCGCCGGAGCTGGCCCAACAAGACATTCCCGAGTACCTGCGCAACCGCATTGAGATGCAGGAACGGTACATCGGTAAGATAGACGAGACTTTTGGCGACGAGGTGCTGGCGAGCGTGCAGGAGTTCGAGCGGGACATCACCGGTCTGGAGATGATTGGCAAGGTAGCGGATGCATTATTCGGAGGTGAGGCATGATCCACCCCAACATAGAAACAGCGACGCGCCAATTCCTGCTCGACCATCCACAGATGAAATACATCTTCTTCGGTGGCAAGGGCGGTGTGGGCAAGACGGTGATGGCCGGCGCGGCGGCGTTGTGGATCGCCGGTCAGGGTAAGCGCACTCTGCTGGCCTCGACCAACCCGGTGCACTCGCTCAGCAGCATGCTCGACCAGGACGTCTTTGGCAAACCAACTCCGGTGCAGGGAGCGCCGAACCTGGAAGCTTACGAGATTGATACCAAGGATACCATCGAAAAGTCAAAGGTAGAGCTGATCCAGAAAATCCAGTGGTTCCTCAAGTACGCCGACATCAAGACCAAAGCCGACGAGTTCGTGGAATCGGCCACGATGAACCCGGCCTTTGAAGAATCGGCCATGTTCGAGAATATGATTGACCTCATGTTCGATGACGAGTACGATGCCTACGTCTTTGACACCGCTCCCACCGCCAACGCTCGTCGTCTGTTAGGGATGTCCAGCGTGTACGGCATGTGGGTGAACAAGATGATGCAGAGCCGTGAGGAAGCCAAATCGTTGCGAGAACTCTTGTCCTACAGCAAAAAACAGGAAAAAGATCCCTTGATGGAATATCTCCTCAGCTTCCGTGAGCGCATGGAACAGGCCAAGGATCTGCTCACCGACGCGGAAAAGACCGCCTTCTTCTTCATCACGCTGCCAGAGGCGCTGCCCATTGCCGTCATCAAGCGCTTTGTCAACTGGTTCCACGACTTTGGCATCCCCGTGGGCGGCGTGGTGGTGAACCTGCTGATTGACAAAGAATCGGTGACCGACGACGCCCCTGACTTTGTGCTCAACCGCATCGCCATGCAGGATGACTATATGGAAGAGATCTGGCGCAGCTTCTCCGACGTGCGCGCCATCGTGCCGCTCTTTGAGAAAGAAGTACGCGGCGTGGAGATGCTGGAGCGCACTGCCGACCATCTGTTCGCCTGAGTACTGGAAACCAGGTTTCTCCAGCAAGAGCGGCGAAACCTGGTTTCTAAATCTACCAGAGGTTCACGCCTATGCATCCCTCCCTGCTAATCTTGCTCGTCGGTCTGCTCTACCTCCTCGGTTTTGGCGCTCTTTCCTTCATGCGCCGGCAGGGATTATCTATCCGTTTCGCTGCCGAGGGGCTTGGCATCACCTCGGCCGGCGCTGCGCTCGCCTATGCCTCCGTGCCGATCCATCCCGTCCTGTTCCTGCTCGTCATCTACCTGGGCACCATGCGGGTGCGGCTGCTGGTTGACCTGGGCAATTGGTTCACTTCCAAGGAGCGATATGAACAGGCGCTCGGCCTGTACCGGTTCGCCCTGCGGCTGGGGCCGGACGAGGTCAGCCGCCAGATCGTGCTCATCAATCGCGGAGTGACCCAGTTGCGCATGCAAGAGCCGGAGACCGCCCGTATCACCCTGGAGGAAGCATTGGCCGACGAACAAGTACGACCGGGTACCAAGTACCTGGCCGCCGGCTACTACAACCTGGGACTGGCCTGTCGCCGCGCGGGCCGCGAGGCCGAGGCGATCCGCCACTTTAACGAGGCGATTGACGTGCTGCCCACCTCGATCTATGCCCACGGGGCCAGGCAGGCGTTGAAGGGGGGCAAGACATCGAAAGCCTCCGACCCCGGCTGAGTTGCGATTGAGGTTGAGTGTGCTACAATAGACATGACGAGGGTAAAAAGTCTAATTGCAAAAAACGAGGTGAAGGATGAGCAAAATATTGACAACTATTCCCGCTCGCTTCGACGGCATCCATGTTCAACTAGACGTGGCGGTAAAACTCGAACCCAATACTCGTCTACTGGTCACCATTCTTGATGAAGAAATATCCAACGAAGCACTGGTATGGCGTGCGATGAAGGCATCGGAAGCCGCCTTTGCCCGCGTGTGGGATAATGAAGAGGACGCCGTCTATGACCGTCTATAAGCAAGGCGACGTGCTCCTCGTGCCTTTTCCCTTCACCGACCAGAGTGGAAGCAAACAACGCCCATCTGTAGTCGTGAGCAGTGAGGCGTACAACCAGACCTATCCTGACGTAACTCTCGCTCCAATCACAAGCCAGATTAAACACACCCTCGACAAAGTACAATTGATGGACTGGCAAATCGCCGGGCTATTGAAGCTCAGCATCGTCAAGCCGATCCCATCGTCATTCGACGCTCGTGTGGTACGACGCAGACTAGGAACCCTCTCTGACCCCGATCGCGTGCAAGTACGTGCTTTGTTCGCTCGCATCCTCGACCTCCCATAGGCCCTTGCTCGTGTGTAGGCGCTCACTCTTTTCTATCAACAATAAGGAGATATCACTTTGCGTATCATAGAATCTGGAATCGGAGAACTGATCCAACCCCCCGACCTGGACGATTTTCGCGAGTGGAACCGCGAAAAGAAATCACGGGCGCTGGTAGACAAAGTGATGACAGACGCGGAGGCCATCTCCCGCTTCGTCTACGACGGCTGCTACATCGGCACTGAACTGTACGGCACCGTCCGCTGCCCCATGACACTGGTGCGAGAAGTCGTGCGCCAGGGCAAACGAGACCTGCGAGTGGCCGGCCAGGGCGTGACGGAACTCGACCTCTGGCTGGGGGCCGGGCTGGTCAAGACATTGGACATCACCTACATTGGCCTGGAGGTCTTTGGCGTCTCCAATGCTCTGCGACGGGCGGTCGAGAGCGGACAGGTCGAAAAGGTGGTCGAGTGGTCCAACGGCGGCATCACCTGGCGCTTCAAGGCCACCTCGATGGGTGTCCCCTTCATCCCCGTGCGAGCAATGCTGGGCACCGATACACTCAAATACAGCGCCGCCAAAGTGGTCGAGTGCCCCTTCACCGGTATGAAGGTTTGCCTGATCCCCGCACTGATCCTGGACGTTGGTCTGATCCACGCCCACCGCGCCGACAAGTACGGCAATGCCCAGATTGACGGCATCTCTGGCTTTGCTTTCGAGTTGTCGCGGGCCTCCAAGCGGCTCATCGTCAGCGTCGAAGAGATCGTGGATAGCGAAGAGATCCGCCGCTCCCCCGACCGCACCACCATTCCCTACTACCTGGTGGACGCGGTGGTCCACGCCCCCTACGGCTCCCACCCCGGCGAGATGGTCTACTGCTATGCGCGGGACGAGGAGCAATTGCGGGAATGGGTCGAGGCCTCCAAGACAGAAGAGGGAACACAGGCGTATCTGGACAAGTACATCTACAACCTGGCGAACCACCAGGAATACCTGGAGCTGGTCGGCCGAGAGCGACTGAAGCAATTGCGGGCCGAAGAGGAGGGGCGGCGATGAGGCATTCGAAGACAAACGAAGCGGAATACAACCCCACGGAGCTCTTGATCTGCGTCGCAGCGCGGCAAATGCCCGATAGCGTCACCGCCTTTATCGGCACCGGCATCCCCATGCTGGCCGCCAGCCTGGCCCAAAAGACCCACGCTCCCAACCTGGTGACCGTATTCGAGTTCGGCGGCACCGGCGCGCGGTTGGAGCGGCTGCCCCGGGCGGTGGGCGAGAGCCGTACCTTCTACCGGGGCGTGGCCGCCTCCGGCATCTGCGACATTATGGAGACCGCCACGCGCGGCTTTGTGGACTTTGGCTTCCTGGGCGGAGCGCAGATTGACCCCTACGGCAATCTGAACTCGACCATCATTGGCCCCCAACACCACCCGCCCAAAGTGCGCCTGCCCGGCTCCGGCGGGGCCAACGACGTAGGCTCTCTCTGCTGGCGCACCATCAGCATCATGCGCCACGACAAGCGTCGCTTTGTGCCGCAAGTGGACTTTCTCACCACACCCGGTTACCTGACCGGTCCCGGGGGGCGCGAAGAGGCCGGCCTGCCGCCCAACACCGGCCCCTACCGTGTGGTCAGCACGCTGGCGCTCCTCGACTTTGAGCCAGAGACAAAGCGCATGCGGCTGCTCGCCACCCACCCCGGCGTCACGGTAGAGCAAGTGATCGAGAACACCGGCTTCGAGCTGCTTCTGGCCGACGAGATAAGCCAGAACGAGCCGCCGACGGCCGAGGAACTGCGCCTCCTGCGGGAGGAAATTGACCCGGAAGGATTCTACATCTAATGAAATACAATATCATCGTCAACCCAATCTCTGGTAGGGGGCACGGCGGCGAGGCCATTCCCCAGATCGAGCGCATGTTGGGCGAGTACGGCCTGGAATTCGACCTGGCGCGCACCGAGCGCCCCTGGCACGCCGCCGAGTTGGCCCAGCAGGCCGCCGCATCGGGGTACGATGTCGTGGTCGCGGCGGGCGGCGACGGCACCGCCAACGAGGTGCTCAACGGCCTGATGTGGGCCAAACAGGCCGGCATAACCTCCTGCGCAATGGGCATCCTGTGCGTCGGTCGGGGCAACGACTTTGCCTACGGCATGGGTATACCTGCCGATCTGGAAGCAGGTTGCCGGGCGCTGGCCCAGGGTCACCGGTGCCTGGTTGACGTCGGGAAAGTGACCGGCGGCGACTACCCGGAGGGTCGCTACTTTGGCAACGGCGTCGGCATCGGCTTTGACGCCGTCGTCGGCTTTGAAGCGGTCAAAATGACCTGGTTGACCGGCTTCCCCTCCTACATCGTCGCCGTGCTCAAGACCGTCTTTTTGTATTACAAGGCCCCGCTCACCAAAATCGAATATGACGGACAGACCATCACCCAGCCCTCGCTGATGGTTTCGATTATGAATGGACAGCGCCTGGGCGGCGGCTTTTTTACTGCCCCGGAGGGCAAACCCGACGATGGTCTGTTCGACCTGTGCATCGCCCACGAGGTGAGCCGCCTCCGCATTTTTGGCCTCATTCCCCACTTTTTGCGCGGCACGCAGGCCAGCCAGGAACCTATCAGGATGGAGCAGGCGCACAAAGTCATCGTCACCGCTGTCGAAGGAGTGCTTCCCGCCCACACCGACGGAGAGACGCTGTGTACCGCAGGAGAGCGGCTGGAAGTGGAGCTATTCCCAGGTCAGATAGAAATGATCTGCCTGCCGCCGGAGGACGTCGTATGAAGCCTACTCTCGGCCAAGAACAAACACTCACTTACCGCATAGTGACCTCGTCAATAAAACGACTGACGCGCATGCTCTGCCGGATAGATGGCGCACAGTTGGAGCAGGTGCCGGAGCGAGGGCCGCTCATCGTCGTCATCAACCACGTCAACTTTTTGGAAGCGCCCATCTTTTATACTCACCTGGACCCGCGTCCGCTGACCGGATTCGTAAAGGCCGAACAGTTAAAACACCCTCTCTTTGGGCCGTTACTGATCGGCCTCTGGGGAGGCATTCCGATAAGGCGCGGCGAGGCCGACGTGACCGCTTTCCGTCGGGCTCTCGAGGCGCTGGAAGAGGGGCAAATCCTGGCCGTGGCTCCCGAGGGCACCCGCAGCGGTCACGGGCGCTTGCAACAGGGCCACCCCGGCACGGCGCTATTGGCCTTGCGCAGCGGCGCACTGGTGTTGCCCATAGTGTGTCACGGAGGGGAGCAATTCTGGCACAACCTGCGCCGCCTGCACCGCACCGGCTTTCACGTCGTCGTGGGGCAGCCTTTCCACCTGGACGCCGGCGGGTCCAGGGTGACCCGCCAGGTGCGCCAACAGATGACCGATGAGATCATGTACCAGCTAGCGGCGTTGCTACCGCCGGACTACCGGGGCGTCTACTCTGATCTCTCAGCAGCTACGGAAAAGTACCTGCGCTTTCCGCCTGGCGCGGCGAGCAACATTGAGCGATGATAGTGGCGCAAGGTAACTACCCAGCCTGGCACGCGCTCAGACCTCCGAGGTCTTGCAAAACCCGTTCAGGCGTGAAATCCCGGCCTTTTTCGACGGTCGCAGTGGGCAGAATGCCTGTCGCAGACCTCGGAGGTCTTGACCTGAGTAGTAACCTCTGTGAATCTTTGCGCCTTCTCAGCCGGATGTAGTTTATCCGCGTTCTCTGTGCCCCAAGTAGCATAGCGACTGAGCAGTATACCCAGCACGGGCACAGAGTTTCATTTCTCCCTGTCCCACGCTGGTGTCGTCATCAACGACCAGGATTTTATCAGCCATATTTCCGCGCCCCCAATCCCGCCCCGATCAAAGCCATCAAGGATTCAGAAACCGCTCGTACAGCAGCCTATACCCCTCGACACATCGTTCTTGCTGGTAAAAGGTCAGTGCCCGCCGCCGACCAGTGCGCCCCATTCGCGCCGCCATCTGGGGGTTGCGGCATAGAGCCAGCACTGCTTTGGCCGTGCCCCCTGGCGACTGCGCCGGGGTAACCAGCCCCGCCGGCCCCAGCGCCCAATCTGTCTGCCTCCCACCCTCCACCATCTCCCGACAAGCGCCCACGTCGGTGACGACCACCGGTCTTCCGGCGCTCATGGCCTCCAACACGACCAGTGGCTGCGCTTCGCTGAGGCTGGTGAGCACCAACAGATCCAGCCCGGTGTAACACTCCTGGGGCGGCAACTCGCCGGCAAAGAGCAACCGTCCATCCAAGCCCAGTTCGTCGGCCAAACGGCGACAGCGGCGGTAGTAAGCCACGTCCTGGTCCGTGGGACCGATCACGACGAACTCGGCCTCCGGCAGCCGGCCGATCAGGAGACCCGCTGCCCGGATAAAGGTCTCCACGTCCTTGATGGGCACGACCCGCCCCACCAGACCGATGCGCGGCCGGCCATTGGCAAAAGGAGCGTGGGTTGCAGCAGCCGCGAATTCACCGGCCGACACACCGTTGGGAACGACGCGGCACTTGTCCGGCTCGGCCCCCTCTTCCACCTGGAGACGGCGGTTGGCCTCGCACACGGTCACTATGGCGTCGGCCTGAGCGTAAGCCAGCCGGGCCAGTTGCCTAAAAGTAGAGGTCCAGTGGCGGCGCAACGCGGCTATCTCGGCGCGCTCTGTTTGGCGGACCACCTGGAAGCCGCACTCTACCTCCGTCGCGCCCTCGGCGATCTCGCGCCAGTAAATGGCGTGCTCGGTCAGGATGAACGGCTGCCCGCTCTGCTCCTTGATCTGCCCGGCCAACAGCCCGGCGAATCCGGTCGAGAGGGCGTGATACACCCGCGCCTGGGGCAAGCGAACCACGCCCGGCCGCCAGCGAGCCACCTGGTAGGGCTGCTGGTAGCCGTCTATTTCGATTGTCACCAGCTCGCATAGATTGGGGGGCAGGTCGAACTTGGGCCTTTTCTCTAGACCGTCACGCACGGTCAGATGTAGCAATGAGAAGTCGAGTTGAGGCAGACCGCCGATCAGGGCGTGCACCCAGGTGGAAACGCCGCCGATGACGTAGGGGTAGGTTCCTTCCAGGATCAGGCAGACGTCGGTCACAGCACGTACCCCCATGGTTCACCAGTGCTCACTGACTTGGTCCCGTCGAAGGCCCCGGATCTCTTCGTCTAGTCAGGGTCAAAGTGGTGCCCATGCCCGACGAGGTGTCATAATGCACCCGATCCATCAAGCTCTGTATCAAAAAGACGCCATAGCCGCCTTCTTGTAGCTCGTTCAGGTCGGGCGCTTGGTATTGGCTGGCATCGAACGGGCGGCCAAAGTCACGTATGGTCAGGGTCAGCGCCTCGTCGTCCACAGACAACGACAGGATGACCTGGTGCCCAGGCTCGCCGTCGTAGGAATGGAGCACCACGTTGGAGGCCGCCTCGGTGAGCGCCAATTTCAGATCGTCGACTGCTCGGTGAGAGAATCCGGCCCGGTACGCCCGTTCTGCCAGCCAATCGCGCGCGCGAGCTATCTCTTCTAAGCGGCTATCAATCACCAGCCGATTGCTTGCGCTCATGGTGGAGCTAGAAGCTGGCGACCGCCTCGGCACGGGCCTCAAATATGTCGAACACGCGGTTCAAGCGGGTCAATTCAAAGACCTTTGCGACCTCCTCTTGAAGGCCGCACAGCTTGACGTCGCCGGCGCCGATGCGCACTCGCTTGAACAGATTGACCAGCGCCGCAATGCCAGAGCTGTCCATAAAAGGGACGTCGGAAAGATCAATGATGTATTGGTTCTCTCCCTGCCCGACGAGTTCCTCGAACTTGGCCCGCAGATCGGGCGCACTGGAGGCATCCAGGTCGCCCTTCACCACCACCAGGACGATGGCTTTTTCCTTGTTCACGTCAATTTGCATAATGGCGCCCCTCTAGTCTACTGGAAGCTGCGCAACCCCTCGTCCACCGTGTCGAATATGGAGAGGAACTTGTCGGTCTGGGTGAGGGAGAACACTTGGCGCAGCGCGGCCTGTGGGTTAGCGAACTTTATGTTTCCCCCAGCCTGTTTGGTGCGTTTGAAGGCGTTGATAAAGATGCCCAGCGCGGTGCTATCCATAAAAGATACCTGGGTCAAGTCTATCAGCAGTTGAAGCTCGCCCTCGTCCATCAGCTCTTGCAATAGCTCTTTCAACTGCGGGGCGCAACTCACGTCAACTTCGCCGGATAGCTCGACGATGGAAACTTTTTTCTCGCGACGGGTCGTGTACTCCATAGCTCATATCCTCCCTTTTCTAAAGGTCATTGGTTCCGTTCTTGCCACTCGACGTACAGGAAGCAGGTCTCGCAAGTTGGGTCGCCGTGTCCTGCACATCGCACTCCCTCCGGTCGGTGGCGGAAGCAGAAAGCGGGGTCGTCCCGCGCCGGGCAATCGGCTTGCAGGTCTGGGGGACAGGCTTTGAAGGCGACGCAGCCATCCAGCACGCCGTCGCCAGCCTGAACCCGCTTTTCCTCCACCAGGGCCAGTAGGGCATCCACCGCTTCCGGGTCGAACTGGCTGCCCTTACGTACCTCGATTTCCTCCCTCAGCTTGCTCCAAACGAGGGTGGGCTGCAACTCGCTGGCGGTGGTCGCTTCTACGAAATACTCGGCCAGGGCCAGGATGCGGCCTCCCAGGGTGATCTCGCTCCCTTTCAGTCCTTTGGGATAGCCCCAGCCGTCGAACCACTCGTGGTGTTCGGCCACGGCATCGGCCACGCCGGGCGGCAGGGCCAGGATGCGCACCATATCGGCCCCGATGGTAGGGTGGTTATAGTCAGCCCGAAAGCCCTGGGCCACTGCGGTGATGCCGCACATACCCACGTCGTGGATCTCGGCGGCGGTGCGGATGATGTCCAACTCGTGGGCCGAAAGCCCCATTTTCCCGGCGATCTCTACGGCCACCGCCGTCACTCGCTCGGTGTGTGACACGGTGGACGGGTGGCGCACGTCTACTGCTTTGTCCAACGCCTTGAGGGTCTCCAGGTAGCGCTGAGTGAACTGGTCGAGCAAGCGCACGTTGTCCAGCACCAGCCGAATCTGCTCGGCGAAGGAGGATAGCAGCTTGAGGCTGTGATCGGCAAAGGTCTCGCCCTGGTGGAAATTGACCAGGGCAAACAGCCCCAGCAGGCGCTCTCCCTCCACCAACGGCACGGCCAGGATAGATTTGACACCCATCTCCTGGACGAACTCGTAGTCGCGCACCATGAGGGTGCGGGCCTCCTCCGACATCCAGTCGAACAGGCCCTCGCCCACCGCCAGGTTGACCCGCTCCAGAAACTCGGCGGGCATATTTTCGGCGGAACTGATGGTCAGTCTATCGCTGTCCGGCTCGGCGATGGCGACGAACCCGGCCTCGGTGCCGGAGGCGGTGAGGGCCAGGTCCAAGAGTAGAGAGATGAACTCTTCGATCTCAAAGGCGGAGCTGAGCAACCGCCGGCTCACCTCGGCCTGGTTCTCCAACGACCGCAGCCGTCGAAGCACATCCTCCTCCTGCTTGGCCTGGGTGATGGCGAAGGAGAGGGGAAAGATCAGGTCGCTCACTCGTTGTTCGATGGCCGGGGGGACGCTTTCACCCTCTTCCAGGGGGCCCATCTGCAACAGGCCCACCAGCCGCCCCTCGCGGCGCAACGGTAGCGCGTACAACGGCCCGGCGCGCGTAGTGGTAAAGTGGGCCTGGTTGTGGCGTGTGTGATAGGGGAAATCCAGCAAGGGGGAGCCGAGAGCGGAGTGCAGGCTTTCGTACTCGCCATCCCCGCTCGAGATCAGGGTGTCTCCTTCTCCCCCCCGGACCTTTTCCTCCACCGCTTTGGCCTTCAGGTGTTCCAGGGCAAAGCGCTTTCCCGTCGCATCCAGGAGGTAGAGGTAGTAGACGTCAAAGCCGACGACCATGTCCAATGCAGCCAGGATCGCTTCCAATCGCTCGTCGTAGGCCCTGGTCGGCTTCAGCGACCCCAGGATATCGCTCCAAACGGCGGGAGCTTCCAATCGAGATTTCTCTTGTGAACTGCGCTTTCTCAAGCCAATCATCATTCCTCCTTGACCCGCAAATTGATCGGCGCTTCACTTTTGCAACTGGCTTCATTATACCACGTTGCTCATCCAGATACAAAACGCGACTTGCTCTCGCAGTGGGGGTTTTGCGCCGCGAACTGCACTCACAATGCTCTATACAGGCCCTCGATCTCCGAGATGACGGTCCTCCAGCGGTATTTCTGCTCGACCAACCTACGGCAGGCGGCCGAGATCTCTTCGCCGTCGCTGTTCAAAGCGGAAAGCAGGGCTGGGATGTTTTGGCCCAAGTCACGGATCATCACCTCCGGGCTGTGGCCGATCTTGGCCAACTCGCCGGGGGCGCCCAAAGAATCAGCCACCTGGTCCAATATGGGCACAAGCCCGGAGAAATAGGAGGCCATAGGCACGACTCCGCAGGCCAGGGACTCGATGGATACCAAGGGGAATGCCTCTTTGATGATCGAGGGGACGAGCGCAACGCGGGCGCAGGGAAGCAGCGTTGCCAGGTCAGCGCGCGTCAGATAACCGGTAAAGATAATGTTCTCCAGCACCTGGCCTCGCGCGCGAGCCACGTATGCTTCCTGAGCGGTGCTTTCCAGGAATTTGGCAATGTACTCGTAGAACAGGGCGCGTTCATTCCGCCCCACCATACCCGCTTGCATCACTCTCCAGAAATGGTCCAGTCGCCCCCGATCTAACGCCGCCGCGCCCATCTCCAAGAACTCGCGGTCCATCCCGCTGCCGATTACGAAAAGTTTGGCGTCAGGGATGGCGGCCACGATGTTGGGCAGGGCTGCTATGAGACAATGTACTCCTTTATCGAAGAGCAATTTGCCAAAATAGATGAGAACGTTGTCTTTCCTCCAATCTATTTGAGCCAGCTTTTTGGGCAGGTCAGCATCGGGGTAACTGGCATTGTAGCGGCTCTGGATGGCAAAGGCCGCGGCCGCTATCTCTTCCTCGCAAACCATCTCCGCAGCCTGCCACGTCTCCCGCTGTAATTCAGCCGTCTTGCCCGGCTTTTCCCTGGTTTTCAGATGTTGTATCAAACGACCGACGGCCGCCGGCCTGTGCTCGTCGGGCAGTGGGTGGAACGCATCGCCATCAACTCCCACGGGGATTTGAGCCAAGTTCGCCTCAACGTCTGGGCAAACTTGCAGCACTCTGGCCCGCACGTCTTTGTTCAGCACAATGACGCTGCTGGCCCCCTGCAACCCTTTCGTAGCGTAGTGTCTGTATCGCTCGTCTCGTAGAACCACGTACTCGATGATGCTGCCGTGAATGGTAACGACGTAAGGTAGATCAAGCTCAGCTTTGGCCAAATGGGCGACGTAAGGGGGTAACACGGTGTGATGGGCGTGAATGAGATCGAGGGCGTGTTTTTCGGCCAGCATCTTGACCTTGGCGAGGAAAAAGGTCACGTAATCCTCGATCTCGGAATCGGAGAGGACGACGAAATGTTTAGCGTCGGGCAGGTCTATCCGGTCGTAGGCGACGGGAACGGGGCGATAGGCCAAGGTGTGCGAGATGCAGGCGGGTGATTGAGAGCGACTAAAGAGGAGTTGGTCGCCGCTGTCGCCGTGAATGTAAGCGGCATCGAAAAAGTCATAGTTTTCGGGGTGAGGTTCCAGAGATATCAGGTGCACCTGCCCCCCCAGGCGGGCCAGGTACTTGGCCATGTCTCTGACATAGACGCTGCTGCCAGAGCCGTAGAGGCTATACTGATGCAGTATGCCAATTTTCATGCTCTCGGCTTTCAGGAATAAAAGAAACGGGTACCTGTTTACCGCATTTGGAGTGCACCGCAGAGACGCAGAGAGCGCAGAGGAATCCAATCAAATCACCAGGACAATCATCCGTGCGGCGATTGAGATACATCGTACCCTGGAACGTTGCTGACCTAGCTGAAACTTGGTGGTTGGAAAGTTGGGTTGCTCATCAACTTTAACGTACCTGTCCTGAAGCAAGACATTCGCAGATGTGTCCTGAGCCGGAGGAAGAGTGAACGGAATCTCGGCGTTCTCTGCGGCTTTGCGGTAAACAGATACTCAGAGCCTTTAGCGTTTCAGTGATTCTAGCTCTGGCGCTTCATCGCCAGTGTGGCGTCAATCAGTTCGTACAGGCTCTCGGCGTATTGGATGTCGCTCAGGCTTTCGGCAAACTCCAGGTGATGGGGGTCGTTGATGCCCAGGGTTTCCTCCAACGTATCGCTGGTCACGGTCTTTACCGTCAGCCCCTTATCCGCCATGATGCCCACCACATCGGTCAGATAGTATTCGCCCTGGGCGTTGTCGGTGCTCAACCCTCCCAAGGCAGTCAGCAGCTCCTGGCAGTCGAAGCAATACATGCCCACGTTGACTTCTTTGATGCTCACTTCCTGCGGTGAGCAATCCTTCTTCTCGACGATGCGCAGCACGCGGCCGGTGTCGTCCCGGATGATGCGACCAAAGTCGGGCGGATTGTCCAGCACGATGGTCAGGATCGCGCCTCTCACATCGTCGCTCTCTCGGGCGTCTATCAGCTTTTTGATCGTCGCCGGGTTGATCAGAGGCATATCGCCGTATAGAATCACCACATTGCCCTCAAAATTCTCCAGGAAGGGGCGGGCCTGCATCACGGCGTGGCCGGTCCCCAATTGCTCCTCCTGGACGGTGTACTTGACACTATCGCCCACAGTCTCCCGAACCATCTCTTGCCTGTAACCCACGACGAGTATAATATCCTCGACGCCCAGCTCTCTGACCTTGTCTATGCTGTGTTGGATCATTGTCTTGCCCTCGACCTGGTGCAAGACCTTGGGCAGGTCCGACTGCATGCGCGTGCCCTTGCCAGCAGCCAGAATGACAACTTTTGTTTCCCTCATTGATCAAAGACCTCCTGAAATGTGGTACACCGTTACTACCAGCCTATGCTCAAGTCCCCGTCCCCGGGGACGGCCCATGCGGCGAGACGGTGCTTTGGCCCGTTTTTTACTATTTTTGAGCCGCCCATGAGGGGCTAAATACAGGTTTCCGTTAATTCGTGCCGAGTTTTTCACACTCACACCGGCCTAAAGAGCCGGTGTTAGGGCACTTTTCGGCCAATTTGTGGGCCTAGCGCCGCCTCTTCAGGGCGGCGCGGCCGGCGCAAAGCGGAACGAATTTATGCATCGCTGCACTAAACTAGATCTCTCCGGCAATAGTCAGTCTTCATTCGAGCGGAGGCAATGCATCACCAGCAGAGTGAGATCGTCCGATTGCGGCGCATCACCGACGAAAGAATCCACCGCCGTCGTGATGGCCTCCAATAACTCTTGGGCAGAAGTCGCCCGTTGATTCCGCACCGCTGTGACGAGCCGCTCCTCGCCGAACATCTCGCGGTCCGAATTGAACGCCTCACTCACTCCATCGGTATACAACGTCAGCACGTCGCCGCGGCTCAACTGACGCCATTGAGGCTCGTAACGCCGGTCGGGCATGACGCCGATGATCAAATCGGTCGAATCCAGCCAGGCCTGCTCACCGGAGAGCGTGTTATACAGAAAAGGAGGGTTATGACCGGCGTTGACATAGACCAACAAACGGCTTTGGGGATCATAGACGGCGTAAAAGAGGGTCAGAAACATGGCCTGATCAAAGTGGTGTTCGGTCAGGTATTCGTTGGTCGTGCGAACGGAATCCAGGGCGGCCAACGCGCTGTTCGGGACTGTGCGCATCAATTGCCGCACGTGGGCGCTCTCCAGGGCATCGGTCAGATAGCGCGGGCGCGGGGTGCTGAGCGAGTGGGAACGCAGCAACGTGCGGCCCAGCGCCATGTAAAGCGCGGCTGGCACACCCTTGCCGGATACGTCGGCAATGATTATGCCCAGCAGACCGCCGCTCAGAGGGATCACGTCGTAAAAGTCGCCGCCCACCTCGCGGGCCGGACGCATTGCGGCCGCGACCTCGACGCCCTCGACGCTGGGAAAGATGTGCGGCAAAAAGCTCTGCTGCATCTGATAAGCGATCTCTCGCTCCCGCTCCACGTGTTGCTGTAACGTGGCCGCTTTACCGGTCATCTCGATTATCTCCTTTACCTGGGGGGCAGATCGGTTGCACTAAAGCTGTCCGGCAGTAATTCCGCTATGCTCGTCTCACGGTAGTCGCCCGCGACATCGGCTATCAGGACGACGATGTCTGCGCCAAACTCGCGCACAGTTTGGCGGCAGGAGCCACATGGTGCACCACCGTTCTCAGTCGCCACGGCCAGCGCCACGAACTCCCGCTCGCCCTCAGAGACCGCTTTCACGAGCGCCGTGCGCTCGGCGCAGATGGTCAGAGGATAGACGGCGTTCTCCACGTTGCAGCCGGTGTAGACCCGGCCCGATTTGCCCAGCAGCGCCGCCCCGACTTGGTAATCAGAGTAGGGAGCGTAAGCGCGCTCCCGCGCGGCAATTGCCTGGCGTATCAGTTCTTCCCGGTCGAAAGTATCACTTCTCATCATCATTGTCTTCGCCGCGTACCTGAGCCGGCACACCGTAGGCCAGTGCGCCGTCGGGCACGTCGCGGGTCACCACTGCCCCGGCTCCGGTCTTGGCCCCCTTGCCCACCCGCACCGGCGCGACCAGCATCGTGTCGGAGCCGATGAAAGCGCCTTCTCCGATCACCGTCTTGTGCTTGCGCTCACCGTCATAGTTGCAGGTGATGGTCCCCGCGCCGACGTTCGCCCCGGCTCCGACCTCGGCGTCGCCCAGGTAACTAAAGTGCCCCATCTTGGCCCCAGGGCCCAGGGTCGAGTTCTTCAGTTCTCCAAAGTTCCCCATGTGCGCGCCCTCGCACAACCGCGCACCCTTGCGCAAGTGGCCGTAAGGGCCAATGTCGGCGCCATCCTCCAGCACCGCCTGCTCCAGCACCGAGGCCAGCACCCGGCAGCGGTCGCCGATCTGACAATCCACGACGAGGGCGTTGGGACCGATGTGACAATGCCCGCCGATCTCTGTCCGGCCGCGCAGGTAGGTGTTGGGCCACACGACCGTATCCCGCCCAATGGTGACGTCAGACTCAATGTAGGTCGTGGCCGGGTCCACGAGCGTCACGCCAGCCAGCATCCAGCGCTCGTTGATTCGTCGGCGCAGCAGGCGCTCCGCTTCGGCCAGGTGCACGCGTGTGTTGACGCCCAGCCCCTCTGCCTCTGTGGTCGTCACAGCCTCGACCCGCCGTCCCTCGGCGACGGCCACTGCGATCAGGTCGGTCAGGTAGTACTCTCGTTTGGGAAGACTGAGGGGGATGTGGTCAATGTGGGACCACAGCCATACAGCGTCGAAACAGTAGGCGGCTGTGTTCAACTCCCGGATCGCCAATTGGTCTGGCGTAGCCACCGCCGCCTCTACGATCTCGACGACGTCGCCGTGCTCGTCCCTGACCACGCGCCCAAAGCCGCGCGGGTCGTCGGCGACAAAGGTCAGCATGGTGATCGGGCCCGAGTTTTGCCGTTGCTGCTCGACCATGCGGCGCAGCGTCTCCACGGTGAGGAGCGGCATGTCGGCGCAGCTCACCAGCACCAGATCGGACTGGCCCTGGAGCGAGTCTCGCGCCTGGAGCACAGCGTGTCCGGTGCCCAGTCGCTCTGCCTGCTCGACAAAGACGGCGGCCTCGCCCACCGTCTCCCGCACCGCCTCGGCCCCGCGTCCCACTACTAGAACCGGCCTGGCATCCGCCAGCGCCCGCGCCGTGTCCACCGCATAGGTGACCATCGGCCGGCCGCCCAGCGGGTGCATCACTTTTGGTAGATCGGACTTTATCCGGGTTCCCTGGCCCGCTGCCAGGATCACGGCCGCCAATTTCACTTCTAACCGTCTCCTCGGGGGATGATTATGATCCGTCACAGGCGGCCCAAGCGGCCAATCGCGTGACAAAAGTGGCTGTGGTACCCGCTCCAATCCTGAGTACGACACAGCCACCAAACTGGCTCTCGTTGCGCCCGCCGCGAGGATTCAATAGTCAGATGGGGCGGTAGGATTCGAACCTACGATACACGGATTCAAAGTCCGTTGCCTTACCACTTGGCCACGCCCCAGCAACAGAAATGGACAAAAATGGTTGTTTCCCCGATAATATTACCACAATTGGTAAAGAATCGCAAATAAGGGGGACAGGGGCGATCCAGACAAAACTCTAAACAAGGCAACCGGCACTTGACCCACACTGGCGAATGGGTGTGTATCTGAAATTGTGCATAGCTTGAGTTGACAAAAGGCAGCAATCC
>CAYMWP010000095.1:0-18957 GCA_964393895.1 uncultured Anaerolineales bacterium | reverse complement strand
AGGCCGGTGTGAGTGTGAAAAACTCGGCACGAATTTACGGCAGTCTGCAGTTAGCGATCCTTGTGCTGCCCACGCTTTAGCTCCGGCCACTCCAGCTTGCGGTCCGCCTGGGATTTTGCCGTTACCAGATGCTTGACCGCCTGCGCCAGCTCGTTCGCGTCGTAGCTCTCTACCCTGGCCACCAGTTCATCCAGTGCAGCGCGCTCCTCTGCGCCAAAGCTCTTCCCTGTTTCTGCTTCCACGCTGAGCATGGCCAGCAGCAGGACTTGTTCGTCTTGGGTCAGGCTCTCTCCGCCGTTCTCCAACAGCTTGCGGAGCCCGTCGGGGGAAAGAACCGATTTCCCCTGTTCAATTTCTGCCACTCCACACCTCCTGTATGGAGACTCCAGGGGTTTTCTGAAACCCCTGGAGTCTTTTTCCTCATCGTTCGCGCCAGTCTGGTATCTGTGTCCGATGTCTCCAGCGCCACCACAACCCGGCCGGGTATCCTACCATCTTGGCGACGTCGCCCGTGACGCGGATGATGGGCACCCACAGCGCCGCCTGTAGCTTGTGGGCCAGGCTCAAGCTGTCCCTCGTCCGCGCCAGTCGCCGCCAGCCTGTCCAGAACATCCCCGGCACGCCGACCAGATAGAGCATCCACCACCACGGACTGACCAGCGCCCCAGCAGCGGCGATGAGGGGCGCGGCGACCAGGTAGGTCAGATAGCGGATGGCGTGCCGCCGGCGCCATAGATCCGCCTTGCCGTCGCCTCGTGCGTAACGATAGTATTGGACGAAAAAGGCGCGCAAATCGGAGCGCGGGCGAAAGTGAACCAGCGCCTCTGGCGCGAAGAGGAACGGCCCCCAACGTTCGCGCAGCCGAAAGTCAAAGATCAGGTCCTCGCAATAATCGAGCCACTCGGGGTAGCCCCCTACAGCCTCCCAGGCGCTCTTGCGAAAGGCGACCGAACGACTAGAGGGGTTGAAACTCGCCGGGGCTATCTCTCGCGCTTCTGGAAGAACCGTCGCGCCCATTGCAGTCTCAAAGATCGTCTGCGGATCTGGGGCAAAGAACCCGGCGACAGCCTGCGTCTCTCCATCCTCGAACGGCGCGACAATCTTTTCCAGCCACTGCGGACTCAAGCGCACCCCGGCATCGGTAACGGCGATGATCTCGCCCGTCGCGGCCTCAATCGCTGCGTTGCGTCCCTGCGAGATGTTGGCCCCCGGCTGCCGGACGACGCGCAGCGACAGCCGACTTTCGACCTCCAGCAGCGAGAGCGTGCCATCGGTCGAGCCGCCGTCGCAGACGACCACTTCATCCGGCAGGCGGGTCTGGGCGGCCAGACTGTCCAGCAGCCGTGACAGGCTCTCGGCCTCGTTCAGCATCGTGATGATGACGGAGACGAACATCGGGGGTGATTATACACGACGATGCGCCTCCCGCCAAGCCAAGCGCGGCCCGTCGCGACGGAATCTGCTCCTACGGGCTAGGACCAATACGTTCAGTTAACAGAGAAGAAACCAGGTTTTTGTCGCTTCGGGCGAAGCAGAAGCGCCTTCGCTTACAGAAAAACCTGGTTTCTGGTAGGTGGGTTTGTGACCCGCTGTTTGACACTCCCATTCCGTCGTGTTAGAATTAAGAGAGCGGGGGTGATTTCCTCCGCTTCTCTCTGACGTTCGCGTCGTTTCATCGCAACATCAACCAGTGGAGTTGGCTATGCTCACCATCGCCTTGGCTCAAATGGACGTCCGCACCGGCCAGCCGGAGGCCAACCTGTCCCGGGCGCGCGATTTCGCCGCCCAGGCGCAGCAGGCCGGCGCCAACTTGCTCCTGCTGCCCGAATTGTGGTACCACGGCTACGACCTGGAGCGAGGCCAGGAATGGGCCGCGCCGTTGGGTGAAGGGGGGTTTGCCCGCATGGCCGCGCTGGCCCAGGAGTTTAACCTGCACCTGGCCGGCTCGACCCTGGAAGGACACGCCCAGGGCGTCTCCAACACCCTGGCCCTCTATGCCCCGGACGGCGTGCTCCTGGGTTCCTACCGCAAGATTCACCGCTTCCGCTTGATGCGCGAGCACCGCTACCTGGCCCCCGGCGACAGCGCCACTCTCTGCCCTACCCCCTGGGGGCCGACGGGGCTGGCTATCTGTTACGATCTGCGCTTTCCCGAGCTCTTCCGCGTGATGGCGTTGGCCGGGGCGGTCGTGTTCGTGGTGCCGGCCCAATGGCCGGTGAAACGGGTCGAGGCCTGGCTGCTACTGGCCCGCGCCCGCGCTGTGGAGAACGAGTTGTTCGTCGCCGCCTGCAATCGGGTGGGGGAGGATGGAGACATCGCTTTTCCCGGTCGCTCGTGCATCGTGGACCCATGGGGGCGCGTGCTGGTGGAGGGTGATGACCAAGAGCGGCTGTTGGTCGCTCAAGTTGACCTGCGCGAGATGCGCAAGGCGCGCCGCTATCTCACCGTCTACGAGGATCGCCGGCCGGAGGCATATCGAGTCGCGGAACGTGAAGCGTGATGAACTATGAGGGCGTTCTCCAAAGTGCCATTGCCATCGCCCACGAGGCCGGCGCTGTGGTGCGCGACGCTTTCCCACGCGCCGCGCTGGCCCGCGTCGGATTCAAGGGAGCGGTCAATCCCGTCACCGAGACCGACATCGCCGCCGAGGAACTGATCGTCTCTCGCCTGCGGGCTGCTTTCCCCGCTCATCGCATCCTGGCCGAAGAGAGGGGCGGAGATGAGTGGCGCTTACCAGGTCCGCCCCTGTGGCTGGTTGACCCGTTGGACGGCACCAACAACTTTGCTCACGGCTTTCCCCACGTCGCCATCTCGCTGGCGCTGCTGGTGGAGCGGCGGCCAGTCGTCGGCGTGATCTACGATCCGCTACGGGACGAGACCTTTGCCGCGACTGCCGGAGGCGGGGCGACGCTCAACGGCAAGCCTATTCACGTCTCTGGCGTCGAACATCTGGCGCAGGCGTTCCTGGCTACGGGCTTTCCCTACGACCGCCGCACAGCGTCCGACAACAACGTCGCGCGGCTCGACCACTTTTTGCGGCGCAGCCAGGGTGTGCGCCGCGCCGGGGCCGCCGTGCTCGATCTGGCCTACGTCGCTGGCGGCAGGCTCGATGGTTTCTGGGAGATGCGTCTCCAGCCGTGGGACGTGGCGGCGGGGGTGCTGCTGGTGCGCGAGGCCGGCGGGCGAGTGACGGATTTCGATGGCGGGCCGGATTGCATCTCTGGCGAGTTCATCGTCGCCTCCAATGTTCTCATCCACGACCAGATGCTGCGCGTTATTAGAGAGGGGGTTGCTGCGCCGACGCTGGCAGATAATCATTTGTGAATTCACCTTTGACGCTGAGGTGACAAACCTCACACCCCAAGTAGCGCCTTTCTCACTGGCGCAAATCGTCAATCTGTGGCAAAATAGAGCCTGGAGCCGGCCGGCTCCTGATTTCACGTATATGCATCCATATTGATAAGGAGAAACGTTATGGCAGAGTTGACCGAGATTCGCTGGCACGGTCGAGGAGGGCAGGGAGTGGTGACGGCCGGCAAGTTGCTGGCCGAGACTGCGATGGGCAGTGGTCAGTACTTTCAAGCTTTCCCCGACTATGGACCGGAGCGGATGGGCGCGCCGATTCGCGCTTTTACCCGTATCAGTTCCCGACCCATCACTATTCACTCCCAGATCGAGGAGCCAGATGTGGTGCTGGTGCTGGACCCCACGCTTTTGGGTACAGTTCCGGTAGCGGATGGGCTCGAGGAAGATGGCACATTGCTGGTCAATACCGCGCTGGACCCGGCCGAGGTGCGCGAGATCACCGGCTTCAAGACCGGCAAGACGTTTACCGTAGATGCCAGCCACATCGCCATCGAGGAAATGGGGCGGGAGATCACCAACACCCCCATGCTGGGGGCCTTTGCCCGCGCGACGGGCCTGTTCGACATAGACGACCTGGCGGAACAGTTGCGGGCCTGGTTTGGCAAAAAGATCGCGGCGGAAGCCATTGAGGCCAATGTCCGGGCGATGCGCCGCGCAGCCAAAGAAGTTCAGGAAGGTTAGGAGATGACGATGGAACAAAAAGGATGGCGAGACATTCCCATTGCTGGAATGATTCTGGACGCGGGGAACGCAGCCGAGTACCTCACTGGTGGTTGGCGGGCCTTCCGGCCGGTGCGCGGGGAGGCTGCCTGCACTCATTGTTTTCAGTGCTGGCTCTTTTGCCCCGATTCCAGCATCCTGGTGGATGTCGGGAACGAGAAAATGATCGGCTTTGACCTGGATCACTGCAAGGGTTGCGGCATCTGCGCCTCAGTCTGCCCCGTCAACGCCAAGATCATCAGAAAAGCGGGTGAGGAGTTGGCGCGGGACGATGAGCGGTTGTGCATCCGTATGATCGAAGAAGGAAAGATTGAGGAGTGATGACAATGCCTGTGAAGAGTAAATTTGAAGCATTGGCTGGAAACGAGGCGGTCGCCACGGCGATGCGCCAGATCAACCCGGACGTAGTGGCCGCTTACCCCATCACACCCCAGACCTCGACGGTGCAAAAGTTCGCCGACTTTGTGGCGGACGGGCTGGTGGACACCGAGTTCGTGACGGTGGAGAGCGAGCACAGCGCGATGAGCGCCTGTGTGGGCGCGTCGGCGGCCGGGGCGCGGGTGATGACGGCGACCTCGGCCAACGGGCTGGCCCTGATGTGGGAGATCGTCTACATCGCGGCCTCCAACCGCTGCCCCATCGTGATGAGCCTGGTCAACCGGGCGCTCTCGGCCCCCATCAACATTCACTGCGACCACTCCGACGTGATGGGCATGCGCGACGCCGGCTGGATCATCCTCTTTTCCGAAAACGGGCAGGAGGCTTACGACAACCTCATCCAGGCCGTCCGCATCGGCGAGCACCTCGACGTGCTACTGCCGGTGGCGGTCTGCCAGGACGGCTTTATTACCAGCCACGGGATGGAGCGGGTGGAAATCTACGACGACGCCGACGTGAAAAAGTTCGTGGGCCAGTTCGAGCATCCCTGGCCGCTGCTCGATTTGGAGAACCCCAAGACCTACGGCCCGCTCGACTTTTACGACTATTACTACGAGCACAAGCGGCAACAGGTCGAGGCGATGGAGCACGTCCAGGGGGTAGTCCTGGACGTGGCCGAGGAGTTTAACACAAAGTTCGGCCGTGACTATGGTCTGTTCGAGTCCTACCGGCTGGATGACGCGGAGGTGGCCGTGGTCGCCGCCAACTCGACCGCCGGGACGGTCAAGGTGGTGGTGGACAAGTTGCGGGACGAGGGACTAAAGGTGGGCTTGCTCAAGCCGCGCCTCTTCCGCCCTTTTCCGGCGAAAGAGTTCGCCGCTGCGCTGGGCCACCTCAAGGCGGTGGCAGTGATGGATCGCTCCATCTCCTTCGGCGCGATGAACAACGCCGGCCCCCTGTTCTTGGAACTGGTGGCGGCGCTGGCGCTCCACGGCGTGCAAGTGCCCGTGGCCGATTACGTTTACGGCCTGGGCGGGCGCGACATCTTGCCCAGCGAGATCGAAGGGGTCTATCGTGACGCGCTCAAGATGGCCGAGACGGGGCAAGCGGAGCGCATGGTGACGTACCTGAGCGTGCGGGAGTAAGGAGCGGAAAATGGCAACAAAACTGACACCCAAAGAATTATCCAAACGCCCGGAGCGACTGACTCCGGGACACCGGCTGTGCGCCGGCTGCGGCGCTTCGATCATCGTGCGGCAGATGATGGCGGCGATTGACGACCCGGTCGTCATTGCCAACGCCACTGGCTGCCTGGAAGTGGCGACGACGATCTATCCCTACACTGCCTGGCGGGTACCGTGGATCCACAACGCCTTCGAGAACGCTGCCTCGACCATTAGCGGCGTGGAGGCGGCCTACCGCAGTATGGTGCGCCAGGGCAAGATCCCCGAGCAGAACGTCAAGTTCATCGCCTTTGGCGGCGACGGCGGCACCTACGACATCGGCATTCAGGCTCTCTCCGGCGCGATGGAGCGAGGTCACCAGATGCTCTACGTCTGCTACGACAACGGGGCCTACATGAATACTGGCATCCAGCGCTCCAGCGCCACCCCTCTGGGCGCTAACACCACCACCTCGCCAGCGGGCAAGGTCATCCCCGGCAAGCAGCAATCCCGCAAGGACCTGACGGCGATCATGGCGGCCCACAACATCCCCTACGTGGCTCAGGCCGCGCCCAGTCGGTGGCGCGACCTGATGCAAAAGACCCGCAAAGCGGTGGATTGTGGCGGGGCGGCCTTTATGAACGTGCTCTCATCCTGCAACCGGGGCTGGCGCCACGGGACGGAGGAGACGATCGAGCTGACCCAGTTGGCGGTGGATACCTGCTTCTGGCCGCTCTACGAGGTGGAGGACGGCGAGTGGCGGCTGAACTACCAGCCGAAGAAAAAGCTGCCCGTCATCCGCTGGCTGGAACGGCAGGGACGCTTCCGCCATCTCTTCAGGCCGGAGAACGAGCACATCATTGAGGAATTTCAGAATGAGGTGGATAGCCGCTGGGAGCGATTGTTGAAACTGTGCGGCGAAGCGTAGGCAAATTGTCAATTTGATCCGCCGGTCTAACCAAAAAGGTAACCACTCAGGCGCTAGACCTCCGAGGTCTTGGACAGCCTTTCACCCACCGTTGCTGCCGAAAATGGTTGGTGTTTCACACTTGAAACAGCTCAATCAAGACCTCGGAGGTCTGAATTGGTGTTAGGCTGAGTAGTTACCCAAAAAAGAGGAATGTGACCGCTCCGTGACCCCGTTAAGGGTGCACGGAGCGGTTCGCTTTGTGTCGCTTTCCGATGGTGCCCCTGTTACCGCATACGCGATGCTCTGTCTCTGTGGAGCATCCATCCATCGGAGGACACCGGTAGAGGGATCGGGCCGCTGACCTGCACCATCGGCGGAAACTGAGTACGTCTCTTGTAAAGTCGCCAGCGGGAGAAAATCCAGCGCCTCATCCTTTGGCTTGTGAACTCTTTCATCGCTTCCTCCTTGGAAAATAGAGTGGGGGGCGGGTTGGTTCTTCCGACGTACTTGCCCCTATCATACCATTGATTGGCTCCCGTTGCTGTTCAACTGAATGACGATTTCCTGATGAGCAAAGCACGCCACTATGACGACAATCTCACAGCAACCTCACCGGGCATTTTACATTTTGCGCGTAATTGTGATACAATAGGACTGTACACTGGCAAATTACAATTTTCGGAACCAGGACGCAGATCAACGCCGATGGCGCTCCTGCGGAGCGGACGCTGATTCTGTGTGCCTTTATCTGCGAAAAATCTGGTGCAACCCCTGGTTGCCTTAATCTGCGTTCTAATAAAAGGGTAAGCCAAATTTGCCAGATTCCAGAATAGGAGAGGATTGGTTATAGGTGAGGAGGCCTATTATGGAGCGGGAAAACGGCTCTGAACCGTCGAACAAAGACGTTTCCGGTAGCAAGCGGAGGCCGTGGTGGCCCATCCTGTTGTTCGTGCTGGGCCTGTTGCTCTATCTCCTGGTATACTGGTACCAGAGCGGATCAGTCACGCGGGACGCTTCCTTCCAATACCACGAGGTCATCTCTCTATCCGACGGCCCGGACTTGCTGACACTCCACTTGACCTATCCTCGGACTTTGTTGGTGGACCAAACGCGGGCCGCCAGCCAGACGGTGACGCTGGCGCTGTGGTACGACGTCCCGCCTCAGCGCACTCAGCCCTACACCATCAGCTTGACACTGCCACTGACGACCGTAGTCGTGACGGACGGCTCAGGCAACCACATCCTGCCCCGGTTCGTGGTCACGCCCACCGTTGGCATGGCCTCTCCCGTTACATTTAACCTGCGGCGGGCGTTGCTTCCCCAGAACGACCTGCCCCAGGTCGTCCCTGTATTGCGCCTCCAATCGGCCTCGGGGGCCGAGCCTGCTGTCCCGCAAGAAAGATTCGCGCCTATCGCTCTTCAATCTCATCGCTCGGCCAGATGGATGCGGTTCTGGTCGCTGGTGCTGGAGCCGACGACCCCATTACTCGCAGCCGGGGCTGGCCTCGTGGCGCTGGCCGTGGAGGAGGTGCGACGTTGGCAGAAAGAACAGGCCGAATCCAGGCAGAAGGCCGAGCGCCACCGGCAGAAAATTGAGGCGGCGCTGGCGGAAATTCGCTCCTGGGAGGCCACGTTTCAAAGCGACGCCTCGAACTCTGCCCGCCGCTACACAGATTATTTGACCAGGCCCGATCCAATGTGGCAGGAGGAAGCGGTCAAGGCCGCGCTTCAGAAGGCCTGGATGGAGAAAGCCAGTGTCGAACTCGATCACGCGGTCGAGTTGCTGGATCACCTCGCCGACGTGGAGCGGTTTTACGTCGTCGCCGAACGAATCGGGGTCAGCAACAGCGTCGCGGCCCTCGAATGGGTGATAGAGTGCCTCGACGACGAGTGGCAACAGCAAGCTTTTGATGGAATATCCCTCCTCGGCCGGCGGCCCCAATACAGGCGGCACATCGGCGGCGCGGTGTTGCAGAACATCGAACGGAGACCCTGGTGCGCCGTCTTGAGGATCTGGCCTCACCTCTCGGTCTGGTGTGACTTTGCCCCGTCTGTTGACCCTGAATTGGTGAAAGGCGTGCGCTACCTGGGTCTCTCCGGCAGCCCTTTTGGTCCCGGACAAGCCGAGATAGACAACTTGTTGCCGAGATGCCGCGTCGCTCCGCCCTGGTTGGAGGACTTGCACCAGGCTCGCCAGACCCTGCTCGTGGGCGGGGTCGGTTCCGGCAAGACGGCCACGGCGCTGCTCATGGTCTACGACAGCCTGCAGAGACGGGATGCGTTCCCCGTCTACTACCCCGCTGCGCCCGGCGACCTCCAAATGGACGATCTGGCGTCGGTGTTGACCCACACACTGATCCATTATCTCGCGGTCACGCCATCCGGTTTTCTCAAACAGAGGGTGGCAGGACGGGCCGCCATTGCCCATCTCCTGGCTCGCTACGCGCCCACCAACCTGTCCCTGCGTCTCCACCAGGCGGGGCTGCCATCCACCGGCGATGGCGCCGAGATGCTCAAAGAGATCGAGTACCTGACCCAGGATAACTCGTTCGAGGAACCCTTACCCGGCGATGAACTGCTCGCCCTGCTGAGCGAGGCTCGCCCACGCGGCTTTCAGTATACGATCATCCTGCTGGATGTGCAGGAGCAGGCCGGCGGGGATGATGAGGGGGCGTCGTCCGACAAGTATCTCGAATCGTTGCTAGAGTTGAGCGACAAACTGGCTAGAATTGGTCTCTTTGTCAAGGCTTTCCTGACCGATACGTTCCGCGAGCGCCTGCGCCAGCAGAGTGACCGGCTGACGGTGGCGTTGGATTGGTCAGAGGACGATTTGTCCGAATTGCTAGAGAACCGCCTGAAACAGTTCGGCGACGATACGCTGGCCGCCTGGTGCGATCCGAGGGAAGGAGAACTGTCGCCCGACGACCGTTTGGTGAGCGCGGCTGAAGGCACGCCCGGCGGCCTGATTCACAAAGGGAACGAATTGTTGCAACGTATCGGGCAAACTGGACGCCGGCTGAGGGCGCGAGACCTGGATGACGTATTGGGGCCGCAGCCCGACGAGGACGAGGTGGATTAGTGAGCAAATCGGTCGCAACAGGAGAACGGGAATCGCCCGGCCCGGCTGCCTTTGGCAGCTTGCGCGCCGAGGACGAGTCCTGGTTGAGCGAGTGCTTTGCGCCGCCTCCCCAGTTCGAGCGCGTCACCGGGCAGTGCTCGACCATCGTTTTCGGCGCGCCCGGCTCCGGCAAGACGGCCCTGTATCGGGAGCTGCGGGCGCGCAGCCGGCGGGCCGAAGGCCGGCCGGCGCGCCTGCTGGTCGAGTGGCGGCCCGCGCCGCTGCCGCCAGGGGCACAGTCTGACCTGGCCTGGGTGAAACCTCAGGCGGCGCTCGTCCTGGATGCGTGCGCCGTGGCGTTGGCCCGTCACCTGATCGCTTACTCCGACGATTATAGCGGCGCTTCAGAGTCGCTCCAGGCTCGCCTGACCTGGTTCATCCGCCGCTTTATTACCCAGGGCAACCCGGCCCTGCGACTGGGCGCGCTGGCGGAGGGAAGCGCACAAGGCGCGGCCCTCGTGCGCCTGATCCTGGACGCGCCCGTGTACGAGGCGCTCTACGAGGACGCCGCGCTCCACCTGGTGGCGGCGGAATTGGTGGACGTGTTGAGTGCGCTCGGCTTGGACGGCTTGTGGGTGATGAGCGATGGTTTGGAGGGCTGGGCCAAAGCTAACCCGGCTGGGCTGAGCGCCAGCTTGAGCGCGTTTCTATCCACGCTGTCGCTGTTCGAGTGTCCGGGATTGGCCTACAAATTGTGTGTGCCTTCCAGTCTGGAGCCAGAGTTGAGCCGCACTGCCGGGTTGGCGCGCCGCCGCGTAGATGGCGTCCATCTTCACTGGGATGCTGCCGCTCTCCGCCGCCTGGTCGAGCGCCGGCTGGCGTTCTCCGCCGGGCGGGAGACGTTCGAACTGGAGCAACTGTGCGACGCGCCGGGATTCCTAGAGTGGCTGGAAAAAGTCGGGGGAACGTCGCCCCGAGCATGGCTGGATCAGGTCGCTCCGTTGGCCAGACGGTATCTGAATCAACCCCACCCCCGACCTATTGACGATGCTACGTGGAAGCAATTGCGGCGTGACCATCCCCCGCGCTTGCACCTGGACGAAGAGAGGCATATGGTGACGGTCGGTGGGCGCGAGATTGAGCTGGAAAATGTGCCGACCAAAGCCTACGACATGTTGTGCTATCTCTATGGCCGGGCCGGGCAAATAGTCACCAAAGCAGAGCTGTACTTTTTGGTCTACCGGGGGCTGGATGCAGTGCCGCGCTCCCCGGCCGACGAACACTACCAGGGGCGCAAGGAATACGAAGGTCTCGTGGACACGAACATCTACCGCTTGCGGCAGGCCCTCGAACCCGATCCCTCCGATCACGTCTTGCTGGTCGCCAAGCGAGGGCATGGCTTGGTGTTGAATGTGCGTTGGTGAGATAGGTGTGAGATAGATGTACGGTGGATGTAAAGACGGTGAACGCTAAAAGCTAGGGAAATGGGATATAATACTTGGGATAATTTGGGATATTGTCCGCAAGAGGGGGAGGAGATGCCGTCTTTAATACGCACCTGTGTGCTCGTTCTGCTTATCCGGGCGTAGCGTCTGCACAATCTCACATGTCTGCGACGCCGCCCGCACTCACGCCCGAAATATCCGGGCCACCGGCGGGGTTCGAGCCATTGCGCGCCTGGCTGGAGTGGCTCGGATTGCGCTTTGATCCCTTTGGCCCGCTGGACGCCGCCTCCGACCCGCGCCTGGGTGAGTACCTGGTCGGTCACGGCGCCTTTGCGCGCACCTGGGGAGATTGGGCCTCCTGGGTCTTTGCTCCACCGGGCGGCGGCAAGACGGCGCTGCGGGTGCGCACCTCGCAGGCCTGCTGGGTGGGGCAGGAGACGAATCATCCCTTTCCCATCCCCTACATTCCCCCCTTTCTTTCCTGGGGACACGCCTCCCCGTCCCTCGATGAACATCTGGCCGCCCTAGCTCGCGCCGGGGCGGTGGCCCTGTTCCTGGCGCTGGCCCATCGCCCGCACTGGCTGTTCCGGCTGGACGACGAGGCGCGTCGTTCTGTGCGAGCCGTTCTCGACTGGAACCTCCCCGGCCCGTTGGGTGGTTATCTGGATCGCTGCCGCCGGTCCAAAAACTTGGAGCCTCTGCGCGCGACGTTGGATCCGACCTTTGTGCTGCCCGACCCGCCGGACGAGGCCACGCTGCTGCGCTGGTGTGGCGTCTTGGACGCGGCGCCGGCCGGCGAACCGCGCCCTGCGCCGGCAGCGCGATGGAACAGTCTGTGCGGGTTGCTCTTGGATACGCTGGGATTTCGCTCCGTCTACGTTTTGCTGGACGGGTTGGACGCGGCCCCGGAGACGATAGCCGACGCCCAGGCAATGGCCGATTGCCTGGGCTCGCTGATGGAGCTGGTCGGCGATTGGGCTGGGCAGCGAGTGTTCGTTAAAGGATTTCTCCCCATAGAGGCTCAGTCCCCTCTGGAGGAGCGGTTCGCCCCGGTTTTCGCAAACACTCACACCGCCACGATCTGTTGGACACCGGCGCTCCTGGCGGAGGTTATTCGGCGGCGGGTGTACGTCGCCAGCGAGGGCGCCTTTGGCAGCCTGGACGCCATCGCCTCGCCGGGGTTGCGCGACGTAGAGACGATCCTGGCCAAAGCCGTCCTGCCGCTGCCGCGCGAGGTGTTGGTATTGACCCGGCGCGTGTTGGAGGAACACGTTGGACGCCAGGGAAGCCAGGGCCGGATTCAGGAAGAGGACGTAGACGCGGCGATTCAGTGGTACAGCGCCCACACACCGCCAATAATTTTGGAGAGCGGCAATCTCGAGGCGAGGTCGCAAGCCTAGCGGCGCTCGCCTCGCGGGATGTAAGGAGGAGAACAATGGGACAGGAACTGGTCGAATTACTCAAGTATTCATCCGATAGATTCATAAACCGTCAAAGAGAGGTCGAACGCGTGTTAGCGAAGGTTCACGCCTTGATACAAGGCTCTCCGTTGGACACGCGCACGATCATATTCACCGGCGGGCGTGGCACCGGCAAGTCGTGGCTCCTGGCTCACCTGGGAGCTGAATTGCGCGCCCTCTCCGGCATAGTAGTGTTTGGGCTTGATTTGAGCAAATACGCCGATTGGGACCCAATCCTGGCCGTGGCGGACATTCTCAAACAACTCGGCGCCGAGACCAAGCTGGGTAAAGGGCTAGGAACGACGCTGGCCGACATGAGCCGCAACCTGGTACAGGGAATCCAACGCTTGTTGGCCCAAGATGCGCTGGTGCTGCTGGTTGACTATGTGTACGAGTCGGATTGGAAGCTGCTGGCGGCGCTGGAAGAGTATCTGCTGGGACCGCTGGCGGTGGAAGCGCGCGTGCTGACTGTGATGGCCGGGCGCGGGCGGCCCTACCCGTGGAAGAGGCCAGAGTTGCGGCTAAAGGCCGAGTTCGTTGACCTGGAGCCGTTCCCGGACGTGGCTACCACAGCCGAGCAATTGGAACGTCAGCAGAAGCAAGCCCTCGCCAGAGCAGCCGAGATTCACGCTCTCAGCGGCGGCAACCCGTTGGCCAATTTCCTGCTGGCGACCCAGGACGACCCGGCGGCGGCGCTGGATCAAGTGGTCGAGGGAATGTTGGATACAGTGCCGGACGAGCGCCGAGGCCGGGTGCGCGACTACCTGGAGGCGCTATCTGTGTTGCGCTCTTTCGATGAGGAGCGCATCCCTGCGATGCTGACGGCCTACCACGGCGACGACAAGTATCTGGGATGGTCCTATGCCCAAGCTCGTGAGGTGCGCGAGGAACTGGTGAGATGGGCCTTTGCGCGTTGGGATGCCGAAGAAGGCGGATACGTTCTGGACGAGTTGACGCGCAAACTATTGGAACGGTATCTGGAGACCGCCCAGCCCGACCGATGGGCGAGATTGCAGCAGGCCGCTTCCAAGCTGTACAGTGAGTGGGCGCAAGATTACCCCCGCACCAGAGAGCGGTGGCACCAAGAAGTCCAATATCACGTCCGGCAGTTGCGATCCGTCGCCGCAATGCCCTGACCAGGCTGAGGCTTTGACGAATCCGAGTTGTGCGCCGACTGGCTTTGATATATAATCTGGACGGGTTCCTGAGGAGTTGCACCTCTTCTTTGGGAAGCGCCGTTTATCGAACGAGCAGAGAACGTAGGGAGGAGTGGCGATGTCGCAAGAGAGCATTTACGTACCCGGCGAGACCTATACCAGCGCCCGTGCCACGCCCGAACTGGTGGGGCGGGAGAAAGAACTTGGACAGATCGAGGATGCCATCAGGGACACGGAAAATTCGTACATCGTTTACGTCACCGGTCAGGGAGGAATCGGCAAGACGCGCTTGGTGAAGTACGTGCTTGGTCATTTTCAGGGGAATGATTCTCTGCTTGTGTCCCGTGAACTCCTAGATCTGTATCACAGTAGTGTCCACACGATAGAGGGGGCTACCCTGGCCTTGCAGAAGGTTCTATCCCCTGAGGATGAAAAAGGATTTACAGCGTTTAGTAGAGAATATGAAAAATTGACACAGTTCTTTGTTAAAGGAGCATCTACCGACATTGATGTGCACCAGCAGCGTCTGCGCTTGGGACAGGCTTTTGTAGAGGATCTAAATCGCCTGAGTGCGGAAAGACGAATAATCCTGGCCCTGGATACAGCGGAGAGACTTTTCCCTCTCGCAGACCCAACCGCCGAGCCGCTCGGCCTTGCGGAAGAGTACCCGGGCATTTGGGAGTGGCTGTTACACACTTTCTTGCCTCAGATCGAGAATGTCGTGGTGCTACTGGCCGGGCGACCGGGATCGGGCAAACTTGAAGCAGCGCTTGAACAAATCGAAGGGAAGCAATTGCTTCCGATCCATCTGATGGGTCTGAACGCAGATGAAGCAAATCGTTATTTCGATGCTTTGACCGTAACTGCCCGCGCCTCTCAAGACCATGATATTGCTGAACGTATTGAGGGGCTAGATGATCAGATTCGTGAGGTCATCTACCATGCCCTGTGCGATTACGGGGAGGATGGCCGAGAATTGGGCATACGCCCCATCTTGCTCTCGTTGGTGATTGATCACCTGGCAATTAGCGGGCGACCGTCACCGGCGCTGCAAAAACTCTTTCAGCAACCCGATACTGTAGATTTTACCCAAGTGCGCCACCAAATCGAGTCGGATTTGGTCAGCGAGTTTATGAACACTCCTCGTCCAGCCAACGACGCCATTCGCATCATGGCTTGGTTGCGTAAGGGAGCGGACGCCCCCTTGTTGGCCCGTGTTGCTGGCCTGCGCGAATCCGACGACACTTGGGATGAGGAACAAGCGCAAGTATGGCTGCAGAGCATTCGCGATCTTTCTTTTGTCAAAATTCGACCTCAGGACCAGCGAGTGTTCCTCCACGACGAGATGTATGACTTACTCCAACGGTACGTACTGGACACTCCGGCCTACGAGTGGCAGAAACAACGAGTTTGGGATACCGTTACGGATTACTACAAAGGGCGCATCGAGACGATCCGCCAAGAGATAATGCGTCTGTATACTCCCAAGACTGAGCAAGAACTATCCGCCCTGGAAGCTCTATCACACCAGCGCGGAATGCTTGAGGAAATGTTAGTGGAGAATCTACATTATGGCCTGCAAGTGGATTTAGTGGATGGTTTTGACTTGTATTTGCTCTATGCTGAAGAGGCGCTCGCTGCCAACGACGAAAGCCTGGATATGCACTTGCGAGCCGATCTGTTTACTACCATAGCTCAAAGGCGCGACTATGCACTTGAGGGGCGGAAACGAGCCTCTGACTCGTCGGTCGAGGCAGAATGGGATGAACAAATTGAGACCATTGACTGCCTTGTGCGGGATGCAGTTATTCCTGACGCAGCCGTACGATGGGTGAAGCGACTCACTCAACAGGGGCGTTACCAGGATGCCTTGGCCATTGCGGAACGTCTGCAGGGTAATTTGGCGCACCTCGTTGAGCCGGGTGGTGTGATAGCCCAAGCTGACCTGTCGGCGTGGACAGGAATCATCAATGCCTACCAAGGAAACTACCAAGATGCGGAGATAATAGTTAGAAAAGCATCATTGGAAATCGGAAGTGCTTGTTACCCAAGCCAGGTATGGCGACGCATCGTTCAGGGACGGCTTCACAACAACTTGGGTTACATAGCCAGGATCAATGGGAGGGTGGTGAGAGCCAGCAAGATATACACGAATGCTCTACCATACTGGCGTGACTTGGGATTGACTGTGGATCAGGCCAACACACTGAACAATCTATCCTATGCTCTGGCTATACAGGGTAGATTTGGAGAAGCCCGCCGGCAGGGAAAAGAGGCCCTAAATCTGCGAAAACAACTGGGGCCTCAGCCCCCGGTAGTTTTATCCCTGACCACATTGGCAGAGGTCGAGATCTTGGCGGGGCAATATAGTGAGGCAGAGAGATATGCCAGACAGGCATTGCGACTTGCTGAAGCGATCGAATTCGAGCGCGGGAAAGGCTTTGCGTTACTTGCACTGGCTACTCTCCATCGTTTCCAGGCAGACCCGCAAGAAACCGATGCACTGGAAGAACGCCGACGCTTTTTGGATACGGCCCTTGGACATAGTGAGGATGCGCTGAGTATTTTTGGGAAACTAGAAGAGTGGGAAGGTAAATTTACAGCTTTTTACGAGAAAGCGATCGCTCTGAGAGAACGATGTCGTTTGGCCCAGGAAGGGGGGTACCCTGAGTGGACACCAGCGCAAGTGCAAGATAAATTTGAAGAAGCTGAAGCATCTTTTTTAGAAGCGGCAGGTGAAGCCGAGCGACACAAGCGCTGGGATCTCTATTTGGATGCTTCAATGGGACGGGCTTGGCTGCACTACTATCTGCGAACCGCAAACCTTGAGGATGTCGTGGGATCGGTCATTGATGACGTCGAGAGGCTGGCGCCTGAATACTTGATCGGCCCTGCGCGTTGGCCGGGTGTGGGTGAGACGACTATTGTCATGACATTTGCTCAACTGGGACGATACCATATCCTCCAAGGTATCCTGGCTCTGGACCGCGCCAACGTCACCAAAGAACAGGCGGAGAGAGCCATGCGCCTGGCGGAAGCGGGAAGTGAATTTGCCCTGGCATTCGAATACAATCGCCAAATCGCCGAGGATTTCCGAGATTTGCAGCGAGGCATTGCTGTAGTTTACGATAGGTTGCGCAAACTCAATGTCAAAGAGTTGACCATAGTGTTCGATGGCATAAAGCAAGTATGGGGGCAACAGATGCCGGAGCAAGGAGGGCCCGGTAATATTCGGGAGGCAGAGGATATTCTATTCTGGCGCATTCTAGAGGAACACTTTGGCGCGTATGACAAGCTCCGGGAGCTGGTCAGTTAAAGTCAGCCCTTGCCGCCCAATAATAGATAGCTCGCTGTTGGCCGAGGTCGTCAACGCCGTCTGCGCCGAGGGCCGCTGGATGCGAACTACCCGCTTCGAGCCGACGCCCGCCTGGCAACACGCACTGACCGAGCCGGATTGTCCCCATCACCTGCTGTTGGTGGCCCGCGATGGAGAGCGTCCTATCGGTTGGTGTCGCACGTCTCCCACCGACCTGCCGGGGGAGGCCGAAATCGGAATTGGCTTGCTCCCGCCGTATCGTGACCGGGGCATAGGCACTGACATGGTTCGAAGGACACTGAACTGGGCTTGCGAGCAGAGCCTGGTCCGGTTGACGTTGACCACCCGCAAAGATAACCAGCGCGCCCTCCACGTCTTTGAAAAGTGCGGCTTTTCCCCAACAGGCCGGCGCGAGGGCAAGTGGATCGAAATGGATTATCCGCTGCGAGACATTGAGACGAGGAGACATTGTTGTGAGCAGTGAGCAGTCCCCCCATGTCCTGTGGGCTCCCTTCTATGAGCGATCCGAGTCGGACTGCGCCTGCCCGGACGGTGACGTGACGCCCGCGATGCTACATTCGCCCTCGAGCGAGCGGGCTGAATCGGACTGTGCCTGCCCCACCCCTCACCTCGCCCCTGCCACTGCGTCGCAGCTGCCCGCTGCCCTCTGGCAACGAGCCGCCCTCTACCGCGCCCCGCTCCCGCAGGCGCACGAACTGGCCTTTAACCCCACCGGCCCGGCCGGCGTGGTGGTGCTCAACGAGCCGGCCCGCCGCACCTTGGATACTTTCACCGCACCGCGCCCCCTGACCGATACAACAGCCCACCAACTGGCCGACCTGGGCCTGCTCACCACGCGTCACGCCTCACGTTTCACGCCTCACGTTTCACGTTTCACGCCACACACCCTCACCGCCTGGCTCCACGTCACCGACGCCTGTAACCTGCGCTGCTCCTACTGCTATGTCAGCAAGTCGGGGGAGCCGATGGACGAGAAGACGGGCCGCGCCGCCGTGGACGGCGTGTTCCGTTCCGCGCTCGCCCACGGTTTCCGCGCCGTCAAACTCAAGTACACCGGCGGCGAGCCGACGCTGAACTGGCCGCTGGTGCGGTCGCTGCACCGTCGCGCTCACCTGCTGGCCGCCCGCCACAACCTGGAACTGCGCGAGGTCGTGCTCTCCAACGGCACACTGCTGACCGACGAGATGATGGACTGGCTGCGCGGCGAGGGCGCGCGGCTGATGATCTCACTGGACGGCGTCGGCGCGGCGCACGACGCCCAGCGCCCCTTTGCCGACGGGCGTGGATCGTTCGCAGCGGTGGCCCGCAACGTTGACCGCGCGTTGGCGCGTGGACTGACGCCCCACCTCTCCATCACCGTCACCGCCCACAATGCCGCCGGCCTGCCCGACGCAGTCGCCTTTGCGCTGGAGCGTGGCCTGCTCTTTAACCTCAACTTTGCCCGCGGACAGGTTGCCGACTCGTCCTACGGTGACGACCACATTATCGCAGGAGTAAAGGCCGCATTTGCCGTCATAGAAGCCGAGCTGCCGCGTCGCCGCTTGATTGATGGGTTGGTGGATCGCTCCGCTTTCGGCGCGCCCCACGAGCATCCCTGCGGCGCGGGCCGCAACTATCTGGTGATTGACCCTCGTGGCCGCGTCTCTCGCTGCCAGATGGAGATGGATCGAGCGGTGGCGGACGTCTGGGCCGACGACCCGCTTCAGGCCGTGCGCGAGTGGCGCGATGGCTTCCAGAACGTCCCGGTGGACGAAAGAGATGGCTGCCGGGATTGCGCCTGGCGCTATTGGTGCGCCGGAGGCTGCCCGTTGCTCGCCCTTCGCGCCGCCGGCCGCAGTGATGCGCCATCCCCCTACTGCGAGGTGTACAAGTCGCTCTACCCCGACCTGCTGCGGCTGGAAGGGCTGCGGCTGCTCAAGTGGCAGCCCTCGCCCCTGTGAGAGTGTCGCAGAGTGTCAATGGG
>CAYMWP010000094.1:0-18965 GCA_964393895.1 uncultured Anaerolineales bacterium | reverse complement strand
CTACCATTCGCTGCCTCTGGTGGCGTAGACTCACAATTTGGGATACACACCCATGTCACATTTGTCATTGCGAGGGCGCAAAGCGCCCGAAGCAATCTCCGAACAGCGAAATGAGATTGCTTCCCTTCGCTACGCTCTGGGCAGGCTGCCGCAAAAAGCGCGGCTCGCAATGACGGGTAAAGTGGCTCAATGTGGCTCCTTGCTGAAATGTGACATTGTCGAAGTAGTTACCCTTTTTCTTTGTGTCCTCCGCGTCTATGCAGTGAGATGTTGGCAATCGCCCCAAGCCCCCGATTGACAATATCTCCACGTCGTGTATAATGTGACCCTGGTCATTTTTGTTCTGTGGTCATCAATATGCAAGATAATCTCTCACGACGCGAGCGTAAGAAACAGCGAACCCGCCAGCGGCTGATGGGGGCCGCGCTGCGGCTCTTCCAGGAGCAGGGGTACGACGACACCACCGTAGGGCAGATCGCCGAGGCAGCCGACGTCGCCAAGAGCACCTTTTTCAACTACTTTGAGACCAAGGAGGCCATCCTACCCGCCCTGGTCGAGTGGCAACTGCAACAGTTGGAGGAAGCGCTTCTGCCGGAGCGGGGCGCGCCTGCCAGCCCCGTCGCGCGCATCAAATTGGCGCTGTGCCTGGTGGCCGAGAATCCCTTGACCGACCCCCCACTGGCGGGGCGACTGTTCGTGGCCGGGATGCGACGCCGAGAAACCCATCCTGGGCTGGCGCTGCTCAACCTATTCTCCGAGCAGGTGTGCCAGGCCCAGGCCGCCGGCGAGATCTGCACTGATCTGGACCCCATCTATCTGGGCGGACTGATCCGCGCGCTGTTCTTTCAGCAACTGATGATGTGGCACCACGGCTACTGCCCTCTCCCTCTCCCGGAACTGCTCTGCGCTACGGTGGACCTGCTGATGGACGGCGTCGCTGGCCCCGAGTGGAGGCGAGAGTAGTGAAATATCTCTGGCGCGCGTTGAGCTATCTCAACAAGTACTGGCTTCTGGCAGCCAGCGCCTTACTCAGCTTGCTCATCTCTACCGCTACCCAACTGGCCGTCCCTCGCATGACCCAATTTATCATTGACGATGGCATCGCTGCCAGGCGGATGGACGTCGTCGTGTGGGCCGCGCTTGGCATGGTGAGCGCGAGTGTGATCGGGTCGCTATTCACTTTCTTCCAGGGAGTGCTCTCCGCCCGCACTGCCCAGGGCGTGGCCTACGATCTGCGCAATCAGCTCTACAGCAAGATCCAGTCCCTCTCGTTCAGCTACCACGACCGCGCCCAGACCGGGCAACTTCTCACCCGCGCCACGTCCGACGTCGAGATGGTGCATCATTTCATCGGTATGGGCTTTATTCAGTTCGCCAGCGCCCTCCTGATGATGGCCGGCAGCGTCGTGCTGCTGTTCGCCACCGACTGGCAACTGGCGCTCATCGTCCTCGTGATGGTGCCGCTCACCTTTGGCCTCTTTGGTTTCTTTGCCGCCAAGGGCCGGCCGCTGTTCATGCAAATTCAGCAACGACTGGCCGATCTCAACACCGTGTTGCAGGAGAACCTGGTCGGCGTGCGGGTGGTCAAGGCTTTCGCCCGCGAGCCTTACGAGCGAGCGCGTTACGCCCGCGCCAACCAGAACCTGTTCGACCTCAACCTGGTCGTCGGGCGGCTGATGGCGGGCGCTATGCCTCTCATCTTTCTCATCGCCAACCTGTCGCTCATGTCCGTCTACTGGATCGGCGGGTACCAGGCCATTGCTGGCCACCTCAGCGTGGGGCGCATAGTTGCCTTTGCCAACTATATGATGATGACTTTCTTCCCCATAATGATGCTGGGAATGATAATGGCGATGATCTCGCAGGCGGGAGCTTCGGCCGAGCGGGTCTTTGAGATTCTAGACGCCCAGTCGGAGGTGGTCGAGAGGCCGGATGGGATCGAATTGACCTCCATCCAGGGGCGCGTAGCTTTCGAGAGAGTCAGTTTCCGCTACTTTGGCGGGGGCGAGCTGGTGCTCAAAGAGGTCGGTTTCACAGCCGAACCGGGCCAGACGGTGGCGCTCCTGGGGGCGACCGGTTCCGGCAAATCCACCGTCATCAACCTGATTCCCCGCTTCTACGACGCGACCGAGGGCCGGGTGGTGATTGACGGCCACGACGTGCGCGACGTGACGCTGGACTCGTTGCGCCAACAGATCGGCATTGTGCTCCAGGAGACGACGCTCTTCTCCGGCACTATTCGCGAGAACATTGCCTTTGGCCGGCCCGATGCTTCGTTGGAGGACGTCATCGCCGCCGCCAAGGCGGCCGAGGCCCACGATTTCATCACGAGTTTCCAGGAAGGGTACGATACAGCGGTGGGAGAGCGGGGGACCACGCTCTCCGGCGGGCAGAAGCAGCGCATCGCCATCGCCCGCGCTCTGCTCCTGGACCCGCGCATCCTCATCCTGGACGACGCCACCTCCAGCGTGGATTACGAGACCGAGCACCGTATCCAACAGGCTTTGGAGCGATTGATGGAGGGCCGCACCAGTTTCATCATCGCCCAGCGCGTCGCCACCGTGCTCAACGCGGATCAGATCCTGGTGCTGGAGCGCGGCGAGATCGTGGCGCGCGGCACACACGAGGAACTGTTGCGCGAAAGTTCGATCTATGCCGAGATTTACTATTCGCAGTTGGAGGGAGGCGGGGAACGTGATGCGTGATGTGTGTTACGTGAAGGGGAACAATCACTCACTAGGAGCGCAATCGCTCAAGCCGTTCCAGCGTGTGCAGAAACCGTGCCACCGTCACAATGCGAACAGATCCGTAGCGGCACAGTTTGAGCAAATGATGGTCACCACTGACGATGTGGCGTGTCTGTCCCTCTATTGCACAGGCGATGAATATATCGTCTTTGGGATCATCCAAGACGATGCCAGAGACCGATGTGCCAGGCACGAGTATGGCCTGACGCGAGAACTGTCTGACAAAGTCCCGAATATCCTGACTGGTCAGGTGATACTTTTCTCGGATGCGCGGGCGATTCAACACGTCGGACAACTCGGCGATGGCGGTTGGACAGGTGACAATCAAAAAATCACCAGCTATCCAGCGACGGAGCAGCGTATCTGGATGACCACCACGCTTCAAAGCTGCACTGACGAGGACATTGGTGTCCACGACAATCTTGAGCATGCCGGACACCTCACTATGCCGAGGCAGATAAGGCTCGTACTTCCCGAACTGCTTCGGCTACGTCACGGAGTACTTCGGCTTCTGGGATCTCGGACGGCACGCGGGCTTGAACTCGATCCAAAAGCGCCTCGAACCGCTCCGCCCAGGTCTGATCCAGTCTCCGTGAGACCAAAAGCTGCTCGGCTGGCTCAAGTTGGTCAATCAACGATAGTATTTGACTGATGCTCAATTCCAGCGTTACCTGGGGATAAGTAGTGGTTATGTTCATTACTTTTCACCTCTAGGAAGATTATAGCGCAAGAAACATCTTGCTGCAAGTGACTATTACTGACAAAATGGAGATCATATCGTAATGTTCGGCGCTAGACACATGCGCGGCCTCGCGCAGGAGGCGACCAAACCCACGGACGTAAGCGGGACGCTGCGCCGCCTGTGGGGCTACTTCCGGCCATTCTGGGTATTGCTGGCAGTGGTGGGCGCGCTGATCGTAGTCAGTACGCTGATGCAGACGCTCTCCCTTTACCTGCCCGGCGTCGCCGTCAATCAGTTCATTGATCCCGGCGACCAGCCCCAGGAGCGCCCGCTCTGGCTGGAGTGGCTCCTGCCCCCAAACGCCAGTCGCATTACTGGTCTGACCGTGACCATGCTCCTGCTGCTTGGAGCCTACCTGCTGAACTGGGCCGCGATGGCCGGTCAGTTCTACCTGATGACGATGGTCGGGCAGCGGGTGCTGCTCGACATGCGCACCCAGATTTTCGAGCGTATCCAGACCCTCTCGCTAGGATTCTTCGACCGGCACGAGGCCGGCGATCTGATGTCCCGCTTGGTCAATGATACCCAGGTCATCAACCAAGCTTTTGGTTTTGGGATCGTGCGGCTGGCGAGCATGAGCCTGAGGCTGGTCGGCATCGTCGCCGCTATGCTGCTCCTCAACTGGCGGCTGGCGCTGGCGAGTTTCGCCGTTCTGCCGCTGATGATTCTGACCACTACCGTCTTCTCCCGGCGAGCGCGGGCCGCCTTCCGCCGCACCCGCCAGACCATCGGCGACGTGAGCGCCGAGTTGCAGGAGAACATCGCCGCCGTGCGCGAGGTGCAGGCCTTTGCCCGCGAGGAGGAGAACGTAGCCGAGTTCGACCAGCTCAATGCCGCCAACCGCGACGCCAACGTCCAGGCGCAATCCGTTCTCTCCGCCTTCTCCCCGGCCCTGGATGTGCTCAGCACCATCGCGTTGGCTATCGTGGGGGGTTACGGCGGCTACCTGGTTTTGCACGGGGCGGCTACCCTGGGGGACATTGTCTCCTTTCTCTTGTACGTGCGCCGCTTTTACGAGCCGATCCGCATGATCGCCAACCTCTACGCCCAACTCCAGGCGGCGATAGCGGGAGCCGAGCGCATCTTTGAACTGCTCGACACCCAGCCCGAGATCACCGACGCTCCTGCTGCAATTACTCTGCCGACCATCCGGGGGCGAGTCGAATTCGACCACGTCACCTTTGCCTATCAGGAAGAGGAGCCGGTGCTGGTAGACGTTGACCTGACGGCTGAGCCAGGGCAGACAGTGGCGCTGGTAGGGCCGACCGGCGTGGGCAAGACGACGCTCGTCAGCCTGCTATCCCGTTTCTACGATACGGGTCAGGGTGCGATACGGATAGACGGCCACGATGTGCGGCAGGTGACCCACGAGAGCCTGCGGCGGCAGATGGGCATCGTGCTCCAAGATACGTTCCTTTTCTCTGGCACGGTGATGGAGAACATTCGCTACGGGCAGCTGGAGGCAAGCGATGAAGAGGTCATCGCGGCGGCGCGGCTGGCTAACGCCGACCAGTTCATCGCCCGTCTGCCGGAGGGCTACCAGACCGAACTGGGCGAGCGGGGGCACAACCTGAGCCAGGGGCAGCGGCAACTCATCGCCATCGCCCGCGCGGTGCTGGCCGACCCGCGCATCCTGGTCCTCGACGAGGCGACTTCTAGCGTTGATACGCGCACCGAGCGGCTGATCCAACAAGCGCTGGACGAATTGCTCAAGGGCCGCACCTCATTCGTCATTGCCCATCGTCTGAGCACTATTCGCAATGCCGATCAAGTGATTGTGCTGGAGGAGGGTCGCATAGTCGAGCGGGGCACACACGAGGGACTGCTGGCCGCCGGCGACTTGTACGCCGAACTCTACAACAGCCAGTTTAGGCGGGAGGGGTGATTTTTCGCTGGGTACCGATGGTTGGTGTTTTCTCCCTTTTGGTGTAAAATAGACATATCAAGTGAGCAATGGGAGGAGATTGTGAGTACGACAGTGACCGCTGTTTACGAACGAGGGGTATTGCGGCCACTCCAGCCCTTACCTTGGCCGGAGCGCACGCGCGTGCGGCTTCGGGTTCTCGAAACGGAGGAGAGCGACGAGCAGGACGAGGTGGAGCGTGTGGAAGCCGTGCTTATCGCCGCCGGGCTGATCAAGCCGCTCGACCCACCCCCTGGCCTGCCTCATATCTCTGAAGAACGCCTGGCAGAAATCGCCGAGATGTATGCCATCGGTGGCCCTTTGTCCGAGGTTATCATTGCCGAACGAGAAGGGCGATGAAAGCCGCTTATTACTTGGATTCAAGCGCCCTCGTCAAGCGTTACGTCGCTGAAACAGGGACAGACTGGATACGCAGTCTCGTCACCTCTGTTGGCGCTGACCTGCTGATCACTTCTCGCATAACTCTTGTTGAAGTCAGGAGCGCGCTGGCGCGCCGCAGGCGTGAGGGTAGTGTCTCTGTGGACGAGCATGCTTTTGCTCTCAAAGCACTGCGCGCACATTCTCTCGCTCAATACCGCCTCGTCGAGTTCGACGCTTCGGTGGCTGCCCTGGCCGGCGACTTGCTTGACCATTATACCTTGTATGCCTACGACGCCGTGCAACTGGCATTGGCCTTGCTCATCACCCGTATCGTGACCGACGCCAGCCTGACCGCCCCCACATTTCTAGCGGCCGACGACCGGCTGCTCGACGCCGCCCAAGCGGAGAGGCTACCCACCGACAACCCCAACTGGCACTGAGTTCAGTATCTAACGAAAAAGCCACTGACGCGCTTTCGACCGCCAGCGGCTGTTCTCTTCCCTCACTTGCCCATCTACCCACCTACTCGCCACTCTGATACACTTCCTCTTTCAACACCCCGATGAACGGTAGATTCCGGTACTCTTCGGCAAAATCAAGCCCGTACCCCACTACGAATTCATCCGGCACCTCAAAGCCCACCATATCCAGCGGAACCTCAATCTCCCGCCTGGACGGCTTGCTTAGAAGCGTGCACACTCGCATGCTGGCCGGTCCGCGCGTTTGGAGGTTGCGCGTGATATAGTCCAGCGTGCGGCCAGAGTCAACGATGTCCTCCACGATCAGTACGTGCCGTCCCTGAATGTTCCGCTCCAAATCCAGGAGAATGCGCACCACGCCGCTGCTCCTAGTGCCTGCGCCGTAGGAGGAAACCTCCATAAAATCTACCTCGTGCCGCATCTCCAGGTGACGGGTCAGGTCGGCCAGGAACATGAACGCCCCCTTGAGCACGCAGACGAGGAGCGGGCGATCAGTGTCGTCGTATATTTCGTTGACTGCCTGCCCCAGTTCCGCCGTCCGCGCTTGCAGCGTCTCTTCCGAGATCAGCACTTTGGCCACGTCATCTAGCAGTCCCATTTCTTTTCCCTCTGCCTCACTCGTACACTTCCCGCTTCAGCACTCCAATGTAGGGCAGTGTGCGGAAGCGGTCGGCGTAATCCAGGCCGTACCCCACCACCCACTCGTTGGGTATCTCAAAGCCCAGATAGTCAATTGGCACTTTAACCTGGCGCCGCTCTGGCTTGCTGATGAGGACGCAGGTGCGCAGGCTGGCCGGATTGCGGGCGCGGAAGGTGCGCACGAGATAGTCCAACGTGTGCCCTGTGTCCAGAATATCCTCGACCACCAGCACGTTGCGGCCAGTGACGCTGGTCCGCGTGTCCATGATCAGCCGCACTGCCCCCGTGCTGACCGCGTCTCGATTGTAGCTGGAAAGAGCGATGAAATCCACGTGATGGGCTACCGTCAGGCGGCGAGCCAGGTCGGCCATAAAGATAAAAGCTCCCTTCAGCACCCCTACCAGCACCAGGTCGTCTAGGCCGGCATAGTCCGCACTGATCTGCGCCGCCAACTCACGCACGCGGGCCGTGATCGTCTCCTCGTCCAACAACACTCGCTCGATTGCGTTGGGAATACTCTTGTTCACTTTCTCACCTCGTGACAGCCCCGGCATCTGGCCTCGTACGCCTCGTCCGCCCCCACCAGGATCACCGGGTCGTCGTAGGCCGCCGGCTGACCGTTGATGATGCGCTGCGTGCGGCTGGCCGGCCCGCCGCACCTTACGCAGATGGCCTGGAGCTTGCTAACCTGCTCCGCCCGCGCCATCAATGGAGGCATCGGGCCAAACGGCTCTCCGCGAAAGTCCATGTCCAGTCCGGCGACAATCACTCTTACCCCCCGGTGGGCCAGTTCCTCGCACAGCATCACTAGGTCGTCGTCGAAGAACTGCACCTCGTCCAGCGCCACCACGGTCGTGTCCGGCTCGATTAGCGTCCGCAACTGGGCCGTATCCTCCACGGGCACCGCTTCCCACTGCATGCCGTTGTGAGAGGCCACTTCCCGTTCGGCGTAGCGGGTATCTATCGCCGGTTTAAAGACCTGCACTTTTTGGCGGGCGATCTGGGCCCGGCGCACGCGGCGAATCAGTTCCTCCGTCTTGCCGGAGAACATGCTGCCGCAGATCACCTCGACCCAGCCACCCGTTGGTTTGTTGTACATTGGGCGTCCCTCACCAATAGAAAAACAGGGGCAGGTATGCTTACCTACCCCTGTGGACAATCAATCGCTCTCCTAGTATCATCTCAATAATTCGGGGAAAGAAACCCTCGCCTTGCAAACCCCAGGTTATTGAGAGGATACCTCTTCTACTCGGCCGCTTCGTCCGTTTCTTCTTCGCCAGCCTCTTCCCCTGGCAGGACAAAGCCTTGAGCGCGCATCTTTTTCTTCAAGGTCGCCAGCGACTTGAGGCCGAATCCTTTCAGGTTGGTCAGGGTCTCGTTTCCTTCCTCTAACTTGACCAACACGTCGCCGACGGTCTCGAGACCGGCTCCGATCAGCACCTTTTGCATGCGAGTGCTCAAATCCAACTCTGTGATCGCAAGCTCGGGCGAGGTCTTTTGCTCTTCACGTCTCTCTGCTTCGGCGAGCATACGCTCGCGCCGCTCCAGCTTTTTCATAAAGCGCTCCACCTGCCCGCCAGAGTCCACGATGCGCTGCTCGCCGGTGAAGAACGGGTGGCACTTGGAACAGATGTCGGTGCGGATCATTGGCACTGTCGCGCCCACATTCCAACTGTTGCCGCAGGCGCAGACCACCTGGGCTTCTGGATAGAACTGGGGGTGAATGTTCTCCTTCATAGTCACTCCCTACGCCCGCGTTGGGTATACACTCACGCGCTTACGGCCTCCCTGGATGTGCTCGAAGTGGACAAAACCATCGGTGTTGGCAAAGAGAGTATAGTCTCTTCCCATCCCTACGTTATTGCCCGGCTTGATGCGCATCCCGCGCTGCCGCACGATGATGTTGCCCACGCGTACTCTCTCGCCGCCATATTTCTTTACACCCAAACGTTTAGAATGACTGTCCCGTCCATTGCGGCTGCTGCCGCCGCCTTTCTTGTGCGCCATCTGCGTCCTCCTACACTACAATCTCATCCACTCGCAGCCGCGTGTAGCGCTGCCGATGGCCTCCGCGCCGACGATACCGCTTCCGGGGATGGTACTTGAAAATCCGAATTTTGGGCCCTTTTTCCTGCGCGACCACCGTTGCCAGCACTTTGCTGCCCTCGACGAGGGGCTGACCAATTTTGACCTGCTCGCCATCGGCGACCAGTAACACTTTGTCCAACTCTAGCTGCTGATTGACCTCGACGGGCAGCTTCTCGACGAGGAGCGTATCTCCCACCGCTGCCCGGTATTGCCGCGCGCCTGATTTCACGACTGCGTACACTATCAACCTCCCTTATGCGCAATAGGAGGCCGAGCCTGATGGCCCGGCCACCGTTTGCATTATACCGAATCTGACGGTTTTGTCAACCAGCACAACGGGCCTCTGCTCGTCAGAGCGAGCGCACCATCTCGATCACCCCATCTTCCGCAATAGGGTAGGTGCGAGGGCAGCTCGTACATTGGAATCCTACCGTCTCCCGTCTCATCCGCCCGCCGCAGGCGGGGCAGCGCAGGATCTCTGGCAGAGGACGAATGCCGCCGCCTCGTGGTTCCCCGGCTTTGACCGCCCAGGCCAGGTCATAGTCCTGCTGCCAGCACCGCACCTTGACCTCTTCGAGGGGCAGCCCGTCCAGCACCTGTTCGAACTCGTCGCGGGGAAAGGCCCGTCCGGGCAGGAACCTGGCGTCTGACCCGACACGATTGGTCGTCAGCAGCACCCCGCCGGGTCGCAGGACGCGCACCAGTTCCGCCAGCACCGTGTGCGGATGTGGCGTAAACTCGAGTGCCTCCAGGCAGGTCACTGCGTCGAAGGTGTCGTCGTCGAAGGGGAGGTTACAGGCGTCCTGCCAGATGTAGGTCAGACGGTTCGCAAACTGGGCCGTCCTGCGCACCGCCTCGCCCAGCATGCGGCGGGAGAGGTCCAGCCCGACGACGCGCCCGTCGAAAGCGGGCTGGCGCAGCAGCGCGCGGGGCAGGCGACCGGTGCCCGTCGCCACATCGAGCACCAGAGGGGCAGGGATCAGCTCCAGGGCGCGGGCCAGGGGCAGGCCCAGGAACCATTGTTCGTCGCCGGGGCTGTACCGCTTGATACGCTCGTAGACGCCGGCTGACCAATCGTACATCAGCGTCACGATGCGCGGCCCCAGGTAAGCGCCTTCGGCGATGATCAATTGCCAATAGAGCAGCAGCCCCAGGAGCACGAATCCCAAGAGTCCCACCAGCAGCGCAATCCAGTTCATCGCTCACAGCGCCCAGGCCGCGATCAGCATCGTCGCCATCAGCCAGGGCCGGGCGTGCCGCACGTACCATGGGGCTGATTGACCGCGTCGCAGCCAGGGGAGCAGCGCCAGTTGCGGGGCCAGCAGCAGGGCCACGACGCCCGCTGCCAGAGGTCGGCGCAGCGTGATGAGGAGCGCCAGCGCCACGAATTGGGCCGCTATCCCCAGTGTGCGTATCCAGTAGGAGCCGGCTCGCCGGTTGGCTCCCCAGGCCAGGGTAAAGGCCAGCGCCAACCCGGCGGAGGCTGGCGTGGGCGGGCCAAAGGCTACGTGCCCGGCCAGCCAGGGGAACATCACAGTGACCAGGGCGCCACACCCCTCCCAGGCCAGGGATAGTTGCATCACGGCCAGGGCGGCCATGCTCAAGAGCAACAGATCGGTGCCCAGCAGTATGCCCAGCAGTGCCGTCACCGGCAGGGCGACGGCGATGGCCGAAATCGCCGGGCCACAGGCGGGCCAGAGGACATCGTGACCCCAGGCGCGCAGTTGACCCAGCCAGCGCGAGGCGCGGTCGCCGGGGGAATTGGGGAGTGTGTAGGGCGGTGTGGGCGCCGGCTCGCCAAAGCGGTAGTTGCGCCAGCGACGCAGCGGCGTGGCCCAGTCGGTGGCGCTGATCGCCGCCCACAGTGTGCCCCATCCGCCATCCGCCAGCAGGATCAGCAGAGCCAATCGCAAAAAGTCGGCGCCCTGCCAATCAAAGCCGTCCGAGGCGACGACGCCGCATATCGCTGCCCACGTTGGTCCCAGCCAAACGGCAGGTCTGGTCAAACGGGCCTGCAGGCGGATCAGGCCGCCGGAGGCCGGGCGGGGGACTGGGGAATGTGAATTCTGTTCCATAGGCCAGGTAGATTAGGTTGTGTTTCAAATGAGTTAGGTGCGACGCACTTGGTTCAAGATTCGTCTGGTTATACGCGCGAAAATCGTCGTTTTTGATGCAAAAGTGCGTCGCACCTGGACGTTTCTAACTGAAATGGTAACCGTTCAGATGGTTGGTTGTTCTCTACCACAAAGTACGCCAAGAACACAAAGTGAGGATTGCAAAGGGCTGTGGTTTGAAGAGACCTACCAGATACGTTGCAGGCCGAATGTTTTTGGCTTTCTTGGTGTCCTTTGATCTTTGTGGTTGGCAATATGAATGGCCTGAACGCTTACCTGAAATGAAACACACCCGTAGATTATACCACGAATCGCTCAATCACGTCCAGGACGGAACGAGCGCAAGCGAGCCAGGAGAACCGGCGCGCGTTGGCAAAGCCGCGCTCGACCAGCTTCTCCCGCAGGGCAGGGTCGGCGACAATGCGCCACATCGCCTCGGCAATGTCGTCGCTTTCGGCGGGGTCCACCAGCAGCGCCCCGTCTCCGGCCACCTCTGGCAGGCTGGAAGTGTTGCTGGCGATGACGGGGCAGCCGCAGGCCTGGGCCTCCAGCACCGGCAGGCCGAACCCCTCGTACAGCGACGGAAACATAAAGGCCACCGCCCCACTCAACAGAGCGGCTTTGTCTTCCTCGGAGACGTAGCCAGACAACGACACCCGTCCCTCCAACCCCAAGCGGCGCGCCTGGGCGAGGAGGTCGTCGTAGAGCCAACCCCGTTTGCCGGCCAGGATCAGATGGGTTTCGGTTCTTGGGTTTCGGATTTCGAATTGGGCAAAGGCTTCCACCAGACGGGCCAGGTTTTTGCGCGGCTGGAGGGTGCCCAGGTAGAGGAAATAGTCGCCAGAGATGGCATAGCGCGCTTTGACCGCCTCAATCGCGGCCGGGTCGTGCACGGGGGCGAGCGTTTCGTCGCGGCCGGGGTAGACGACGCTGATCTTTGCCGGCGGTGTGCCGTAGTGGGTCGCCAGGTCGGCTTTGGTGGCCGCCGAGTCGGCCAAGAGATGGGCGGCAGCGCGGGCGCTCCAGCGGGTGGAGAGATCGAGATACAGGCGCTGGAGCCGGGGGTGGGCCTCAGGGAAGTGGAGATAGCCCAGGTCGTGGACTGTGACCAGGCTGGCGCGCGGGTGTACGAGCGGAAGGACGTGGGCCGGGATAAAAAGCGCGTCCGGCGGGCGACGCGCCATCTCCCAGGAAAGACGGGCGTGGGTCCACAGGCGCGGGAAGGGAATGGCGCGCATTTCTGCGCGGCGCACATCGGCGCCGGGAAAAACACCGGCGGGAGGCGGGTCGCGGAAGTAGAGGCGGAATTGGTGCGGGCTATCGAGCGCCAGCAGCGCCTGGATCAACCGCCGGGAGTAAGTCTCTGTGCCAGTGGGACGAGAGGCGACGGCGCGGCTGGCGTCAATCCCGATCAGCATTTATCTGGGTGTGTTTCAAACAAGTTGGGCAAGACCTCGGAGGTCTAATGAGATGTGTTTTCAGGCTAAGAACTGCCCAAAACCGCTGATTTGGGCGAGCACAAGCTCGGCAGAGACCTCCGAGGTCTAGGGTCTCTGCTGGAATGAAACACACCCCATTTATTTCGAGCGTCTGCCGAACAGCCCGCGCAGAAAGACCATGGCGCCCCCCAGGATCAGAAGGACGGGCCATAGTTTGGGCAGAAGGGCACGGGTCTCAGGGCCAAGCAGTTGGATCGTGATCGCCAACCCAGCGCCGCCGACCACGACTGTCACAAACGCCATAAAGAGCGCGCCCCAGTCGCGGAAGCGGGCCGCGATCCATTGGGCCATGAATGCCACGCTGCCGATGAGGACAAAGACGGGCCACCACGTCCTCAAGTCCTCGTACTCCAGCGGCCCCAGAGTGATGAAGAAAAAGGCCAGCCCCACGAGCGTGGCGGCTACGCCGAAAAATACCTGGTCGGGGTCGCGTTGCTTGCCAAAGACGTAATTACCCAACGAGGCCAGCCCTCCGGCCAACGGAAAGACGGGCCACAAGGCCTCCCAGCCGGGGATAGGGGTTCCCAATCCTTTCAGCAGAAGATAAGCGCCCAACAGAATGAGAAAGAGGGCTGGGACGATGGTTCCTTTTCGCATGAGGTCACTCCTTTGCTTCCAACGCTGTGATCTTGGCCACGCGCCGGGCGTGGCGGCCTCCGAGAAATTCGCTACTGAGAAAAGTTTGCACGACGTCCAGCGCCGAGCCGAGGCCGAGCACCCGCCCGCCCAAGCACAGGACGTTGGCGTCGTTGTCCTGGCGGCTCATGCGGGCCATGTAGCAATCGGTACACACGGCGGCGCGGATGCCGTCTATTTTGTTGGCGGCGAGGCTTATGCCGATACCCGTACCGCAGATTAGAATGCCGCGCTCAAACTCTCCGGCGGCCACGGCGCGGGCCACGGGAGCGGCAATGTCGGGATAGTCCACCGACTCGGGGCTGTGCACGCCGAGATCGCGCACCTGGTGCCCCTGGGCGACGAGGAACTCGACGATGTGTTGTTTTAGCTCGTAGCCGCCGTGATCGGCGCCGATGGCGATGCGCATAGATTTACCTCCCAAGGTGCTGAGGCGCGACGCACTTGACCGGCATGTCGCACCTGTCACCTGTCAAAAACTGAGTTCCTTGAACTCGCCGGTGGTCATGAATATGACCCGTTCGCAGATGTTGGTCGCGCGGTCGGCGATGCGCTCCAGCTTGTGAGCCACCCAGAGCAGGTGAGTGGCCCGCGTGATGCTCCTTGGATCTTCTAGCATGTAGGTCAGTAACTCGCGATAGATCTGGTCGTACAACTGGTCAATCTCTGCGTCCCGCTTTGCTGTTTCGAGCGCCAGGTCTGGATCGTTCTTGAAATATGCTTCCAGGCTGGCGTGGATCATCTCCTGGTCAATCTTGGTCATGCGAGGGACATCAATCAACGGCTTGAGCATTGGCTTGTGGGCCAGACGAATGGCAAGCTCAGCGATCCCGCTGGCGTAATCCCCGATGCGCTCCAATTCGGTGACGATGTGAATGGCGGCGACGATGGCGCGCAGGTCCCCGGCCGTGGGCTGTTGGGTGGCGATCAGCTTGAGGCATTGTTCTTCCAGGTCATATCGCTCGGTATTGATCACTTCGTCTCCGGCGATCACCTGGCGGGCCAGGTCTTGGTCTTGCTCCTTGAGCGCCTGGACAGATAGCCCGATGGCGGTTTTTGCCGTTTCACCCAGGCGCAGAATGTCATCGCGTAAATCTGCTAGCTGCTGGTCGAATAACTCTCTGGTTTTGCTCATTGCCTCATCCTCCCTGCCAAGCGTAGACGCCCATTAGCCCATCCGCCCGGTGACGTAATCCTCGGTCAGTTTTTCCGCCGGACGAGTAAAGATCTTGCCCGTCTCGTCGTACTCGACCAGGTCTCCCAGCCAAAAGAAGCCGGTATGGTCAGAGACGCGGGCCGCCTGCTGCATATTGTGAGTGACGATGACGATGGTGTAACGCTGACGCAGCTTGCGCATCAGCTCCTCAATCTGCAACGTGGCGGCCGGGTCCAATGCCGAGCATGGCTCGTCCATCAAGATAACGTCCGGTTTGACGGCCAGCACTCGCGCGATGCACAACCGCTGCTGTTCGCCGGCCGAAAGGTCGAGTGCGGAACTGTCGAGCTTGCCTTCGACCTCGTCCCACAACGCCGCCGACCACAGGCTTTGCTCCACCAGATCGTCCAGCGCACTGGAGCGGGCCAGGCCCAGCACGCGCGGCCCAAAGGCGACGTTATCGTAGATGGACTGGGGAAAGGGGTTGGGCCGCTGGAAAACCATGCCCACCCGCTGTCTCAGCTCGACCACGTCCACGTCCGGCGCATAGATGTTCTGACCGTCTAACAAGATTTCCCCGGTGGCGCGCGCGCCGGGGATGGTGTCGTTCATGCGGTTGATGCAGCGCAGGAAGGTGGACTTGCCACAACCAGAAGGCCCGATGAGGGCGGTGATACGTCGCTCTTCGATGTGCATCGAGATGTTGCGCAATGCTTCAAAGCCGTCGTAGTAGAACCATAGGTCGTGGATTTCGATTTTGCTCATTACGGGCATTTTACCCCAGGCTGCCTGAACGGGCAAGTTTGATTGACCGCCTGGACAGCTGGTGTTATAATCCAGGAGAATATATTCTTGACAGGAGAGGGGGGATTGCCACAGGAGGTGGTTGAAGTGGCAGGGGGGCAACTTTGACGATACGTTTGGAGGGATTAACCGCCGAGAATCCCAACGAGCGCTGAGGATGCAGTATGCGCAAACCTCTCCTTGTCTGCACTTTGCTCGTCCTGCTTACCGCCTGCCGCCGGCCCGAGGGAGGGGCAGGTGAGGCGGGCGTTGCCATTCAGAACGTCGGCTCCGACACTATCGTCAACCTGGCGTTGGCCTGGGCGGAGGCGTATCAAGCGCACAACCCCGACGCGCGCATCGCCGTGACCGGGGGCGGATCCGGCACCGGGATCGCCGGCCTGATCAACGGCACGGTGGACGTCGCCAACGCCTCACGCCAGATGAAGGAGGAAGAACGGGATGCTGCTGAGGCGAACGGTATCATGCCGGTCGAGCACGTCATTGCCCGCGACGCCATTGCCATAGTCGTCCATCCCTCCAATCCGGTGGATAATCTCACGCTCCAGCAACTCTCGGACATATTCAGCGGGCATATCACCAACTGGGCGGATGTGGGAGGAGAGAGCCGTCCTATTGTGCTCCTCTCGCGGGAATCGAACTCGGGCACGCACGTCTACTTTCTGGAGCAGGTGGTGCGGCTGGGAGATAAACACGCCTCCACGCTCTTCTCGCCGGACACGCTGTTGATGCCCTCGTCGGAGGGGATCAGCGCCGAGGTGCGCCAGAATCCCAACAGCATCGGCTACGATGGGCTGGGCTATGTCACCCCCGACCAAAAGACCATCGCCGTCGCCGTGGACGCCGGGGGGCCATTCGTGCAGCCGAGCATCGAGACGGTAAACCAGGGCGAGTATCCCATCTCGCGCGATCTCTACATGTACACCGCCGGAGAGCCGCAAGGGGCCATCGCTGAATATCTGGACTGGATCCGCTCGCCGGAGGGGCAGGTGATCGTGGGAGAGTTGGGGTTCGTGCCGTTGGAGGTAGAATAGGTGAATAACTCGCTCTACGAAACCCTCATCGAACGGTTCATCCGCGTGACCGGCGTACTGGTGATTCTCTTCCTGGCGCTGATCTTTATGTTTCTGCTGCGCGAGGGGGGCGCGACGTTCTTCGAGGTACCGGTCGGCGATCTACTCCAGACCCGCTGGTACCCCAATGAGGAACATTTCGGCCTTCTGCCGCTGGTGCTGGGGTCGCTCATGGTGACGCTGGGGGCGGCGGTCGTCAGCCTGCCGCTGGGTCTGTTGACGGCGGTTTTCATCGCCGAGGTGGCCCCTCGCTGGGTACGCGAGGTCCTCAAACCCTTCATTGAGGTGCTGGCCGGCATCCCATCGGTGGTGTTGGGCTTTATCGGGATGTTGGCGATCTCGCCGTTGATCCGCGAGTACCTGGGCGCTCCGACCGGCCTGACGGCCCTATCCGGCTCGGTGATGCTGGGTTACATGGCGCTGCCCACCATCATCAGTGTGGCCGAGGACGCGCTGGACGCCGTGCCCAAGTCGTACCGCGACGCGGCGCTGGCGCTGGGCGCTACCCGCTGGCAGACCTTGTGGCGAGTGACGGTGCCGGCGGCGCGCTCCGGTATCCTCACGGCGATGATGTTGGGCGTGGGGCGCGCCATCGGCGAGACGATGGCGGTGATGATGGTCACGGGCAACGCTGCCCGTATGCCGCTCACCCTCAACTCGTTTCTCATGCCGGTGCGCACAATGACGGCCACCATTGCCGCCGAGATGGGCGAGGTGGCCCAGGGGAGTCTCCACTATCACGTCCTGTTTGCCGTCGGCCTGGTGCTGTTTTTCGTCACCCTCATCATCAACCTGGTCGCCGCGTGGACGATTTTCCGGCAGGGGAAGCGCTACGGCCGCTTGCTTTCGTGAATTGCCCATGTCCAGACAACTGCGCCAACGACTCGGTTTCGCTCTACTGGGCATAACTACTGCCCTGGTCGTGCTGCCTATCTTGCTGCTGGTGGGCTACATTGTCGTCCAGGGCGCGTCCGCTATTTCCTGGGAGTTTATCGTGGCGATGCCGCGCGATGGGATGCGAGCCGGCGGTCTCTGGCCGGCCGTCGTCGGCACCGTGCTCCTGACGTTGGGCACCGCCGTCTTTGCCGTGCCGGTCGGCGTGGCGGTGGCGATCTATCTGGCGGAGTACGCTCAGGATACGCTGCTCACCCGCGTCATCCGGCTGGCCATCGTCAACCTGGCCGGGGTGCCTTCGGTGGTCTATGGACTATTTGGACTGGGGTTGTTCGTCATCTTTCTCCAGTTTGGCGCTTCCATCCTGGCCGGGTCACTGACGCTGGCGATCATGACCTTGCCCGTCATAATCAGCACGGCCGAGGAGGCGCTGCGCGCGGTGCCCCAGTCGTTCCGCATCGTGAGCCTTTCACTGGGAGGCACCCGGTGGCAGACTGTACGGCGCGTCGTGCTGCCCCAGGCCCTGCCGGGCGTTCTCACCGGCGTGATTCTAGGATTGGAGCGAGCTGCCGGAGAGACGGCGCCGATTCTTTTCACCGTCGCGGCCTTTTTCCTGCCGCGCTTGCCCAAGTCCATCTTTGACCAGACGATGGCGTTGCCGTACCATCTGTTCGTCATCAGCACCCAGGTGCCAGAGATGCCGGTGCGTATCCAGTACGGCACGGCGTTGGTACTCTTGGTCTTTGTGCTGTCAATGAACGTCGTGGCGGCGATAACGCGCAGCCGCTTCCGCGCCAAACGGCAATGGTGAGACGAATGGCGGAAGCACCCAAATTCTCATTGGACAAAGTCTCGTACACTTACGAGGATGGCGTTCGGGCGCTGTGTGACATTGACCTGTCCATCTATCCCAACGAGATCACGGTCATCTTTGGGCCAGCGGGCGGTGGAAAATCAACGTTGCTGCGGCTCTTGAACCGGCTCAACGACTTGATTCCGGGGCGGCAATTGGAGGGCCGGGTGCTGCTCGACGGGGAGGACGTCTACGCGCCTGGGGTGGACGTGCACGCACTGCGCCGCCGCGTGGGGATGGTCTTTGCCACCCCAGTCCCGCTGCCGATGAGCATCCGGCAGAACCTGACCTATGGTCCCGAGCTGGCCGGCATACGCAATCGCGCCCGGCTGGACGAGTTGGTCGAAAGCAGCCTGCGGGCGGCGGCGCTGTGGGACGAGGTGCAGGATCGGTTGAACGAGCCGGCCGTCGCCCTTTCTGGCGGGCAGCAACAACGGCTGTGCCTGGCCCGCACGCTGGCGCTGGAACCGGAGGCCGTCCTGCTCGACGAGCCGACGTCGGGGCTGGACCCCATCTCGACGGCCAAGGTCGAGGCCAGCCTGCAAGAACTGAAACGGCGCTACACGGTGGTCATCGTCCCCCACAGCGTGCAGCAGGCCGCCCGCGTGGCCGATCACGCGGTCTTTGTGTTGCAGGGGGAGTTGGTCGAGCAAGGGCGTGGCGAACAACTGTTCACCATGCCTCGCGACCAGCGCACCGAAGATTACGTCACCGGCCGCTTTGGATAACGCCTTTAGGTACCCGTTTACCGCATCTGGAGTGCACCACAGAGACGCAGAGAGCGCAGAGGAATCAAATGGAGGTTGATCGACTCCCCAGGGCAATCATCGGTGCGGCGATTGAGGTATATCGTACCAGGGACGTTGCTGACCCATCTGAAACTTGGTGGCTGGAAAGTTTGGTTGTATTTGTTTACCGGGGTTCCTCTCCTCATTATAGCCGAAGTGAACCTCCGAT